>JAHIKV010000036.1 GCA_018897395.1 Planctomycetota bacterium | reverse complement strand
TCTGCACCTCGCGTCGCCGATCGTCGGAGAACAACTCCGTCGCGCCGTCGAGCAACTGCCGCTTCCATTGCCCGATCTGCGTGGGATGCAGGCCGAAATGGGAGGCCAGTTCGCTTGTCGTCCGATCCCCCCGCACCGCCGCCAACGCCGCCTTGGCCTTCAAGGCCGCCTCGATCCGTCGCCGCTTCGTTCTCATGTCTTTCTCCCAAAATATGGACCAATCCTACCAGGGATTCGACTCAAAGTCGTGGTCCAGTTTTTGGGGTCCACTATATCCCTTGATGTCTGTTGGTTGCGGCTTGCTCACAGGCTGGGATCGGATACACTTTCCGCTTCCCGATTCAATTGGCATAAGCAGTTGCGGCTTGCTCACAGGCTGGGATCGGATACACTACCCCCCCTGTGATCGTTGCTGCTCTGCCACGTTGCGGCTTGCTCACAGGCTGGGATCGGATACACTCAAACGTGCAATGTTCCTGTATCGTCAATCGTTGCGGCTTGCTCACAGGCTGGGATCGGATACACTAGCGCCGCAATAGCTTCCTGCGCCCATTGGTTGCGGCTTGCTCACAGGCTGGGATCGGATACACTCGTAATGTCGATGGACGTTGTTTTGTGGTCGTTGCGGCTTGCTCACAGGCTGGGATCGGATACACTGGGGCAGGCCAGTTGCCTTTGCTCTCACCCTGTTGCGGCTTGCTCACAGGCTGGGATCGGATACACTAGACACTCGCCACAACCTCTTTGCGACGTGGTTGCGGCTTGCTCACAGGCTGGGATCGGATACACTATACGTATTGACGGGTTTGCCCATTTATGGGTTGCGGCTTGCTCACAGGCTGGGATCGGATACACTGTGGCGGAAATCCGCCCCCGTACAATCCCAATGTTGCGGCTTGCTCACAGGCTGGGATCGGATACACTTCCCGGCTGGCTCGATCCGTGTTCGTCCAGGTTGCGGCTTGCTCACAGGCTGGGATCGGATACACTTTGTGGACTGCGGATTGATAACAATTCAGCAGTTGCGGCTTGCTCACAGGCTGGGATCGGATACACTTTACCAGTTCGCGGTTCGCTTCCTTTTCGTGTTGCGGCTTGCTCACAGGCTGGGATCGGATACACTGCGACTGAAATCCGCCCCCACATAAACCCAATGTTGCGGCTTGCTCACAGGCTGGGATCGGATACACTATCTTGCTGCCCGTCTCCGGCTTGACCCCGGTTGCGGCTTGCTCACAGGCTGGGATCGGATACACTATTTCTCGTGTTGTGTATCCTTGAATCTTTGTTGCGGCTTGCTCACAGGCTGGGATCGGATACACTCCCCGCGCCTTGGCGTGCAAGGTGTCGGAGTTGCGGCTTGCTCACAGGCTGGGATCGGATACACTGCCAAACGAATGAAGACAGCCGGTCGACCCGTTGCGGCTTGCTCACAGGCTGGGATCGGATACACTAGTGAGTCGGAGGTGGCCGGAAGGCCGGGAGTTGCGGCTTGCTCACAGGCTGGGATCGGATACACTTTTAGTGTTGATCCGCAACCTCCCCTCTAGGTTGCGGCTTGCTCACAGGCTGGGATCGGATACACTTCGAGTTGCAGGGGTTAGATGGTGACGGACGGTTGCGGCTTGCTCACAGGCTGGGATCGGATACACTCTAAATATACTATATTAGTATACTATTAGGTGTTGCGGCTTGCTCACAGGCTGGGATCGGATACACTTAAAATCTACTCGCCATCGAGCAGGGGGTCGAGTTGCGGCTTGCTCACAGGCTGGGATCGGATACACTGTTGTTGTTTTAAATATCGCACCCTTTTGTTGTTGCGGCTTGCTCACAGGCTGGGATCGGATACACTGGAAGTGGGGCGCGTCAGTCGTAGCACAGAGTTGCGGCTTGCTCACAGGCTGGGATCGGATACACTCTTTTCCTTTCAAGTTTCATTTGGCGAACGCGTTGCGGCTTGCTCACAGGCTGGGATCGGATACACTCGGCAGTCGTCAAAGGAGGTTTCAGGACACGTTGCGGCTTGCTCACAGGCTGGGATCGGATACACTACGCGGGCGAGTAAGTGATCGTACATCATTGAGTTGCGGCTTGCTCACAGGCTGGGATCGGATACACTCGTCACAGCCCAATCATCGGCTCAGGTTTGTGTTGCGGCTTGCTCACAGGCTGGGATCGGATACACTCATGGTGGTGGCCGAGGCCCCCGGTGAGAACGAGTTGCGGCTTGCTCACAGGCTGGGATCGGATACACTACCACCCGATCCACCCCGGCACGTATATCGTTGCGGCTTGCTCACAGGCTGGGATCGGATACACTAGAGTTTGCGTTGTGTTCTTCCAATGTCCGTTGCGGCTTGCTCACAGGCTGGGATCGGATACACTCCACCTGCCATTAGACGCACGGCTCGGGTAGTTGCGGCTTGCTCACAGGCTGGGATCGGATACACTACCAGTCCAGATAGCTGCAACGGCAAGGGTGTTGCGGCTTGCTCACAGGCTGGGATCGGATACACTACAATTTGTTACGCACCAACGAGTTACGACGTTGCGGCTTGCTCACAGGCTGGGATCGGATACACTAAACGCGGCTGTGGAACCGGCACTCCAGCGTTGCGGCTTGCTCACAGGCTGGGATCGGATACACTGCGGGGCCGGTGGCGGGTCGTCGGTCGCGGGTTGCGGCTTGCTCACAGGCTGGGATCGGATACACTACCTCCCACCTAAGGTAAGTCGGGGCAACGGTTTACGGGGAAAGTGCGCTCAGAAAAGCTGCAATTGAGGAGGCGGTTGCTCGGGCGCTGTGCGGTATTTTCCCCAAAACACCTTCATCCGCTCAAACTGCTTGTCGGTGATGGTGATGACTCGCACCTCTCCATCCGGGGGGAGATGGGCCTTGATCCGGCCGACGTGGACTTCGGCGTTCTCCTTGCTCGGCGTGTGGCGGCCGTAGACCGAGTACTGCATCCGCGTAAACCCGTCCCGCTTGAGAAATTTCACGAAGTGGGTGTAGGCGCGGCGGGCCTGCTTCGTGTCGACCGGCAAGTCGAACATCGCTACGATCCACATGCATCGGTATCCGCTGAGGTACATGCTCGGGGTATCTCCAGTCGGTCGCTTTCGCCTTGGTAGCAACGGACCAGCGAGGCGACCATGCGGTGCAGGTTGACCATCAAGGGACCGCGCTGATGGCCCATCCGCACCGGATCGGCCAACAGCTTCAACAAGCCCCGCTTGGTCTCCGGATTCAATTCGGGCACGAAGGGGACAGTCCCATTTTCTCGGCAGCCGGGTCGGCCCGTGGGACGTTCTTCGGCGGCGCCGAGAAAATTGGGACAGTCCCCCTCGCGCAGCTCGCGCACACGGCGGTCGACCAGCGGCCGAAGCGGCTCGATCAGGTCGTCGGCCAGACAGAAGGCGTTCGAGCGGTTCGAGTGGAAAAGTCCGATGGCGGGCAACAAACCGGCGGCCACCAGTGCCCGGGCCACCGCCGCGCGGAGAATTGCGTAGCCGTAGTTCAACAGCGAGTTCAGTCCCTTGCCGTCGGTGTCGCGTCGGAAGGGCACGTCCGGCAGCCAGTGGCGCCAATAGACCTTTGCGGCCTGGGCCTCGACGTTCGTCGGGTCGCCCGAGCGGACCTGCCGGGCCAGTTCCAAGAGTTTTTTTCTGGCGGGGCGGGTAGCGGGCAGGTTTTGGGCCTGGGCGCGGATTTTTGCCCGGACCAACTGTTTCCAAAGTCGTTTCCGCAGCGGCTTGCTTATGGCCACTTGTTCGGCCACGCGCCAAACGACCTGGCAATGGTCGGCCAGCGGCAGCAGCACGCCGGCGGGCAAGTGGTCGCGTCCGCAGACGACCAGCACGGCGCCGGAACGCACGAGCGCGGCCAGCGCGGCGTGGGTGTAGGTGCTCTGCGGCTGATCGACCACCAGCACGCCGATGTCCTCGCAAGGGACGCTGGCGATGGTTGGGACATCCTTCTATTCGCGCAGCACTTGTCCACCGGGATAGTAGTGCTCCAGTAATTCCCGGAACGCCGTATGGCGACTCATTTTAGCCTTCTTGTCTCTTGCCCCATTTAGTTGTGCCAGTATGTCTAATAGCTTGGTTCTACGGCTCGCCGATAACCGGCGGAAGCGTTTTCGCCAATCTGCCGCTTCATTCTCCTTATATTTCTCACGCTGAATAATATAACGGTCCGGCATAGAGAGAATTTCAAGGAATTCCTTATAGGATCGCCCGAAAGCTCCCGCAAAGAAACGAGCCTTCGGGCTAACCATGCCGTGGGTAGCAAGAAGCACGCACTGAATACCCCGCAGATAACGCCAGTGCCAGCCGGGAGAGACGTACTGCCTGCTGATATCGTCAATCGGGATGTAGCGCATCGGAAAGCTCGTGATCGCCACATCCAGTTCTCTTGATAGCCTTATGTTAATCTTCATGCGGCGGAAGAGACTTTGTGGGGAATCATTGAAATTGAACATCACATAATTCGTGAAATGCCGAAAACCTGCATCTGCTAAATGCCGAATAGCTTTCCGGTAGAACGGTTCCACAGCATCGTAGTCAAAGGCCAGCCTGACAGGAGAAAGATTGATATGCGAGAGGCACTTAGCGACCTTCCGCGTAATCAGCCGCGCGTCGATTCCCTGGTTGAAATCGACCCGCCGTTTTCGATTGTCACGGACCGCCCCCTTCTCAAAACCTTCTCGCCTGATGGCACTAATAATCTGTTCTAAGTTGGGAGCGGCGGTAACATTGTTGTCAAGGAACACAATATGCTGGCGTTCCCCGAAAGTTTCCCGAACCTCTTTGAGTTGCCTTCTCCAATTTGTAATTTGGGCAAACCGTGGCTCAAGACACCTGACGGCGCAAAACTTGCACTTCCGAATACATCCCTTGGTTGTACGGCAAAAGTAGGAGTCTTCCGGCTTATACCGCCATTCTACCGAGTCCACGATTGAATAATCGGGTATGAATCCGTCAAGGGATGGCATGCCTGGCCCGAGCATGCCCGTGCAGTCGATTCGCCCTTTGAGGATGGTGCAAGGTACGCGACTTTCGATGTACTCAGGCATCAAGGTGGCGCCGATCCCTCCGACAACAATGTTGCGCGAATTCGAGACGCTATTGAGGTAGTATTTGATCGTGCGGACGGCGCGAGGAAGCTCCCAAGTAAACAACGTGGAAACGTAGAGGCGATGCCAATTTGCCTGCCTCAGTGTCTCGCTACATCCTCGTGAAAACGTCACCATGTCCCCACGAGACTTGTGGTAGGTCGAGATACGGAGAAGCCCCAACGGGGGAAACTTTGATCGGTAGTCCGGCTCGATGAGTAATATTCTGTTCATAAGTTAGTTCCGCCCGGATTCGCATATTGCGACGTAACACGGATGTACCCCCTCATCCCATGCTGATCTCAGGGGCTTTGCCTCTTCTTTTTGGCATTAGCCTGAGGTACTTCCAACCCCACTGCCCTGCAAAACTGGTTTACTGTCTTGCAGAGGTTCTTTAAGATATGCTTTTTGCCTGTATCCTTTTCTATCTCCTCCTTTATGCGCATTTCTTCAGCATTCTCCAACGCTTCCGTCGCTTTTTTGAGCTTGTTGTAAAACGACGATTTAGCCTCAGGGTGTCGGTCCTTCGCGATTTCAAGAGCGTCTTCAAATGAGCCCTTTTTTTGCAGGAATGTTTGACGTGCCTTCTTGTCATGAAGTATCAGGGGGAGGTCGCGCACATTCTCTGCTTTTGGGATCTCCTCATTATCAACCCAACCTACGAACAGACGATCAAGCTCTTGGTCAGGAGGCAATGACTCAGCCGCTTCCTTTATTTTTCTGCTCTTCACGTACTCGAAAAAGTAACTGAACTTATTGGGGTCGGTTATCCGGCTTTTCTCCATCATCGTGTACGCTTCTATGCTGTTCTTGACGTCCGCCTCTGTAACCTTGGACGCGCCGATCTGGTCGGCGAGGTCCTTGTACGTCTTTCTGAATTCGCGGCTTTGACGCCAGAGATAGCATGCCTGCTCGTAGGGAAGCCACTTGGCTTTGCCGCGAATGTGCAGAATCCCCAGGATCGCAAATACGGCTTCTTCGCTAACATCCGGTGGAAGCATCTTGGCGCGTATTCTTGACCACCTATCAATCGCATCCTGATTGCCCTTTTCCTTTGCCTTCTTGAGCAAATGCCTGTAGGCACACAGTCGAGAGTTCCCCTCGAGTACCTCCACGCCCCGAACCAGGATTTCTTCAACTAAGCCTCCATTGTTCAAGATGTCATGGAACAGATCCTTCGTGGAATCGAGCTTCCACAACTCGCTTTGAATTTGCTCTTGACTTACCTTGTCACCAAAATGTTTCAATATACTGAAAATGCGCGGGTTACTCGAATAATAACGTAAGGTCTCGATCGGGATCTCCTTTACCTCCACTGAGATGGAGGTTTCTCCGACTGTGATAGTTGAACTCTTTTCGCCTTTGGTACTCATTTGTTCCTCCCCGCGGTTAGCCGCCAAGTAACCTCAGTATGTCTTCTTTCGTGTATTTCGGTTCAGCAATACGCAGTTCGTCATGGTCTCCGCAAACAAACTGCGCCACCATTTGCTTCCGATACACCACGTCCTCGATGTATTCGTCAACGGTATCCCTACCAACAATGTTGTACACATAGGCTGGTCGTTCTTGACTGATCCGATGTATCCGGTCTTGCGATTGAAGGTAATCAGCTAGATTAAAAGTCCGGTCCATGTAGACTGCGTGGTTCGCGGCGGTCAATGTAAGACCTTCTTTGGCGGCTGCTGGATTTGCCACTATTACTCGTAGGTCTTCCGAAACTTGAAAACGCCGAACAATGGAATCGCGTTCGGAAATGGGAACCTCACCAAACAGCATTGCGGCCCCCGCCTCGTGAAAGAGTTTCCGTAACATCCGAATGTTGCCGATGAAGGAGGTCCATATCACCACCTTCTCTTGGACATTGAGTATCTTCGCCACAAGATCTCGTATGACTTGTACCTTTGCAGGCGTCGCGGTATACGAAGTGTCAATTAGCCGGGGGTTACTGCTTATTTGGACAAGGCGCAATAAGCGTTTCAGGATGTTGCTCGCGTCATCCTCCACCGTTTTGCCATCCATTGCGACTAACGATAGTCGAAGCTCCTCTCGCAGTTCGTCATATCGCTGTCGTTGCGACGGCTCCAAATCGACTACCATAGTCTCATAGCGTTTTTCAGGAAGTTCGAGCACATCATCTTTCAAACGACGTATTGAGAACGGTGAAAGGGCTTTGCGGAGGCGTTTGAGACCGCTCTCTTTAATAACCCGATCCTTGTGGGGTTGTTTCTCGACTGAAAATCTCTCGATAAACTCTTGAAGTGTCTTGCCCAAGGTTGCGCCTCCGTCCAGGAAATAAATCTGCGCCCAAATGTCGTATGGCGTGTTCGCCACGGGTGTCCCCGTAACGATATACCGCCGCCTGGAGAAAGCTCTTAACTCATGCACCGCCTCGGTCGCCTTGCTCTTAGGGTTTTTGATTCTTTGGGATTCATCGAGCACCATTGCCATCGCGCGGGTTTGAAGCAGATCCCGGATGCGTTCTTTTTCGGAGATCAGCATTTCATAATTGACGAGATAGAAGTGAGCAAACCACATGAAATGAATGCCTCTCGCATTGGGGCCGCCGCGCAATTGGATGGATTTCAGATAAGAGTGCTTGGCGACCTCATCCTCCCAAGTCCCAAGGAGACTTTTTCTACAGACTATCAAGGCACCCTGGATGACCTGGGTTGCGATACCCTGACATATTGTGTCGATAATGATCTTGGTCTTTCCCAACCCCTGCTCATCAAATAGCGCCGCGTAATCACGTTCACTCAGAAAGGACACAGCTTCTACCTGATGTGGATACGGCCGTAATCGCGGCTCAAAAGTGAACGATGGCATCCGTTTCATGATGGCCCCCCGTCCAACAACATATCCGGCACCGCCAGTATTGATATTCGGTCGTTGGGAATCTTGAGGCGGACAATAAGCCGTCGGAGTCTCGCAGCAGCGCTCTGAGGGATGCCGATTACCACAAGGCACGGCGTCGTCTCCCGGCCCACTGTAACGCTCGCATAATCCTGGAGTTGCTCAGAGGTGCGCCGCGCGCCAAGATCGTGAACAGTCTTCGCGTCACCAATTGCGATAAATGGCTGGCGGTCGCGGATCCCGAGAACGTCCGGCCGATGGAGAACGATTGCTGGCGGCAAGCGGAATCCGTCACCAAAGAGCCAGTCAAGAGCGGACTCGATTGCAACAATCTCATACCCGGAGTCAATGAGTTTTCTTGTTATGAGGGCTACGATCAGATCGTGAGCCTTGGACGCTGGCATTGCTATCCGTCCTCCTTGAAATCATCAGCTACTTCATCGTAATCTTCTGAGACCTGGGACCGGAAGGCTAACACCACGTCTGCAAGCTCATTTATGCGCCTCATCCGCCCCGGTTCGTCGCCTGACCTTATTCGCTCGGTTTCGTAGAAAGGCATATTTTTCAGCCCGTCAATGACTTCCTCTATACTCCGAAACAAAGGCGAAATGATGTCCGGCTTTGCGAGAGCCAGATAGCTGATCGCTCTCTCGAATCCATCGTTGACAAAGTGCGTTGTTGCGACGTCACTCTCAAGGATATCGGGAAGTCGACGCACGTTTTCCGCTTTCGGAATTCTTGCTTCACCGACCCACTCGCAGAAGTCCTCGACCGTTTTTCCCCGCGCGTGCATGCCCCGCTGAATTAGCTGGTTGCTCTCATACTCAACGAAGTAGCTGAATTTCTGCGCTTCGTATGGATCATCTGGAAATCGCTCATGGTAGATGTCTGCCATGTCTCTGAAGGCGCGTATTTCAATTTCAATCTTTCGAGCATCAAGGCGCGTAAGTTGCTCAAGGCGAGGAACCGAATAACCCTCCTCTTCATTGAGAATGTAGAGGTACCTCGCCCTCTCATACGCATCCCATTCCGTGACGCCGCGAAGGTGGGCCTCTAAACGGATGAAATTGAGTTGTGATTCTTGGATACCGACGGGCAGGATGTTGGCGGGTATCGCTTTCCACTCATCGACAGTAGGGTACTTTTCGGCCAACTCCCGGTATATCAGAGCACGAGTGTTGCCCTCGATAACCAAATGTTTCCCCGCTTCCTCCGGGCCGATCCATATAGGGTAAATGATTGCTCCGTTGATCTCGATCGAATCCCGAAGTTTTGAGTAGGCGTGCGGACTCCGGTTTCGTATGGCGTGCCGAATGTCCGCTTCCAGCAACGTGGCCTTGGGCTGGCTGTCTCGGTAAAGACCGATACGGGGGTTTTCTTGATCGAGCCGTAGCTTGGTCAGTTCAACACGCCCCTGTGCGACCAATACAGGCGTACCCTCCAAATTCACAGTCAATGAACTCATTGTGTTATCTCCGGGAACTCGAAACGGGAACGCTGCTAGCTTCCGCCATCTGCCCAGCGATGGGCGACCAACCGTAGTACATGCAACCCATGTTCTACGGTTTTTTTATCGGCCCGGCAAGCACCCGCCACGGTGGGGGCAAGCCCTGGGATCCTGGTCCGCCAGTCTTTCCGCCATGCCCCACGGGGCAACCGGCCGTCTTGTGAGAACAGGGCGGCTGTTTTTTTCTGGGGGAGGGACAGGTTGACAACCCGTCCTACGATCAGGGACGGAAAAAACGGGCGGGGGGGCTACTCTTCTTCCTTCTCGTCGGCTTTCGCTTCGCCGTAGACCTCGGGGCGTGCACGGTCGCGGCGGTTGCTCGAGCGGCAGACAAACAACAAGCCCAACGTCGCGCCAAGAATCACCAGGCCGTAGGCCATTACGTATGCACCGCCGCCGGTGGTGCTGCTCTTTTTCTCGGCTTGCTTGACCGCCTGGGCCAATGCGAACCCGTGAATCGACAGCCAGCCGAACAGACAGAACAAGGCGGTTTTCAACGCTTGCCAACGAAAACGCGGAAATTTCATGATCGGACTCCTTGCAAAGAAGATGTCATTATACCTTCGCGCGGATCGGCCGGCAACTTCCGCAATAATTATTGGGAATTGGAATTCTCGCGGTTTAAGCCCACGGGTGGCAACCGGCGGGCATATTTCCGCGAATTTCCCGTTCGGCGGGCGATAGAGGCGGCCATTTCCAACGCTTGTTCGTAGTTTAGGCGGGGATCGACGTCGCTGAGATACGCCTTGCCCAGGTCGGCCTCGCTCGGTCCGCCGGCCCCGCCGATACACTCGGTGACATTCTCGCCGGTCAGCTCGAAGTGCACCCCGCCAAGGACCGATCCCAACCTGGCGTGGATCTCGAAGGCCCGGTCCAACTCGCCGAGGACGTGGTTGAAATCGCGGGTTTTCAGCCCGCCTTGGGTCAACTGCGTGTTGCCGTGCATCGGGTCGCAGCACCAGAGCACGGTCTTTCCGCAACGCCGCACGGCCTCGACCAGCGGCGGCAGACATTTCTCGATCCGCCGCAGGCCGAAGCGATGAATGAGCGTCAGCCGCCCCGGCTCGTCATTGGGGTTTAGCACGTCGATTAAGGCGAGCAACTCCTCGGGCGTCATCGTCGGCCCAACCTTCAAGCCGATCGGGTTGGCGATGCCGCGGAAAAACTCGACGTGCGCGCCGCCGATCGACCGAGTGCGGTCGCCGATCCAGGGGAAGTGTGCGGTCAGATCATACCAAGTCGAATCGCGCGGCCCCGGGCGGGTCTGCGCCCGTTCGTAATCGAGATGCAATCCTTCGTGACTGGTAAAAAACTCCACGCGGTCAATGTTGGGGTGGCAGTTGCACTGCCGCCCCGAGTTCACTGGTGCGGCAGTGCAACTGCCGCACCAACAGAGCGGCTTGCCGGCAATGGTCTTAATGAATCCGCCCTCGATCAGCCCGTGGATGTAGTGCAGCGTCAGCGTGGCGCGCTGATATCCGCGCAGCAGCAGTCGAGGATCGGGCGCGCGGGCCTCGGCCGTGAAGGCGGGGCGGTTGATCAGATCGCCCCGGTAACTGGGCAACGCAACGCCATTGTGGGTCTCGGTCTCGGCGGAGCGTGGCTTGGCGAATTGACCGGCGATGCGTCCGACGTGAATCACCCGGCGGTTTTGCCCGGCGGCGAGGATCAGTCCCATTTCCAGCAGGATTTTCAGCTTTCCGGCGATCGGCTCCGGTCGGCAATCGTCGAACCGCTCGCAACAGTCGCCCCCCTGGAGCAGAAATCGCCGGCCTAGCTGCGCCTCTGCCAACTGGCGTTTTAGCTCCTCGATCTCCCAACTGCCGACCAATGGCGGCATCGCGGCCAACTCCGCCAAAGTCCGTTGCAAATGCGCACGGTCCGCGTAGTCGACGCCTTGCGCCAACGGCTTCGTTTGCCAGGAATCGGGGGTCCAGGTGTTCATGTAAGAATGATGAATGATGAATGATGAATGATGAATGATGAATGATGAATGATGAATGATGAACTGACAACGGAAAACCAAGAGTGCTATCACATAAGACAGCACGCATTTTTTCATTCATCATTCATCATTCATCATTCTACATTCCTCCAAGGTGCTCTCAATATCAGATTCACGCCAAGATTTTCTTGCTGACTCCGCCCCGCGTCTCGCGGACGTAGCGCGGCACGGCGTAGCCTGGCAGCCGGGCGCGAAGCTCGGCCACGAGCGCCGCCCCGGTCGCCTCGGAGACCTCGAAATGGGCCGTCCCGGCCACCGGGTCGAGTTGATGCAAATAGTACGGGATGACCCGCAGATCGGCCAACCGCTCGCAAAGCTCGGCCAGCACGCCGCCCCGATCGTTGACGCCCCGCAACAACACCGACTGGCTCAGCAGCGGAACGCCGGAGTCGATCAGCCGTGCAAACACACCGGCAACTTCCTCGTCGATCTCGGACGGGTGGTTCACGTGGATCACCATAATAGTTGATAGCCGGGTACAACGAATCGAGTCGATCAACTCGTCGGCCACGCGCCGCGGAACCACCACCGGCATCCGGGAGTGTATCCTCAGCCGGCGCAAGTGGGGGATTTCGGCCAGCCGCTCGATCAATCCGGCCAGTACCCGATCCGACAGCATCAGCGGGTCGCCGCCGCTGAGGATAATCTCATGGATCGAGCGATCGGCGGCAACCGTTCGCAAGACGGAATCGATATTGTCGGCCTGTGCATCTTCTCCGAGGCATCCTCTCTCCTCAAGTGCCCCCCCGTTACAATGGGGGGAAGCGGAAGGCAATGTTTCTTCATCCCCAGATGCAACCGCCGACACTCGATCGAACGAAAAATATCGCCGGAAGCAGAACCGGCAATGGACGGCGCAGGCACCAGTTGTTACCATCAGGATTCGGCCTTGGTACTTCCGTAGCAGACCGGGGCCGCAACGGGCATGGGCCTCGCCGAGCGGATCGGCCGAGTAGCCGGGCGCCGTCGCAAGTTCGGCCGCCTTGGGCAAGACCTGCAACAACAGCGGGTCGGCCGGATCGCCGCGACGAATGCGAGACAAATACGGACGCGGAACCAACAGCGGCCACTGGCCGGTCGCCGTCGCAGCCTCGGCCCACAACGCGGGGTCCAAGTCCAACAGCCGACACAACTCGGCCGTGTCGCGGATTGCCTCGTCCAAGGCCGATTGCCAATCGGTCCGACATGATAGTGTGTTGCGCGGTCCGCCGTTTAGAGTACAACTCACCATAATGGCGAATCCTACCATAACCAACCATCTTCAGAAAGTGAAACGGGAAGAACAGTCGTGGCCAGCTACAACACCAGCGATTTTCGCAAGGGATTGAAGGTCCAATTGGACGGCGATCCGTACATTATGATCGAGTGCAACTTCGTCAAGCCGGGCAAGGGCCAGGCACTCTACAAGTGCAAGCTGCGGAACCTGCTCCGCGGCACAGTGCTCGACCGCACCTACAAGAGCGGCGATTCGCTCGAAGCCGCCGAGATCGAGGAAATCCAGGCCCAGTTCCTCTACCGCCAGCAGAACCAGTTCGTGTTCATGGAGAACGAGACCTACGAACAATACGAACTGACGGCCGAGCAAGTCGACGACGCCTGGAAGTATCTGAAGGAGGGCATGCCCTGCGACATCGTGTTGCACAACAACCAGCCGATCAGCATGACTCCGCCCAACCACGTCGTGCTGCGGGTTGAATATTGCGAGCCGGGCGCGAAAGGCAACACGGCGACCAACGTCTCCAAGCCCTGCAAGGTCGATACCGGGGCCGAGTTCCCCTGCCCCGCCTTTGTCAACATCGGCGATCTCGTGAAGATCGACACCCGCACCGGTCAGTACATCGAGCGGGTGAAGGAATAGGGGGGTTTAGGCAGAGCGGTTGAGTCGGGGCAATGATTACGAATGGCGCTCCTGGGATTGCCCCGGAATTGAAGTCTGTACGAAGGCGATTGTAATATGGTCAGTAGCGGTGAGACGCCAACATTGGTAGACCTGTTCTGTGGCGCGGGCGGCCTTTCGCTCGGGTTTCAACGCGCCGGCTTTCGACCGATTCGCGCCATTGACAACTGGAAACCTGCTATCTACACGTATCAGGCCAACATCGGCGGCCATGTTATGGAAGAAAACATAACGGAATTCTCGGAAATCCCCAAGAGCACCGTTATCGCAGGCGGTCCACCCTGTCAAGGATTCTCTTCGGCGGGCAAAAGGCGAGACGACGACGAACGAAATTCATTGGTAACGGTCTTCGCACGGATCGTTGCACGGAAGAAACCACAGGCGTTTGTCTTTGAGAATGTGGAGGGATTTCTTACCGGGGCTGATGGTCGTTTTGTCTTGGACTTGCTGGCTCCTGTCCTAGAAGCTGGATACCGCGTTCACCTTAGAAAAATTAACGCGGCGAACTACGGCGTTCCGCAACACCGCAAACGAGTAGTTGCGATTGGCGGTCTTGGTTGGGATCCATCGTTTCCCCAACCGACGCATAGCGCACACGGCGCGCCAGGGGCGCATTTGGCCGCGAAACTGTTGACCCCCACGCCCTGTTTGGCGGAATCGCTTGCTGACTTACCGCCTCCATCCGACTGTGAACCAGGAACGCCGCCAGACCACGTAAGCAAGCCGTTGGAAGGACTCGACCTTGCGAGGGCTGAGCTTCTTCAGCCGGGGCAGAGAATGCGGGACTTGCCGGAAAAACTGTGGCACGATAGCTACCGTAGGCGAGCTTTCCGTCGAGTTATGGACGGGATGCCGACTGAACGCAGAGGGGGAGCCCCGTCAGGCGTACGACGATTGCGAGCCGATGAACCATCAAAATCAATCACTGGTGGTTCGCTCAGAGACTTTCTCCATCCTTCCGAACACCGGCCGTTGACAAACCGAGAATGCGCACACCTCCAGACGTTCCCTGATGATTTTGTATTCTTCGGATCAAAGGCCGATAGAGCACAGCTAATTGGCAACGCCGTCCCGCCATTGCTCGCACGGATAATTGCCGAACTGTTGCTCTCCGACCTAAACGCACCGCAAGAGATTAAGTCAGGTGGCGCCTTGTTGACGTTCGTGCCTACGCTTTCCAGCGGGATGAGTCCTGCCCTTGAATCCGTCGCGAGCAGAGTCCGACGACGATTCGGAGTCGGGGTACAAAAGGAATTGCAGAGGGCGTTATGGGACTGACACAAACCCAAAAGGCGATGGTTGAAAAGGCCCGTGCGGCGGGGGGGAGCGGCCAAGCCATTCCTCTGTCTGACGATGCTTGTGTCTGCTTGATCGGAATCATTGCTCGGGATTTGGGGCTTTCGGACCATTTTCCTGAGTTGCCGAGTGACTTGCCTCCGTTTTTCGACCAGCGCGAACCCGGTTCCTTGAACATCTCGGGAGTAGAATTCCTTCCTTTGATGGAGCGTCTTGTCAAATTGAATCCTGATTCGGACACGTTCTTCTCGTGCCTTGCGAATCTCCACAAGCGGCGGTTGAAGTACGAGCGCATCCTGCAAACGCAACCAATCCCCACCATCGAACAAGTCGGCCCCAGAGGACTGCTGCAATTTGGCACGATTAGTGCAACGACCCTCACGGGTTTGCTGTTTTGGCGGAAGTGGTTCTTCGACATCGACAACCGCGCCGGGCAGGAAACCGGCTATCTGTTCGAACCGATTATCGCACATGCAATCGGCGGCGTTCCATTCAGTGCCAAAGCCAGTCCTGTGCGCCGCGCGGGTGATTCGCGTAAAGGAAGGCAAGTTGACTGCATTCGGCAACAGAAAGCCTACGAATTCAAAATCCGTGTGACGATTGCTTCGTCTGGACAAGGACGCTGGCAGGAGGAACTGGATTTCCCGGTGGACTGCCGACAGAGCCGGTACACACCTGTCTTGGTGGTCCTCGACGCCACACCAAATCCAAAGCTCGACCAACTTGAGGCGGCATTTCTCCGTCAACAGGGAGAGGTGTATAAGGGCGAATCTGCGTGGGAACACCTTGAGTCGGTCGCCGGACCTACCATGGGATTGTTTCTCGAAAAGTACGTTCGCGACCCCATCCAAGCACTCTTGAACAAAGTTTCAGATTGCCTGCCAGAATTCGTTGCGAGAATGGACAAAGATGGAATAACGCTCTCGGTAGCCGGTGAGTCCATGCTTATCAGGCGGACGCTCGGAGCGGCGGACGATGAGGTCCAGGAACTGCCGGATGATGCCAGCGACCAGATTCCCGGCCCATGAAGTCAATTCTCGCCAGAACGCCTGATGCCTCCTCCTCCGCTGTGTGGTGAATTATGCGAACTAAGAGCGTGTCCTGAAAAAAGTCCATTTAGCCCGCCGTGAATACACGGCGGGCCGGGTGAAAACGCGAAAACCGCTTGCCCCGGGTGTATTCACCCGGGGCTAAATACGGTTGTTTCTATTTACGGACACGCTCTAAGGTAGGATGGCAGCGAGAGGACTTGAGAAGCTAATGACCAACAACCGTACCATGTTCGACGATTTCCGTCCGACGGCTAATTGGTCCAATCTTCGCTTGCGGGCAGACATGCTCCGCCGGTTGCGGGAGTATTTCGACTCCCGCGGCTTTCTGGAAGTCGAAACGCCGGTCCTCTCGGCCGGCACGGTGATCGACCGGCACCTCGATCCATTCCGCACTGACATCTCCCCTCTCCCCTTGGGAGAGGGGCCGGGGGTGAGGGCGGATGGCAGTGGTCAGTGGCCAGTGGTCAGTGGCCAGTGCGAAACCGCAAGCGGTAAATCCCCAGTCCCCAGCCCCCAGCCCCCAGTCCCCCGGCTCTGGCTGCAAACCTCGCCCGAGTTTCACATGAAGCGGCTGCTGGCCGCCGGCGCCGGGGCGATCTATCAGGTCGCCCGCGTCTTTCGCCAGGGCGAACTCGGCCCGCTGCATAACCCCGAGTTTACGCTGGTCGAGTGGTATCGGCCGGGCGACGGGTTGGACGAGGGAATGCAGTTGACCAGCGAGCTATGCGAAGCGATGCTCGAGCGCGGTCCGGCCGAGCGGATGAGCTACCGCGAGGCGTTCGAGCGATACGTGGGTCTTGATCCGCACGCAGCCGACGCTGCGACGCTGGCGGCGGCGGTCGAAAAGTTCGGCATCCAACCACCGGCCACTCTTGCACGGGAAGACCGCGACGGATGGCTCGATCTGCTGATGGTCGAACGTGTGCAGCCGCGTCTGGGGTTCGATCGGCCGGTGTTGCTTTTCGATTATCCGGCCGGCCAAGCGGCGTTGGCCCGCGTGAGGCCGGGCAACCCGCCCGTGGCCGAAAGATTTGAGTTGTTCGTCGCCGGAGTGGAGTTGGCAAACGGCTATCACGAACTGCTCGATCCCGACGAACTACGGATGCGAAACGCGCGGACCAACGCCCAACGTCTCGCCGACGGAAAGCCGCCCTTGCCGGAAGAGAACCGGCTGCTTGCGGCGATGCGGTCCGGTCTGCCGTCGTCGGTCGGCGTGGCGCTGGGCTTCGACCGGCTGGTGATGTTGGCCGCCGGGGCGAAAACAATCGCCGAGGTGATGGCGTTCCCGTTCGATCTTGCATAAAATGCCGAAAAAGGAGTCGGGACATGACGGGCCGACAGTTTTACGATTGGCAGACCGCCGGCGGCGGCGGCGACGTGCTGTTGTTGGTGGAAACACTGGAACGGCTGGAAATCCCCTGGTGCATGATCGGCGGACTTGCCGTCAATCACTGGGCCAAAGAGCCGATGGCCACCGCCGACGTGGACGTTGTCGTGGCCACGGACCGCGTCGAAGACGCAGTTCGAGCGCTGGAGGAGGCCGGATTCAAGGCCGAGCGGTTCGAGTGGTCGATCAACCTGAAAGGACGCTCGAAGGTAAGCGTGCAAATCAGCACGGAGTCGTTTTACCGGGACTATCCCGCTCGTGCAGTGCCGGCCGACGTGCATGGAATTCTTATGCGGGTGGCGAGCCTGGAAGACGCCTTGCAAGGGAAGATCAAGGCATGGCGGGAACCCGAACGACGGGCGAGTAAGCGGCAGAAGGATTTCGCCGACATTCTTCGTCTGGTGGAATCGCATCCCGAACTTCGGAAAATGTTGCCCGAGGACGTGGCGGCAATAATGAACGAAATTGTTTGATGTCCTCTGGAAGGTTTTTTATGGCTGCCGCTCAAACCATCCGTGTAAACCTTGCCGAGCGGAGCTACGACGTCGAGATCGGCGCGGGAAATCTCGTTGACGCGGGACGGTTCCTTGTCGATCGAGCGAAAACAACGCACGTCGTTCTGATTACCGACGAAAACGTTCACAAACTCCACGCCATGCGGGCGGCCGAATCTCTTGGTGAACAAGACATCGAGGTCGATGTGATCGTCGTCGATCCGGGCGAGCAGAGCAAGTCGCCCGAGGCGGCCCTCAGTCTTTGGCAGGGACTGCTCGATCTGGGCGCCGACCGCCGGAGCGTCGTCGCGGCCGTCGGCGGCGGGGTCGTCGGCGATCTGGCCGGATTCGTCGCCGCCACGTTCGCACGCGGGCTGCGCTTCATGCAAGTGCCCACCTCGCTGCTGGCCCAGGTGGACAGCTCCGTCGGCGGCAAGGTGGGTATCAATCTGCCGGAGGCCAAAAACATCGTCGGCGGGTTCCACCAGCCGATCGGCGTACTCGTGGACATTGCCACGCTCTCAACGCTACCCGACCGGGAGTACCTCGCGGGCCTGGCAGAGGCGGTCAAGTACGGCGCGGCGCTCGACGCCGAGTTTTTCGGTTTCCTGGAACAAAATGCCGCCGTTATCGTCGAACGCAAGGAAGAAGTGCTGGTTTCCGTGGTCGCCCGCTGCTGCCGGTTGAAGGCCGAGGTGGTCGAGCGCGACGAGCGGGAAGAGAACGGGCTGCGCGCCGTGTTGAACTTCGGCCACACGTTCGGCCACGCCTTCGAAATGATCTCCCCTCTCCCTTTGGGAGAGGGGCCGGGGGTGAGGGCGGCCAGCATCCGCGCTCCGCTCTTGCACGGCGAGGCGGTGGCCGTCGGCATGATCTGCGCCGCGCGATTGGCCGAGCGGTTGGGTCGCGTCGATGCCTCGTATACCGACCGGCTCCGCGCGCTCCTGCAAACTTTCGGCTTGCCGGTGGAACCACCAAAGCTCGATCCCCAAAGAGTTCTCGACGCCATGATGCACGACAAGAAGGTCCAAGACGGCCGGCTCCGCTTCGTACTGCCGAGTCGCTTGGGACACGTGGAATTGGTCGAAGATGTTGCCCCGGTCGAGGTTCAAGCTGCGATGGAAGGAAATACACGTATTTAGCCCCGGGTGAATACACCCGGGGCACGGTGTGGGGCGAAAAACCACTTCCCCGCCGTGTATTCACGGCGGGCTAAATGGTATTCACGGCGGGCTAAATGAATGATTTCAAAATACGTTCTTACCGCGGAGGACCCCATGCAAGACGATCTGCTCGACACGCTTCGGCTGTCGATGATTTCGGGCGTCGGGCCGCGGATACGCAAGGCGCTGCTGGAGCGGTTCGGATCGGCCCGGGCTGTGCTGGCCGCCGCGCCCAGCGAACTGCTCGAGGTCCAGGGCATCGGGCCAAAACTGACGCGGAAGTTCGTCGATGCCGACCACGAGATCGACGTGAGGGCGGAAATCGAGCTGTGCCGGCAACGCGGCATCGACATCCTCGTCGAGACCGACCCCGACTATCCGCGTTCCTTGCGCGAGATACACGATCCGCCGGGCGTGCTCTTCGTCCGCGGCAAGTTGAAACCGGACGACGCCCTGGCGATCGGCATCGTCGGCACACGGCACGGAACGCAATACGGTCTGCGGATGGCCGAACGGTTGGCCGGCTCGCTGGCCCGCGCGGGCTTGACCGTCATCAGCGGCCTGGCCCGGGGTATCGACGCCGCCGCCCATCGCGGCGCGTTGGCCGTCGGCGGTCGAACCATCGCCGTGTTGGCTTCCGGCGTGCTGAACATCTACCCGCCGGAACACGACAAGCTGGCCGCGGAGATTGCCGCCCGCGGGGCGCTGGTGAGCGAATCGCCGGCCGGCGGGGAACCATTGGCCGGGATGTTCCCGCAGCGAAACCGCCTGATCAGCGGCATGTCGTTGGGGGTGATCGTGGTCGAGGCGGCCGAGCGGAGCGGGGCGCTGATTACCGCCCGGCACGCGATGGAGCAGGGGCGCGAGGTGTTCGCCGTGCCGGGCAACGTCGATAGCCGCACGTCGCGCGGCTGCCACCGGCTGATCCGCGACGGGGCGAAGCTGGTCGAATCGGCCGACGACGTGTTGGAGGAGCTAGGCCCGCTGGTCGAGGCCGCGCCGCGCGACGACGGCCAGGCGATCCACCATCCGGCCGAGTTGTTGTTGAACGAGCAGGAGCAACAAGTCCTATCGGCGGTCGGCGGCGAAGCCACCCCGATCGACCAAATCATCTCCGATACCGGCCTGCCCGTCCCGCAGGTGCTTTCCACGCTCAGCGTTTTGGAGATGCGTCGTTTGATCCGGCGGCTGAGCGGCACGATGGTCGTCCGGCCGTAAGGATTAGATTGCCAAAGCATTGTCATAGGTTACAATTAGGATAGCCGAGGGGATTCCAATGGCTTCGCCAATTCTTTCAAGCAAGACCGTATATCTGGAAACCACGATTTTCAGTTCATACGTTTCTCAGCGGGAAGACGTTGCCAGCCTTTATCGTAGCGATATCACTCGTCAATGGTGGGCCATGCAATCTCAGGCTTTTGAGTTGCGCACCTCGGAAGCCGTGTTGAGCGAATTGCGGGCAGGCAGTTATCCAGGCCAGCAGGAGGCCGTGGAATTGGCCGAGTCATTGGAATCGCTGCAAATCACCGACGAAGTTTTGTCGATATCGGAACTTTATGTCCGTCATCGTCTCATGCCGGAATCGACCACGGGCGACGCCTTACATCTAGCGGTTGCCAGTTTCTACGAAGTTGATTTCCTATTGACTTGGAACATCCGACACCTCGCCAACCCCAACAAGCTCGAGCATTTGGGAGTCATCGACCGCCGCCTCGGACTGCTTCCGCCGTCTATTGTCACCCCCGAGAGTTTATGGAGCGAGGATTAACATGGAAACGCCGAAATCTCATCCGCCGGACCCGCTAATCGATCACGTGCGCGAAACACGGGCGCGGCTTGTGCGGGAACATGGGGGGCTGCGCGGCTGGGTGCAACACCTGCAGGAATTGCAGCGTCAACGCTCTGGAAAATCTCCGCGCCGATCGAAAAAGCCCGGTCGTTGAACGACCGAGCACATGCCGTCTCGTGTTAAGGGAGGCCGGGAAGCATTATGGCACGGCGAATTAGTACTACAACGCTAAGTCGAGTCCCAACAGCATCGTTTCAGTTGAGTCAATTTGATGCCGATTTCCCGTAGTTTTCGCCGTGTTCGCTTGATGTGGCTCTTGCGTGCTTTGGCGTTGTCTTGTTGGGTGGTTTGGATGCACTTGGCCGTGTGCTCGATCAGCTTGGCCGAAGCCCGCCCGTTAAGCCATCAGGATCGCACGAGTGCTCCTACGGCAGTGTGGACCTGGCACACCGTCAACTCGGGTTTTTTCCCCCGCAGCTTCTGATGCACCCTGGCAAGGAACAAGTAGCTGACCGAGGCCGGCACCAGATGGCGTTTCAATCCCAGGTATCGCCGGCCTTCGTAGTCGTCCAATCCCAATTCGCTCTTCTGATCTTGAAGACAGCGTTCCACAAGTTCCAGGGCGATCTTCCACTTGGGCCGATACACCATGTCTTCAGGAATGCCCGCTTCGTCGCATCGCGTCCGGTCGTCCGACCAGCTTTCCGGCAGGAACAACTCGCCATCGATCAGACAGTGGAAATCGCCCGCGGCGTAGGCCAAGTGAACGGTCGCCATGCAGTTCTCTTGCTTGCCCACGGTCCCGCAATGCTGACGCTGCACGCCGGGCGTCTTGTCGCCTTTCTTGACGAAACTCGTTTCGTCAAGGATTCCGATCGAATGCTTGCCGGAGTGCTCAGCCGCAACGATTCCTTGGAGGCGATCCCGCATGCGGTCGTGGTCCCACTTGTGCAATGCCAGGAACTCCTGCAATGTCCGCACGGGCACCCCGGCGTGCTTGGCGATCGGCTCGACGCTCTTGCCGCTCAACTCGGACAATTGCCCCTCCACATAGACCGGAAAGTGCTTCCTCGTATCCTTGCGGGCGAAGCAGTCCTCAAAGCGTTTCAAGTAACGCGTCAACTGCGGTTTCAACTGACGAATCTGCTCGGCATCCATGTCCAGTCCTCCCATGTGTTCATGAAAGGCGTAGATTTCTCAATTTCCGCAAACGACGCAAGGTCAACTTAGCGTTGTAGTACTAAGCGTCGTCTATTGCCCGTTCCCACGCGGAGCGTAGGAACGAGAGGATCGCAAAGCAATGCCCCCAAACGCACCCACGCCGCCGCCCGTCTTCCAACGCCGCCGGGCAAGAAGATTGGCCGTTTGGAACGGCGCGGTCTGGGCGATCGGCAATGGACTGGCCGGCACAACATTGGTGATCTATCTCGCCCGGGAGTTGCACGCCGAACGGCTCGGGCTGACCGTCGGCCTGATCGTGGCGGCGCCGCGGATCGCCGGCCTGCTGCGGCTCGGCGCGCCGGCCTTGATCGAACGGATCGGCGACCGCAAACGGTTTTGCGTGGCGTGTTTCCTGTTCAGCGCCCTGATGTTGTCGGCCTTGCCGTGGGCGTGTGTGCCGGGACGGCTGCCCACGCCTGCCTGGTCGCTCTCTGCGCTGATCGTTCTCTGGTGCCTGTACCACCTGTTGCAATACCTGGGCACGGTGGCGCTCTGGTCGTGGCTGGCCGACGTGGCGCCGACAAGAATTCGCGGTCGGTTTCTGGGGCTGAGGGAACGGTGGATGGTGGCCGGGACCGCCGCGGCCGCGATCGGAGTCGGACTCTTCATCTGGTACGTTTCGCGGTACTATCCGGGGCTGCCGGCGTGGATTCCCTACGGCATCGCGGCCGGGATTGGCGCCGCCTTCATGTTCGCCGCCCTGACGCCGCTGATTTTGATGCCGTCGATGTCCCCGAGGCCGGCGGCGACTTACCCGAAAACGTTTCACTCCCCCGTTCGACACTCATTGAAGTCACTACTCAGTCCGTTCCGCGACGTGCGGTTTCTGCCGCTGTTGCTGTTCGGCTGCTGGTTCTCGCTGTTCAACGGCGTGACGCAATCGGCCCAGCGCTTCTTTCCCGTCGAGGTGCTGGGACTGCCGTTGCTGGTGATGCTTTCGCTTGAGACCGGTTCGCGGCTGGGTCGGTGGACGGTAAGCCCCCGGCTCGGCGCGTTGGCCGACCGGTTCGGCAATCGGCCGGTGATGATCGTCTGCCAGTTGCTGGTGGCGGCCGGACTGCTGTTTTTCGTCGCCGCCACGCGAGCGCATTGGACGTGGCTGGTCGGCGCTTGGGTGCTGTGGATCGCCTACGCGGGCCTGAACGTTTGCCTGCCGAACCTCATGCTGAAGCTCTCGCCGCGGGAGACAAACACCTCGTACATTGCCGCCTTTGAGGCCGTCCGAGGGCTGTGTTATGCCGTCAGTGCAATTGTCGGCGGCTATTTGGTCGATCACTGGCGGACGTGCAATGTTTCGCTCGGCTGTGTCGAGGCGCAATTTTTCACCGTCTTGTTTCTCTTCGGCTGGGTGACGCGGAGCCTTGGGGCCGCGATCTTGTTGCTGGTAAAAGAGCCGGCGGGCCAGCGGGCCGACAACCGCAACTGAGTACCCGGCATTATGTTTTATCCTGCCAAAACGGCAGTTTCTGCCCATCCCAACAGGCCAAACAAGTCGCTATTCAACCTCCATTTTCGACGTAGCAAAAATTCTTGAAATCTTGTAAGATGTATTCTCAATGCTAGTTACCGCCGCAATTCCCCTCGGTCGGCGGAGGCAAAGGTGGATGGCATGTAACTTGCTCGTGATGGGTGTTGGACTCCGGCACACGAGGCAGAAACAGCCATGCTTGTCGAAACACCTTCACTACTGATTACCGACGACGACCTCGGGTTCCGCGAGACGCTGCGGGTGGTCTTCGAGCCGTGGCGGTTCCGCACGCTCATGGCCGCCGACGGCGAGGAGGCGCTTAGGATCGTTCATCATGAGAAAGTCCACCTGGTCCTTTTGGACATGCACATGCCCAAGTTGACCGGGTTGGAGACATTGCGGCGAATGAAGGAGTTTCGGGCGATGTTGCCGTGCATTCTGCTCTCGGCCCAGTTGGACGATTCGGTGGTCGAACAGGCCCGGCTCGCCCATGCCCACTCCGTCCTATCGAAATCGGTTACGGTCCGACAGATCACCGGCGCCGTGCTACAGGCCCTCCAGCGGACCTATGCGTGGCGCGGGTAATAGACAAGGGCGGAAGGCGGAGCAAATCTCCTAATCCCTAATCCCTAATCCCCAATCTCTAATCCCTAATCCCTAATCCCTAATCCCCAATCCCCAATCCCTGCTCCCTAGCCTCATGGCCAAGGTACTGGTAACAGGCGCTAGTGGATTTATCGGGACGCACCTGGTTGCGGCCCTGGCGGCACGCGGCGACGATGTCACCTGCCTGGTGCGGAAGAGTTCCCGCATCGGACCGCTCCGCCGGTTTGACGTCCAATTGGTCTACGGCGACGTGACCGACTGTGACAGTCTGCCGGCCGCGGTCGCCGGTCAGCAGATCGTCTACCACCTCGCCGGCTGCACGCAGGCGCTTAGCGCACGGCAGTTTTACCGTGTGAATCGGTGGGGAGTGGCGAACGTCGCCCAGGTATGCGCGGGCCAGACCACCCCGCCGGTGTTGGTCTTGGTCTCGTCGTTGGCGGCCGCCGGGCCGGCCGTCGACGGGCAGCCGAAGACCGAATCCGATCGGTCCGTGCCGGTCTCGCACTACGGACACAGCAAGCGGGCCGGCGAGCGGGTGGCCGAGGCCTTCGCCGACCGCGTGCCGATAACCATCGTCCGTCCGCCGATCGTCCTCGGCGAGTTCGACCGGATGGGTTTCCCTCTGTTTCGTTCCATAGCCCGATTCGGCGTGCATTTGGCGCCCGGCCTTGCCCGGCCTCGGTTCTCGCTGATTCATGCCGACGACTTGTCGGAAATGCTGATTCTCGCGGCGGAGCGGGGCAAGCGGTTGCCGGCCGCCGGCGGGTCCAACCCGCACGGTCCGCGGGGCTACTATTTCGCCGCCTGCGAAGAAAGCCCCTTCTACTCCGATCTGGGGCGGATGGTCTCGAAGGCCCTGGGGCGACGTTGGGTAATGGTGATTCCCACCGCCTCGCCCGTGGTCTGGACGGTGGCGATGGCGGGAGAGCTTGTCTCGCGGGTCCGCCGTAGTCCGTTGTTCGTGAACCTGGACAAGGCCCGCGAGATCACCGCCGGCAGTTGGCTCTGTTCGGCCCGCGCGGCCGCCGAGCAGTTGGGGTTCAGGGTCGCCGCCCCGTTGTCCGATCGGCTCCGCCAGACCGCCGAGTGGTATCGCCGGGAAAAATGGCTGTGACGGATCGGGATGAATCTACTTATTAACCGGATGATGGTCTGACAATGACATGGCGTCCGGGTTGGCCGGAGCGACCACCGGCGGCGTTGGGGCGGCGTTGGATTGGACCCGGTTGCGTCCGGCCTGTTTGGACCAATAGAGCGCCTCATCGGCCCGCCTCATCATATCCTCCAACGAAGACACGCCGCGCGAGTCGGATACGCCGAAGCTGGCGGTGACCTGGACGGTTTCGTTGCGGACGACGATGCAGCACTCGGAGATTTTCCGCCGGCAGCGTTCGGCCAGGTGGACGGCGCTGGCGGCCGTCTCGTCGGGGACGACGATCGAGAACTCCTCGCCGCCGTATCGCGCCGGCAGGTCGTTTTCGCGGCACTCGTCGGCGATGGCGCGGGCCGTTTCCTGGAGCAGCTTGTCGCCGACGTGGTGGCCGTAGAGATCGTTGACGTTTTTGAAATGGTCGAGATCGGCCATGATGAACGACAACTGGCCCCCGTGCCGCTCGATCCGCGCCCATTCGCATTGCAGCCGCTCCATCAAGGCCCGGCGGTTCGACAAGCCGGTCAGCGGGTCGATGTGGGCGTGCTCCATCAACAGGTCCTGCAAGTGCTTGGTGCGCAAGGCCGCGCGGACCCGGGCGCGTAGCTCGAAGGCGTCGAAGGGCTTGGCCACGTAGTCCACCGCGCCGAGGTCCAGCCCTTGCACCTTGTCTTCCGGGGCGGTGACGCCGGAGAGGAAGAGGACGGGAATCATGCACAATTCCGCGTCGGCCTTCAGGGCGCGGCAGACCTCGAAGCCGGACATGTCGGGCATGTCAACGTCGAGCAAGATGATGTCCGGCTTCTCGCGTCGGGCGGTCTCCAAGCCGGAGACGCCGCCCCCGGCGCAGACGATATCGAGATGCTCTTTCGTTAAACGGGCCTTGGCCACGGCCAAAGCGTCCGGGCTGTCGTCGATCATGAGGACTTTCATCGTGTGTTTCTCCCTGTCGAGAAGACTGTATGTCGTAAGTTTTTATGATTTGAGTATGCCGCTCGTTTAGCCCCGGCGTCCACGCCGGGAAAAGCGGCCTTATTTCCCGCTGCGTAGCGTGCCCGGCGTGGACGCCGGGGCTAAACGAACGTTATCTTTTATTGCGGCTCGGCCGCGATATGTTGATAACCGTCCTTGATAGCGCGGCACAAGCCGGCCACCTCTTCAAATGCCCGATCGGCCGCCTCGCGGTCTCGCGCGGCGGCGGCGTCTTCGAGCTTCTTGCCGGCGTCGGTCAGTGTCGGGTAGCCGTAGGATCCGCCCGCCCCTTTCAGCCGATGCGCGTATCGTTTAAGGTCGGCGTACCGTTCGTCGGAGAAGGCGTGGCCCATTTCGGTCAACTGGTCGGCCAGTCCTTCGACGAACCCGTCGAGGATTCCCGCCACGTCGGGGTCGTCGGCGTAGATCGAGACGAGCGGCCCTTCGTCGCGTATGGTTGGTTGCTTGGGCGCGGGCGGCCCCTTGGTTTCGGTCGGTTCCCGGCCCGTGCAGACGGCGATCGCGTGGACCAGCCGCAGGCGGTCGATCGGTTTGGTCAAGTGTTGATTGCAGCCGGCGGCCAAACATCGTTCGCCGTCGCTGGACATGGCGTTGGCGGTCAGCGCCAGAATGGGTTGGTTATAGCCGCGATCGCGGAGCAAGCGGGTCGCCTCGTAGCCGTCCATCACCGGCATGTTTATGTCCATCAGAATCGCGTCGAACGGCTCGGCTTCGGCTTTCTCGACCGCTTCTTGGCCGTTTTCGACGGTTTCGACAATTGCGCCGGCCGCGCATAGGACGGTCCGAATCAGTTCCCGGTTGTCGTATCCGTCCTCGGCCAACAGGATGTAAAGTCCTTCGAGGTTCTTAGACGGTTGTGCGTCGGGGGAGGCGGCGTTTCCGTGCTCCGCCTCGGCGGGGTTTTGCAGCATGGCGACGCCGTCGAGGTCGCCGGTTGGGATGGTCAGGTTGAAGTTGCTCCCTTTTCCCCAGACGCTTGTGGCGGCCAATTCCCCGCCCAGCATGGTGACGATATGGCGGGAGATGGCCAACCCAAGCCCCGTGCCGCCGAACTTTCGGAAGACGGATTCGTCGCCTTGGGAGAACAGTTCGAACAGCTTGGGCAGCACCTCCTCGCGGATGCCGATGCCGGTGTCGATGACCTGCACCCTGACGGCGGGCCCGCCCTGCCACTTGGGCAGCAGCGAAGTCACGATCCGCACGCTCCCCTGCCGGGTGAACTTCACCGCGTTGCCGGCCAGGTTAATCAGGGCTTGCCGCAGCCGGGCGGCGTCGGTGACTATCGTTTCCGGCAATTCCGTCTCATACTCGACAGACAAGGAAATGCCCCGTTGTTCGGCGCGGGGACGGACCACGCCGGCCACGTCGGCCAACAGCGACACCAGGTTGCACTGCCGCAGATCGAGCGTGAACTTGCCGGCCTCGATCTTCGACAAATCGAGTATGTCGTTGATCAACTCCAGTAGATGCTCGCCGTTGCGGCGGATCACCGCCAGGTAGTTGTTCCGGCTGCTCTGGTTGGTGGCCGGGTCCATCACCAGGTCGGTGTAGCCGAGGATGGCGGTCATCGGGTTGCGGATCTCGTGGCTCATCCTGGCCAGGAATTGGCTCTTGGCCTGATTCGCGACTTCAGCCTGGCGGCGCGCCTCGATCAGTTCGCTGACGTCGATGACGTTCAGCAGCACGCCGTCGTACTTGGCGCCTCGGTAGATGGGCTGCAAGCGCATAATGACTTCCGTGCCGCCGAGAGGCCGCTGAAGCACAAACGGGCTGGAGCCGACGGCGTCGCGGAACCGATCGATCTGGAGCAGAATGCGATCGAGGCTCTTTCCGCGATGGAAGTATTCAATCCGTTTGCCGACGATTTCTTCTCGCGGCTTGCCGAGGAATCGGCACAGGTACTCGTTGATTTCGACGATCACGTTGTTCGCGTCGGCAAAGATCACCCCCTCTTCCATTCCCGAAATCATCGCTCGCAGTTTTGCGCTCTCCCGCGCGACGGCTTCGGCCGCCTTGCGTTCGAAGATGACCTTGGAGGCCATTTCCGCCAGATACGCCGCCAGCAGGCCGGTTATCAGCAGGCCGGCGGCGCCGGCGCCCCAGGGATACCAGGTCATCCTAGCCGCGATAAACTGGGGCCCTGCGGTGCTGACCACCGTCCACCGCCGCCCTCCCACGTCGAGCGGCTCGGCAAAAGCGAGGCCGATTTGCGGGGGAGCGGTTTCCACGCGATTAGGGGCGGCATCCCGTGCGTATAGCCGCGTCGGATGATAGTAGAGCGGATGCTCGTGACGAGGATCCGAGTTGTCGAACAGGCTGGTGTCCGTGCCCATCGGCGTCAGAGCGGCAATGCTCTGATCGACAATCCCCTTCAGGCGAAGCACGCCGACGATAAACCCTTCCAGGTCCTTGCGGCGGTCTGCGACCGTGTCGAGGGCGACGTTCTTTCGATATACCGGAAGAAAGAGCCGCACCCCGGCCCGGCCGCCCAGTTCACGGGGCAGCAGTATCTTGGAAGTCGCGGCGAACTGCCCGGTGTCGCAAGCCCGGCGCATCGCCTCCAGGCAGGCCGGATTGGCGGCCAAGTCGAATCCCAGGGGCGCCACGTTGCCGTCGGCCGGCTCGACGAAACGGATCGGGAAGTACTCTTCGCGCCGCGAGGCGTAAACCAAAGAGCCCTCTCGATCGTACTCGGTGATCTCGAAAACAGGATGGCCGTCGCCGGCCGCCGTGCCCTCGTACTTCGAGCGTTCGGAGTCGTGTACGCGAGGCGCCCACTGCAAGGCCCGAATACCGGGATGGTCCTCGATCATCGGCGCGACAAAGGTGCTGAACTCCTCGCGGTCCACCTCATCGGAGGCGGCGTAGAGCGCCCGGACCGACCTCATTCCCAGGAAGTCGAGTTCCAGCGTCCTCCGTATGGCGGAGACGCGGTTTTCGCTGGCCCGCTCGAAGTCCCGGCGAACGCGGTCCCATTCTTGGCTTCGCAGCACAAGGAACAAACTTGCGGACGCCGCCACTCCGACCGACAGGACCGCAAGCGCAACGAAGCGCAGCCGCGTGCGGCGTGCGGCCGGCGGAAGGCTATCGTTCGTTGTTTCCGGCTTGTCGCTCATCGGCCGAACTCCGCCGCGCCGGCTAGGCGATGGGATTGCCCCGCCGCCCGTGAACGCGGCAACCGCGTTTCCACGGAAAGCCCCACAGACAATATATGGACCTGCAAAAACATAGGTTTCCCTGAAGGCGTCTCTACCGCCGACCTTCGACGGATGCCTAATTCTCGGGGTTGCCTTAACGATGCAATCGGAATAAACCGCACGGTCGGCGCGGTTGCGGGGGTAGTTTTCGGCATTTCACGACCCCCCGCGGCCGCAGTCGCGGCGCGATGCTTCGACGGCGGGGGGGCTTTGCCGCGACGGGGATTTTCTTTACAATCACGGCTGATTCGAGGTGGCGACATCTAAGAACGTGTTTTGAAATTGAAATATCCGTATTTAGCCCCGGGTGAATACACCCGGGGCAAGCGGTTTTTCTCGGTCAACCCGGCCCGCCGTGTATTCACGGCGGGCTAAATGAATGATTTCAAAACACGTTCTAAAGGCGGCTGCATGAATATTCTGATTGTCGGCAATGGCGGCCGGGAACACGCCCTGGCCTGGAAAATCACCCAAAGCCCTCGCGCCGACCGCGTCTTCGTGGCCCCGGGCAATGCCGGCACCGACTACGACGGCGAGAACGTCGATATCCAACCTGCCGACTTCCCCGCGCTAATTAAGTTTGCCAAGGAAAACCAGGTCGGCCTTGCCGTCGTCGGGCCGGAGACGCCGCTGGCCGCCGGCATCGTCGATGCCTTCGAGGCGGAGGGGCTGCGGGCCTTCGGACCCAGCCGCGCCGCCGCCGAACTGGAAGCCAGCAAGGTCTTCTGCAAAGACCTGCTGCGACATGCCGACGTCCCTTCGGCCGATTACCACTCTTTCGCCAACCCCAACGAAGCCCAAAAATATCTCGACGACCGCGAGGACGTGCCGGTGGTGGTCAAGGCCGACGGGTTGGCCGCGGGAAAGGGCGTCGTCGTCTGCTCGGGCCGAGACGAGGCCCTCCGCGCGGTCGAGCATATTGCACGGCGGAAGGCCTTCGGAGAGGCGGGCAACCGGCTGGTGATCGAGGAACGCCTCGACGGCCAAGAGGTGAGCGTGCTGGCGATTACCGACGGCCGGACGATCGTCACGCTCCAGCCCGCCCAAGACCATAAAGCGGCGTTCGACGGCGGCGAGGGGCCGAACACCGGCGGCATGGGCGCCTATTGCCCCGCCCCGCTGGTCGACGACGAGATGCTCCACTGGATCGAGGAACACGTTCTAGTGCCGACCGTTCACGCCATGAAGCGCGTCCGCCGCCCCTTCCGCGGCGTTCTCTACGCCGGGCTGATGATTACCAAGCAAGGGCCGAAGGTGCTCGAATACAACGTCCGCTTCGGCGACCCGGAGTGCCAGCCGCTGCTGATGCGGTTGAAAACCGACCTGCTCGACGTGTTGGAGGCGGCCGTCGACGGGCGGCTGGACCAGATCGGACCGCTCGAGTGGGACCCGCGCCCGGCCGTCTGCGTCGTGATGGCCAGCCAAGGTTATCCCGGCCATTACACGAAGGAGCATCCGATTCGCGGCCTGGTCGACGCCGACGCGTTGCCGGATGTAAAAATCTTCCACGCCGGCACTGCATTGCGAGACGGCGAGGTGGTCACGGCCGGCGGCCGCGTGCTGAGCGTCACCGCCCTGGGCGACAGCATCGCCAAGGCCAAGCTGAACGCCTATCGCGCCGTCAAGTGCATCCGTTGGCCCGGCGCCTGGTGCCGGAAAGACATCTCCGACAAGGCGCTGGTGTA
>JAHIKV010000272.1 GCA_018897395.1 Planctomycetota bacterium | reverse complement strand
CCCCCGGGTGTATTCACCGGATGTATCCCCCGGGTGTATTCACCCGGGGCTAAATGCGGTTATTTCAATTTCAGGACACGCCCTCAGTTGTTCGCACGGCAAAGCCCACGGGTTGCACGGCCCGTGGGCTTTTTTCCGCCGTCAACCGTCTACAAGATGCCCGGTCGCTACGGCCCCGCCGCGACGGGGGAACCGTTCACGCCCCGGACGGGGACTGGTCCATTTTTCGGTGAGAAAGCATATTCTGCCGACAAACGGTGGGCCGAAAACATGGACCTGTCCCCCTTCCCGCCCAGCTCCATAGCAGCCGACTCCCGTTGCCGAGTTTCCGGTGTTGTGCCGCACGATCGGCGGCTGGAGTCGCCTCTTACGGTGTTTTCGGTGGAAAAACGGGATATTGCGCCCGTCCCCGTCCCGCGCGAAAAACGCCGAAAACGTCGGTGGCCAGAAAACAGCCTTTTTTTAGGCGTTTCCGGCTGGTAGAATGACCTCATTGCTCATACCCCATCGGCTGGGGCTGGCGGAATGTTTTCGGTCGTCTCGCCGCAAGATCATGGGCGACAACAGTTTACCGTCGATTTTCCAGCTTGAATTTAGTGGGAAAACCAACCCGATTTCGCCAACTAATTCTTGCGTCGATTCGCCGAGGGCCGACGATGTTCTCAAACCGCTTAAAACAAGGGCTATTCATTTCGCAACGCGACTGCGCTCAAAACGTAAGCACAGTTTAGCGCCAGGTTGATCAACCTGATGCGCCAGGTTAATCAACCCGTATGCGCCGGGTTAAATTGGCCCCGAAATCGCCGCTCGTGCGAAAAAAGCCGGTTTGTGGGATTTTGCTGGAAATGAGCGCAATAAGAGCCACCTCTTTCCGTGCAGATTACCCAATATATGCGCCTGTCCCCTTAAATCCGCCCGAGAGATGGGTGTCTGCAATTGGATTGCTGAGTATAATCTGGTTTGCTGTTTGCGTTCCGTCGTATGACTTTATGAAATGGGAGGGCTTGACATGAAGAAGTTTGCGTTATTTGCAGTAGTTCTAATCGCGGTCGTTTGCTCGTTAGGGGCTACCCGCAAACAGGCGACCATATCGCCGGTGCTAACCTCACTCAAATTCGAGTATGCCCCACCGCCTGACAAGAGAGTCGGCGGCCCGATGGAATTCAAGGTAACAAAAGAAACCATTGACTACTTGAAGGAATTGAAAGAAGGGGGGAAAACGATTGTCATCGACGGCGATGGCAACGTCGAGATCAAGTAAGCGGAGAGAAAATGGGGAAGAGAAAACGGGATGGGTCGGATATTGGCAGACTGGGCAATGCACGATTCTGCCTATTCTCACTTAATCGAACCTGTCCCGTTATTCTCCCCTGTCTCGTCAGTTTCCAACGTTTTGCCCGGCTTGGGCATTTCCCGTCCTAACACAAACCATCGTTCCAGCACTTCCATGAGTTGTTCCTGGATGCGCTCATCACTTGTCCGGCTTTCGGCCAATTCCTTGAAGCGTGCTGCGGCCTTTTCGACTCGCTGATTCACTCGCTCTAGCGCCTTGCTGCATGTGGCCGGGTCGGTAGGCAACTTGACCTCACCACAGAGGCCAAGATTTGCCAGGCGGGCAACAAGCTCCGCTTGTGCGCGTGATTCATAATCCAAGTAGCTCTTGCGCTTTTTGCCAAAAAATACCGTATTTGGCGAAAACATCACGTCTTCAGTAACGGCCGCCGGTCGTTCTTCGGGGATGCTCACCAATGAGTCCGATTCCGGGGCCTGTCCGATGCACTCGGACAAGGGCGTTACGTCCTCAAGCTCGGCCGCGTCCCAAATGTCCGCCGCCAAGTCGTGGACGCTAAAACGCTTGCTATTCGACTTCGCCCTTTGCTCCATCTTCTCGATTTCGACCACCCGGATGTCGCGGAAATGCCGGGCTGTTGCCTCGTACAACCGGCCAATCAGTTCGTCGCGTTCCTTCGGGTCGGACACCCCCAATAGTTGAAAGACGACATCGTCCAAGTCTCGGCGGTCGAGTTGCTGTAGCTCATGGGAGTAGACTAGCGGCCCGGCTGCCAGCTTGCGGGCGCGCTCGGGCGTGTGGCAGTCCATCAGTTGCTCTTCAATCAACCGACCCACGTCGCGATTGCCCATACGCTTCAGCGCGTCGGCCAGTCGCTTGGCCACTTTTGTCGGTACACCACGCGGGTCGGGCACTTCCAACAGGTTTACGTCCACCACTTCGGTCTTAAGGTTGCCTTCGGTTCCCGCGAAGCGGCCGTAGAAGGTCTTGAACAAGCCCATGAGCGTTGAGTTCAGCACTGCCACAAGTGCCGCTTGCTCCGGCTCGGTAAGACTTTCCGATGCCATGTCGTACAGGTTGCAGTTACAAATTACCCGCTCGGGGTTCGCGGGGATGATGTGCCGGTACTGCTGTGCCTTGGGCCAGAACGCGAAGCCCGGCTTCACCAGCCCGGTCAAGTCGTACCACGGGTCGCGCGCCTTGCATGTGGGTCGTTGTGGTACAGGCTTCCCTTTGGATTTTTCGGATGCAAATGCCGCCGTCATCCCATACCGGATGTATCGCCAAGCCCAAGGCGATTTCATCTTGAGCTTGTCCATCGGTTCTCCCACCATCAAGACAACGCGGTCCAAGTCGGCGGCGCAAACGATGGGCCGATCCACTTTCATCATGCTGTGAAGTTCGGTGGCTAGGTACTTGGCTTCGATGGGGTGGACGCTTCCGTCGCCGGCTTCGATGATCTTCAGCCTGCCCGCTTCAACATCCTTACGGGGCGCACCGCCGGCGTGCTGACGGAAGGCGCGGTCGCCTTCGTATTCCCGCAGCACTGTCACCGTAATGTCCTTGGGCATGAAGAATGCGTCGCAGCCAGTCTTGACGCCGAAACGAATCGCAGCAATTTCACCCAAGGGGACGAACCGCTTGCCGAAGCGCCGCATGATATCGAAATAGATATCCGGGGCGCGGACGTAGCGCCCCCATTTACCGGCTCGGTATTCGCTTACTCCGTTGCCACAAATGCCATTCATCACGGTCACTTCGGGTGATTCGGTTTCCTCGGCCTCTTCGTCCGGCTCGCCGTCTTCCACTTCATCCAGGCTTTCCACTACCTCAGCGCCCCTGAGAATTGCGCCAGCACGCACACCATCGGCCCAAAGGTCGCTCTGCGCCTTGATGATGATGCGCCAGTTCTGGTCTTGATAGTCAACATCGGTGTTCAGGATGCGATTCCGCAGGGCCTCGATCGCGGCTTGGCGGGCGTCTTCGTTCTCCGGCGTGGCTGGCACACCGATGATGTCCGCCAGCTTGCGGGAAAATCGCACGAAGCGAACGCGGTTCGCCATGCGAGCCGCCTCATCATCGCAACGTTGCAGGATCGCCATGCACGTCTTGACGCGGGCATCCTCAAACCAGGGCTCGGCGGCGCTCTCCAGCACCGCCAAGATGCGGAAATGACGCAGCATCCATCCTTGGAGGGCAAAGCCGTACTCAACATCCATCCAGGATGAGCTTGTCAGGAAGCCGAAATAGCCGTCGGGTTTCAGTAGCCGCGCCGCCGCCGGCCAGAAGTAACAGTGCAGGTCGCTGCGCCCGCTCAACCGCAAACCCGACCAGGCATCGCTGCACATCTCTCCGAAGCGCGCCTTGTCCTTCTTTTCTACCTTCTCTTGGCGGACATAGGGCGGATTGCCGACTACCGCGTTTAGGGGCGGCAGCATTATGGAGCGTTGCCCGCCGTCAGTGTTGGGAATGTGGCAAAAAGGTTGTCCGGGGGAAAGGTCGAAAAAGTTTCTCCGGGTGATGCGCGGATAGTTCGCCTCGTCGTTGATTTCGCGGGCGGCCAGATTCAACGTCGCCAAGTGCGCCGGGTACAGCGCGATGTCACAGCCGAATAGCTCGCCGATCAAGTCCAAGTGGGGACGATCGCTGTTCAGATACCGCTTGCGGTAGTAGGCACGGACCAGAAAGCTCCCTGATCCACAGGCGGGGTCAAAAACCACGTCGCGTGCCTTGTGTATGCAGAAGGCGTTAATAAGGTCCACTGGATCATCGCCGGTGAAGTGCTGACCGTAACGGTGTCGCTCATCCGGCCCGATGAGTTTTTGGAATATGCGCCCCACCACGTCCGACGATACTTTCTGGAAGTCAACCGATTCAATACCACGCAGCAATCCCCGCCAGGCGTCCAGAGCATAGCCCGGGCGGAAAACTAGCTCGTTTGCCCAATCTTTCGCGTCGGGCATCAGCAGAGGCTCATAGTCGCCGCTGCGATCCACCGCCTGCTGAAAGAATCGGTTGAACACGACCACGGCATCCTCGGGCTTCTGCACAGATTTCCGCAATTGAAGGCGCGGTAGGTCGGGAAACCGGGCGTAGAGGGCCTTGTAGAAGATCAACCGGTTCCCCCAAACATACGCCAGCGTTTTGGCCATGTTGTCTACGGACTTGGCCCATTCCTCATGCGGTGAACGAACAAATGTCCAGTCTTGGTCCGTCATCCAGCGCTGGATGCGCAAGTCAAACGGCTTGCTCTTGTTGGCGTGTTCCAAGATGTAGGCACTGGTGAGTTGGGCGGGCCAGCCCAGGTGACTATTGAAAAGTTGAATGAAGAAGTCATCCGGCGGCATCGACCAATCGCGTCGGCGGCCGGAGATAATTTCGGCTAGATCGCGCAGCAAGCCGGGCAGAAAATGCTTCTTGACGAAGTTAAGGTTATCTTCACGAGCAAGCTGTTGGGGATTCGCAAGGATCCGACCCAGCGGCCATTCCCGCACGCGGCGTTCCAAGAGCGGCCGATCCCACAGTCTGTGATCCCACAGAACAAAAGTGTTGACATTCCAGGTGAAGAAGTAGCGGACCCCGGCGTTGGCGGCCTTTGCAGCGGCATCTGCAAGTAACTCGGCCCTGTAGGGTGTACTGCCCTCCGGTGTTCCCGGCAACTTCGTTTCGCCGCACAGCACCAATTTTCCTTTGTGATTTTGGAAGCGAATGTCTTTGCGTTTACGCCGCCCCGCGCCAGTCCCATATCCTTCTATCAGAGCTTCGTGCAAGGGAAGGAGACCAGAGCGGTCTTGGCTTATGAGGCTATTGGCTTCTGACGCAATCCGCGAGCAGAAGTCAACTTCGTTAATCGTCGGTTCGCTAATGGGCATAGGCCCGCCTTCCTTTGCCTTGACCTGGCGCTTTATCTGGGTAATCTGGTAATCTAATCTTAATCTGGGGATACGTACCAGTTATGACACAATGGGAAGATTACGAGGACATTGAAGTGAAGTTGGACTAAACGGATAACGGGGTCGGGTGTCTTTGGTTACGTGCCTGCTACAATGGCCCGTGAGCGGCTGCGACGGGGGCCGGGCGATCGGCGCCGATCCGCCAGCGTGCCACGGGTGACATACAGGCTCTCGGAGAGGTCCATGACCGTGACCAGCCCGCCGCATTTTTCTTCGAGCGCTTGCCGGTAGGGATGCCCCCGATCCCGAAGCGCCGAGAGCGTTTGCTCACGTATCGCATTCGAGGGGACCAGCCAAAGACATACAGACTGTTCAGCCTGCAAGAACTCTTTGGCGGCAATGCCCAGCGCATGACAAGCCATGAGTGTCTTGCCGCCGCCGGTCGGTATCCGCAAACAAACGTATGGCAGGCCGGGGAGTTGAGGCACGGCCCGATACGGTCGCTCCGTCTGGTGGAGGAAAGCCATTTTCGCGCCATGTTCCTCGGCCAGCCGAAGGTAGCTTTCCAACGCCTCAAGGCTTTGCTCTTGGTATTGCCGCAGTTCCATCATTTACTCGGCTACTTGAAATTGCATGGTCCTTGTTTCGGCCACTCGTTTCGAGGCGTCAAGAACTTCAATGCCGATGAGGTCGCCGTGTTCGTCGTAATCGAGGATGACGCCGGGCTTGTCCTCATCGCTTTCCGCCACCGGCCCCGACTTCAACTCAAGCGATAATGTGTCGGTTTTCGGATCGTATGTCGCTTTCATGGCTAGCTCCTGGGGAAAAAAAGGTGTCAGGAACCGTTTTTACGGCAAAATAATCGAAAAAACGGTTCCTGACACCTTTATTCCTTTATTCGCCTTCGGTTGCGACGGGGGCCGGGCGGTCGGCGCCGATCCGCTCCAGTTCCTCCACCATCGCTTGGATGGTGTAACGAAGCTGCTCCTCGGTGTGCATGGCGGTAATAAAGTACCGCAACCGGGCCGCGTTTTCTTCAACGGCCGGGTGGACGATCGGCTGCACGTTCACTCCACGCGAGAACATCGCCTTGGATAGTTGAAGGCAATGGATCGAGTTGCCCAGGATTACCGGCACGATCGGCGAATCCTTGCTGGCGCCGGTGTTCAGGCCGTGCTGCTTGGCCAAGCCGAGAAACAGACGGGCGTTTTCCCGCAGCCTTGCCACCTGTTGAGGTTCGGCCTGGAGCAACCGCAACGCGGCCAACACCGCCGCGGCGGAGGCCGGGGGAACGGCCGCCGCGAACACGAAGCCCGGCGCCGTGTAACGCAGATAATCCGTCAGCGCCTTGCACCCGGAAATGTAGCCGCCGCAACTACCCAGGCTCTTGCTGAACGTCCCCATCCAAATATCGACGTCGTCCGCGGCGACGCCGAAGTGTTCGCCGATGCCTCGGCCCGTGGCGCCCAATATCCCCAACGAATGGGCCTCGTCGATCATCAGCAGCGCCTTGTGCCGCTTCTTGACCTCGACGAACTTCGGCAGATCGGAGACGTCGCCGTCCATGCTGTAAACGCCTTCGATCGCCAGCAGCACACGGCGGTACTCGTGCCGATACTGTTTGAGCAGATTGTCGGCCGCCTGCCAGTCGTTGTGGAGAAACGGCCGCCGCCGCGCCCCCGAAAGAATACATCCTTGAACGATGCTGTTGTGTGCCAAGGAGTCGTGAAGGATCAGGTCGCCGGGGCCGAACAGGTGGCCGATGACCGACTCGTTCGTGGCGTGGCCGCCGACGAACGCGACGGTGTCCTCGGTCCCCATAAAGCGGGTGATCTCACGCTCCAATTCGACGTGAATCACCTTCTGGCCGGACACCACCCGGCTGGCCGAAGCACTGGTGCCATAGCGGTCGGTCGCCGCCTTAGCTGCTTCGTTGACCGCCGGATTGCCCGACATACCAAGGTAGTTGTAGCTCGAGAAATGGATGTATTTCTTGCCGCCGATGATCGTCGTGTCCCTGGCCGGTCCGTCGTGTACCATGAAGAACGGGTTGCCGAGGCCCGAGGCTTCGAGCATGTCGAGGTTCTCTCGCAACGAGACGTATTCCGGGAATTGGTCGAAGCAATAAGCGGCCGCCGGAATCTCGGCGTCGGCCGGCCGGACGCTCGCCGGACGCGGCTCGATGCCTAAATACTTCTCCACCGCCGTGACGAGTTGCCGGGCGGTCTCCATCTCGGGAAGCACTTCCTCGGGGAACCGACCGCCGAACTTATCCTCCAGCGAGGCCAAAATCTCCATCCGCTCCAACGAATCCATGCCGGTCTCGACGATCGGCGAGTCGAGCGTCATGCCGTTGGCCCGCCCCTTGGCCACGCGGCGAATTTCCTCGACCACCAGATCGGTGAGGCGGTGGCCGGCGGGAATTCCTTGGACGGGCGCGGGCTGTTCCGCTGGGGTTTTGTGTTGCGGCTTTTCCGCCGATGGTTTCGGGCTGGTGGATTTCCGCTTTATCGTTTCACTGGGCACTGAAGTGCCCAGCCCTCGTTCTTCGTCCCGCCATTGCCCCACCACCTTCAACGTTCCGGCCAGATAGCCGTCGCGGCAGGCGTGTCTCTGAATCTTGCCGCTCGATGTTTTGGGGATGCTTCCCGCTTTCAGCAACACGATCGCGCTGGGGATCAATTCGTGTTCGCCGGCCACGGTGCGGCGGATGGCGTCGAACACCTCTTGAAAGTTCGATTGCTTGTGGTGCCCGATCTCTTGGGTCACCACCAGTTGTTCCCGACCGTTCTTCTCCACCACGAAGGCAGCCCCGCAATCGAGCCGCAGTCGGGGATGGCTCTGCTGCACGGTCCGCTCGATGTCTTGCGGATAGTAGTTCACGCCGTGGACGATTAGCAGATCTTTCAGTCGGCCGGCGACGTAAAGTTCCCCGTCTTCCATGAATCCCAGGTCGCCGGTGCGGAGGAAATTCCCTTCGCCGGTGTCGGCCAGCCGGGCACGGAACACCTGCTCCGTGGCTTCTTCTTGCCCCCAGTATCCCTGGGCGACGCTCGGACCTTGGACCCAAATCTCGCCGATCCGACCGGCGGGACACGGCACCCGCGTCTCGGGATCGACTATTTCGATCCGTTGGTCGGGCAGGTTTTTGCCGCAACCGACCAACTTCCTCCCGCCCGGGGCGTCAGGCTCGGCGGAGACCACTTCGTTTCGGGCCAGCGCCTCGGCGTCAAACGTGCTTATCTCGGATTGCTCGTGAACGTATCCGCCGGAGACGATCAGCGTGGCCTCGGCCAGTCCGTAACAGGGATAAAACGCCTCCCGCCGAAAACCGCAGGGTGCGAAGGTCTCGGCGAACGCATCGAGCGTTTCGGCCCGCACCGGCTCCGCCCCGTTAAACGCCACCTGCCAACTGCTCAGGTCGAGAGTTTTCCGCTGCTCGGGCGTGATCTTGCGGACGCACAGATCATAGGCGAAGTTCGGCCCGCCGCTGGTGCTGCCGCGATACCGCGTGATCGCCGATAGCCAACGATACGGCTTCTGCAAGAAGCTCATCGGAGAGATCAGCACGTTCGGCCGGCCGATGTAGAGCGGCTGAAGAATGCCGCCGATCAATCCCATGTCGTGATAGCTCGGCAACCAGAACACGCCCCTGCCCGTGCGGGTGTGCTCGAAGGAATACGAGATCAGCGCCGAGTTGTGGACGAGGCTGGCGTGGCTAAGGACCACACCCTTGGGCGCACCCGTCGAGCCGGAAGTGTATTGCAAAAAGGCCAACGTATCGCCGTGTACGTCGGGCATCGTCCAATCCCGGGCCGTCTCGGCCGACACCCGACACGTGGGCAACCAGGTGAGTTGCTTCAGGTGCGGCGTCTGGTCGATCAAGGGCATGACCCGATTCAACACCGAATCGGTCGTCAGCGCCACTCGTGCCTCGGCGTCGTCGGCAATCGCCTGGATGCGGCCGAGCGAGCGATTCCGCCGAGGGGGATACACGGGAACGGCAATCACGCCGGCGTACAGGCATCCAAAGAACGCCGCGATGAACTCCAAACCGGCCGGATAGAGCAACAACGCCCGTTGGCCCACCAAGTCGTGCGATTCGAGCCATGCGCCGATCGCCCGGGCTTGATGGTCAAGCTCCTGGTAAGTTAGGTGGACCTCCTCGTTCTCGCCGTCGACCAGGTAGGTGAAGGCTATGTCCGTCGGTTGGCATCGCGCACGATGCAACAGCAGTTCCACTAGGTTGGAAGGGCCAAAGAACGTACCAGGCAAAGAATCCAGATGCACGGCTATACAAACTCCTGCTTCCATCAAACATCACCCGCCCCAGCGAACCTTTTATTGTAAGGCTTTCTCCCCCCGCCCGCAATTATCCCCCTGCTTAAGTTGCTGAGAACCAGCACCGAAGGGGGCGCGGCAATTTTTCTTGGCATTTTCGTTTAACCCGGAGCCAACGGCGACGGAGATAACTGGAAAAGACTACTCCATCTCCACACCGTCGCCGTTGGCTCCGGGTTAAACGAACATTTCAGTGCGTTGCCAAGATTTTT
>JAHIKV010000354.1 GCA_018897395.1 Planctomycetota bacterium | reverse complement strand
GTATGATTTGATAGCTCATCGGGCACTATAACACACGGATTTGGGGCAAAGTATCCTTTTAGGGTACTCTTGCCCCTCCTCTTTAATACGATATGCCCTGTGTTTTCAAGACCCACGGAATAACGGGACAGGCTCTATTTATTTGACAATCCGCCATAAATCAAGTATGATTTCATAAATGGAAACGAAAATTTCCTTCAAGTGGACATAAAGATTTTACGCTGAACCAGGGCTAAAACAATAAAAGGAGACGGCAGAAATGAAAAAACAGGATGAAATCAAAAGGAACTTTTGGAATGTTTTGTCTCGCGTAAAACACGGGGGCGGGCTTTGGAAAATGGCCTGGGCGGGGGGCTTGTGTCTTTTGTTACAGGGTGTTTTCCCGGCGGATGTTTCCGGCGCAATTCTTTACGTTTCGCCTTCAGGATCGCACACCGTCCCTTATGATTCCTGGGCGGCCGCAGCCACCAATGTCAGCGCGGCAACGGCCATCGCTCAAGATGGCGACAGCATCCTGGTTGGGAATGGAATCTATCTTTTGGCGGAACAGATTGCGGTGACCAACGCGGTGACAATCCGCAGTGAAAATGGCGCGCTGAATGCCGTTATTGACGGCAACAATTTGTGCCGTTGTTTTTATTTATCCCATGCTGACGCCCTGATTGACGGATTCACGCTGCAGCGGGGCAAAGCGGATGAGGGCGGTGGCGTGTATTTGCGGGAAGGGGGCACGGTTCAAAATTGCATCATCAGCAGCAATGCGGCGCCTTCGGGCGCCGGGGCATTCATGTACTACGGCGGCTTGATCCAGAGCAGTTTGATTATCGATAATCGGGCAACCACTACGAACGTTCAGCCGGCCGGAAATTTTTTCTATGGCGGCGGCGTGCATTGTTATAATGGCGGCACGGTTCAGGATTGCACCATCCGGGATAATGCGGCCACTTCGGAAGGTTGTCCGTCCAATACCAGCTACTATTGTTACGGCGGCGGCGTGTACGCCTGGCATGCCGGGATCATCCAGAATTGCCTGATCGCCGGCAATCAGGCGATTGCCAGGAATGCCGCGGCGGGCGGTGGCGTCTATCTGCACGAGGAAAGTTTACTGCGCAACTGTATTGTCAGCAGTAATATCGCTGCGGCGGGCGGCAGCGCTTTCCCCACCGGTGAAGGCGGCGGCGTGTATATTGATCTTGCCGGCACCGTTGAAGCCTGCACCATTGTTCAGAACCGGGCCATCGGAACATACAGCGGGGCGGGCGGCGGGGTGTTTACCTTTCGGATTTCTAGCGCCATCCGGAATACAATCATCGATTTCAATAACGCGACCACCGGCCCTAATTACTCAAACGACGGGACCAACACGCAATATTCATATTGCTGTTCAACCCCGCTTTTGCCCGGAACAGGCAATATGACAACCAACCCCTTGTTGGCGGATATCACCGCCGGCGATTGTCATCTGCAGCCCGGATCGCCCTGCATTGACGCGGGAAACAACGATGAGGCGCCGGCCTTTGATTATGAGTTTAATGATCGGCCATTGGATGGGAATGGCGACGGTTCGGCGATCGTGGATATCGGTGCTTATGAATATACCACTAATCGTCTGTCCGCCCCCGCGGCGGTAGCGGCCTCGGATGGCACATATGCCAGCATTGTCCGGGTAACCTGGGATGCGCTCAGCGGCGCCTCCGCGTATGACATCTGGCGCAATACCAATGTGAATTTCCTGACGGCAACGCGCATCGGCGAGAATGTAGCGCCAACCTACTGTCATGATACGAATGCTATTACGGGATATTCTTACTATTACTGGGTTAAGGCGAAGACAAGCCCTTTCAGTTCATCCGATACCGGCTGGCGCGCCTACCTATCGTCCAGCATCTGTGCCGATTACGATGGTGACGGCAAGGCCGATCCAGCCGTGTACGAAGGGTCGAATGGCACGTGGTATTTTAAACTCTCAGCCTCCGGATATGGATTGGTCACCGTCTCGTTTGGCGGCATGGGATACAGTACGTGCGTTGGCGATTATGACGGAGACCTGAAGGCCGACCCGGCCGTGTACCAGGCGGCCACAGGAAATTGGTACGTGCAACTATCGGGAAGCGGGTATGCCGTGGCAACCCTGCCGGCCTTCGGCGGCTCGGCCTATCAGGCTGTGGCCGGCGATTATGACGGCGATGGGAAAACCGATCCGGCAATCTACAACACCACCAGCGGGGATTGGCAGGTGGCCATGTCCAGCTTGGGATATGGCATCGCCTCGGCATCCGGCTTCGGCGGCACGGGCTTCACGGCCGTTCAGGAGAACTACGATTCCGACAACCGGACCGACGCGGCGATCTACAACCAGACCAACGGCAACTGGACGGTCCTGATGTCGGCCAGTAGTTATATCACCGCCACCCTGTGGAGCTTCGGCGGAATTGGCTACATGCCGGTGCTGGGTGATTTTGACGGCGATGGCCTGGCCGACCCGGCGATTTATCAGGAAGCCACCAGCACCTGGTCGATCAAACTTTCCGGTTCCGGTTATGCCGCCGCCACGTTGGCGGGATTCGGCGGCACCGGTTATGAAACGTTGGCCGCGGATTACGATGGCGACGGCCTGGCCGACCCCACCCTGCTGGATATGGCGACCGGTATCTGGCACGTCAAACTTTCGGCCAGCGGTTACGCGACAGCCACATTGGTCTCCGGCTGGACGCCCTGACAGTGAGTAGTTGGCCCGTAAGAAGAATTCCTGACGGAGTCAGGAACGAAATGGGTGCTACGTCAGCGCTGAAGGCGCTAACCACGTCGCCCCGCTGCGGGGCAAGTGGTCACTTGGCAGCTGACGTGAGTGGCCACCACGCCCCAGCGTGGTGAACTTTGCCACGCGGCTTTGCGGCGACGTGGGAAACGGGTGAAGCAGCCTGCCCCTCCATAGCGTTCCGGCAGGGGGGTGAGCTGGAGGCAAAGAGTGATTTGTTTTGCCTTGTCGCGGCATTTGAGCGCAATTCAATAGCGCGCGCATCCGTCCACCTCCGGTAAAAATAATATTTCGTAACCTAACCGGAGAATGTATTATAATAGATTCATGGTGAAAGTGTGTAGCCCATCTTCTACAGTTAAAAAACGCGCATGTTGATAATGAACGACTTACGAGGACGACGAAGAGCTGTGCCAACACATTTCCAAAACCGACGCATTACGCCATTACAGTTCTCTGATTGTGACCGGGACGGCTACGCCG
>JAHIKV010000271.1 GCA_018897395.1 Planctomycetota bacterium | reverse complement strand
GAATTGGCGCCGCAGCGGATGGCGGCGTAGCCTCGCCGGCAGCCGCTCTCGTTCCCATGCCCCGCATGGGAACGCAAGCCAGTAGGGTGCGTCCGCGACGCACCGATGTTCTTGTTTGTGGTGCGTCGCGGACGCACCCTACTCGACTCCGCGACGCACCGATGTTCTTGTTTGTGGTGCGTCGCGGACGCACCCTACTCGACTTGTTTGTGGTGCGTCGCGGACGCACCCTACTCGACTCAGTCAATAAACGACACTGTCACGTCGGCAATCCGGAACGGATGCTTTCAGGTGCCTCGCCACCGTTTCCAGCAGGGCGCGGTGCTCGAAGGGCTTGGGCAGGTAATCGTCGCAGCCGGCCTCCAGGCATTTTTGCCGATCCTGGCTCATGGCATGGGCCGTCAGGGCGATGATCGGGCCACGATAACCCCTCGACCGGAGTTGCCGCGTGGCCTCGTAGCCGTCCAGCACCGGCATCTGCATGTCCATCAGCATCACGTCGAAGGGTTTGCCCGCCTCGCGCGCGGCCAGGGCGGCCTCGATGGCGGCCTGGCCGTCCTCGACCGCCGTCACCTGGGCGCCGGCCTTCCTCAGCAACAGGCTGATCAACCGCTGATTGTCCAGCCCATCCTCGACTAGGAGTATCCGGCCGTGCAGCGCGGTCTTGCCCGCGCCGGCCGGCTTCACCACCCCCTCGGGGGGGGGACGTGTGCATTCCGTCCAGCGGCCCTGGGTCGATCATCACAATAAAGGCGCTGCCCTTTCCCGGCTCGGAACGCACCTCGATGCTTCCCCCCAGGGCCTCAACCAGGTGCTTGCTGAGCGCCAGTCCCAGTCCCGCGCCGCCGAACTTCCGCGTGGACGAGTTGTCCACCTGGCTGAAGGGTTGGAATAGTTTCTCGACTTGCTCTTCGTTCATGCCGATGCCCGTGTCGGTCACGTCAAAGCATAGGCGCGGAGGAATAGCTGGGGGACTGTCACGATTTTCGTCCGACGAAAATGGGACTGTCCCCTTGCCAAGTCCGGATATCAGCCGGACGGTGACGCGGACTTCGCCTTGGTCGGTGAACTTGATCGCGTTGCCCACCAGGTTGACCAGCACTTGGCGCAGGCGCAAGGGATCGGTGAGCACGGTTTCGGGCAGGGGGCCGGCCAGTTCCGTATTCAGCTTGAGTTGCTTCGCTGCGGCTTGAGGGCGCATCAGGGAAACTACTTCGGCCAGCAGTTGGACCGGCGAGCAGCGGGCCGGCTCGATCTGGAGCTTTCCGGCCTCGATCTTCGAGAGGTCGAGGATATCGTCGATCAGTCCCAGGAGGTGCTGGGCGTTACGTTTGATCACGGCGATGCGCTCTCGTGTAGCGAGTCCGACGTTCTCGTCCGCCATGAGGTCCGCGTATCCGAGGATGGCGGTCATGGGGGTGCGGATTTCGTGGCTCATGTTGGCCAGGAACTCGCTCTTGGCGCGGTTGGCGCACTCGGCGAGACGCTTGGACTCCTCCAGCGCCCTGTTGGACGCCTTCAATTCGGCAGTCTGGTCAAGAAGGACGGCGCGGTACTCGCGTTCGACATTGTACTTCTCCCGATAGATGCTCTGCTGCCGCTGCCGCCAGATAAATCCCACGGCCGCTGCCGCACCGAACAGCAGGGCGACGACGAAAAGGACCGTTCCCCAAAGCCGCTCGCGCATCGGCGCGTACACTTCCGCGGCATCCATGCGGGCCATCAGAACCCACGGCGAATCGTGTACGGCGCGCACGGCCGCCAGCACGTGTACGCCCCGGTAGTCAACGCCTTCCATAATCCCTTCCTGCCCCAGGACCGCCCGCACTACGGGAAGGTCCGTGTCGTCAAGGGACTCGTGCAGCGTAAGGGCCGTATTCTTCTGAAACTTGAGTTCGTTCAGGAAGACGGCTTCGTTTCCTTCCCGGCGGATCAGCAGGGTTTCGGCCGTCTCGCTGGGCGTCGGCCAACGTTGGATGAAGGGGTAGAGGTACACCTCGGGGTCAATCCTCAACATCAGCACGCCGAGCGGTCGCCCGCCCGCCTGCCCGTCGAGAATCGGAACGAATATGCGGAGGTAAACCTTCCGGGTGTACTCATTCCGATAGAAGTCAACGAATGTCAGTTGCCCCGAACGCAGGATTTCACGGGCCTTCTCAGTGGTGACGGAAGAGAGCGGCTCCTCCGCGTCGGGAACCGACATCCACCTGTCGCCCGCGGCGTCGAGCAAAGCCACTCGGTCATAGCGATCGCTCGCCTCGACGCGGCCGATCCAGGTCCGAAGCTCCTCTTGCAGAGGCAAGTCTTGCGGCCGCTCGATCGAGCGCCGCACCAGAGCCGAGAAGGCGTTGTTCTTATAAAAGACGCCGGCTTCCGCCAAACGGTCCTTCCTCCACGCCGAGAGTTCGCCGGCCTTCAGATCGGCGACGGCGGTAAGTGTGCGTTCTACCTCCGTTCGGTAACGGTCTTGCCGGCTGCGGTAGAGAAGGTAGCCTGCCGCGACGATGCCCGCGGCCAGGACGACGAAAACCAGGACCAGAAGCGGTGGGGCAGATCTGTCTTTCATGCCGTGGTCCCTCCTTTCGGCGGTACACGATCAGACACTACCAGAACCCTAGCTTACAGCATTATGACAATCCACGTGCCTCCGGGTCGCGCAACCTCATAATCCCTGCAATCGCGCGGAATCACAGGGCGAAAAACACGCACTACATCGAGCGAATCACCCAATACCCCTTGCCGGCGGGGAGTTGACCGAGGCACACAATCATTCTATCCTTGTGGTCGTGTTCCGCAAACATCAGAACAGTGTCCGTGGACTTGCCCTGCTGGCCGCCGCGGCAATCGGCGGCGTCTTCATGACGTTCTGGCTAAACCCTTTTCGTGATTCCGCCGAACCCGAGCCGTCCGCTATCCCGTCCGATGGCGATCCATTTTCCGCGGCGCGGCGGCGGATGGTCGAGCGGCAGCTTGCCGACCGCGATATCACCGACTCCCGCGTGTTGGAGGCCATGGGCCGGGTCGCCCGGCATCGCTTCGTTCCCGAGGAATTGTGGAACCAGGCTTACGAGGACCATCCGCTGCCGATCGGCTTGGACCAGACTATTTCGCAGCCGTACATCGTGGCGTTGATGACGCAGCTTGCGCGGCCCACGGCGGATTGCCGGGTCTTGGAAATCGGCGTCGGCTCGGGCTACCAATCGGCCGTGCTGGCCGAGTTGTGCAAGCAGGTCTACGGCGTCGAAATTCTCCAGCCGCTGGCCGACGAGGCCGGAAAACGGATGGCCGAGATGGGGTACAAAAACGTCTCCATCCGTTGCGGCGACGGCTACCAGGGCTGGCCCGAGCACGCTCCGTTCGACGCGATTCTGGTGACCGCCGCACCGGACCACGTGCCGCAGCCGCTGATCGACCAGCTTGCCCCCGGCGGGCGGCTGGTGATCCCCGTCGGCCGTCACTTCCAGGAATTACTGCTGATCGAGAAGCGGCCCGACGGCGGCATCAATCGCACCACCGTGGCCCCGGTCCAGTTCGTGCCGATGACCGGCGAGGCGGAGCAGAATCGGGAATAGCGGAGAGTAAAGAGGGCCGGGCACTCAGAGGGTTGGGCGCTCAGAGGGCTGGGCACTCAGAGGGCTGGGCACTCAGAGGGCTGGGCACTCAGAGGGCTGGGCACTTCAGTGCCCAGTAATAGCACTCGCGGTCCGGTTGATGAACCCGACGGATTGGGATAAGTTGAATGTTTCTGGAAATTCGCGAGGAGCCGCCTTCGCCGTGAGCGACCATTCTGGACCTGCCGCCGACCCGCCCCGCCCCGCCGATGCCCGGCCGGAGATTACGCTGACCGATCTGCAACAATTGATCCGTAAGATGTACATGGAAAAGGACGTTGCCCGGGGCATCGACGGCACGTTCTTATGGCTGATCGAGGAGGTGGGCGAGTTGGCCTCCGCCTTGCGGGAGGGAACCAAGGAAGAGCGCTCCGCCGAGTGCGCCGACGTGTTGGCCTGGCTGGTCACGATCGCCAACGTGGCGGGGGTCGATCTGACCGAGGCGGTGGCGCGGAAATACGGCTCGGGTTGCCCGGGGTGCGGACGTTTCGTTTGCACCTGCCCCGACGCGGGAAAACCATGAGTGTGAATGCAAAATGTAAAATGCGAAATGTAAAATGCAAAATGCGAATAGGGAACGGTAAATTTGCATTTTGCATTTTGCATTTTGCATTTTGCATTCTCGCTCCCGTTGCCGCAATCATGGCCCTGCCCGCTGCCGCAATGGCCCAGTCCCCTCGGCCGCCTAAGATCGTCGGCGTGCGGGTCGGCGTTGACGATCGCTACAAGGCCGGGTTGTGGACGCAGGTGGAAGTCGCGCTGCTGGGCGGCGACGAGACGCTCGACGGCGAACTTTCGGCGATCGCCCCCGACGGCGACGGCGTGCCGGGCCGCGTCTCGACCCCCTGCAGGATACAGGCCGGCCGCGAGACCACGGTGCGGCTGATTACAAGATTCGGCCGCGTACACGGCGATCTGACGGTCGAGTTTCGCTCTGGCGGCCGGGAACCGGCGCGGCGGACGTTCGAGACGTCCGCTCGGGCCGACGGCGAACATTTTCTGCCGGCCTTGGAGTTTCGCAAACTGTTCGTGGTCGTCGGCGACTCGGATTTGGGGGTCGAGGAAGCGGGCAAGCTCGGCGGCGCCGAGCCGGAGCACCGGCCGGTCGTCGCGCGGCTGGACGACGTCCGCCAATTGCCGACCCGCTGGTACGGTTACGAGGGGATCGACGCGGTTGTGTTATCCACCGGCCGGCCGGAAATCTACCGCGGCCTTGCCGACGACGCCCGAGCGGACGCATTGGACCAATGGGTCCAGTTGGGCGGACGGCTGGTGTTGTGCGCAGGCTCGCGCGCGGAGGAGGCCCTCGGCGATGGTTCGCCGTTGCGGCGGTTCGTTCCCGGCCGATTGGAAAAGGTGATCTCGCTGCGCCAGACCGGAGCGTTGGAAACGTATTGCGGCGGCCGGTCGGGGCTGCTTCTGTCCGGCAAGGACAGGGGCGCGATGCGGGCGCCGCGATTGACCGACGTCCGCGGCCGGGAGGAAGTCGGCGAGGCGGACTTGCCGCTGGTGGTCCGCGCGGCGCGGGGATTCGGACAGGTGCTCTTTCTGGCCGGCGAGTTGGACGAGCCGCCGCTCGCCGGATGGACGGACCGTCCGCTGCTGGCGGCCAAACTGCTCGACTTGCCCGTCGCGCGGGCCGAGGATTCAAGGAAAAGCTCCGCCATGATGCACCACGGCTACATCGACATGTCCGGCCAGATGCGCAGCGCCCTGGACCAGTTTGCCGGCGTGCGGTTGGCCCCGTTCTGGCTGGTGGCCGGATTGATCGTTGTGTACATCTTGTTGATCGGGCCGGGCGACTTTTTCTTCCTCCGCAAGTACGTCGGGCGGATGGAGTGGACGTGGCTGACGTTCCCTCTGGTCGTCGTGCTGGCGAGCCTGGCGGCATACGTGCTGGCACATCGGCTCAAGGGGGACCGGCCACGGGTAAATCAGATCAACCTGGTCGACGTGGACGCGGAGAGCGGGCGGATGCGCGGCGCAGCGTGGCTGAACGTCTTCAGCCCGCGGACCGAGTCGTTCGATCTTTCCGTCCGGCCGCGGGCGACCGACGCGCGGCCGTTGATGGCCTGGCTGGGTTTGCCCGGCAGTGGCCTGGGCGGGATGGACCCTCGCGCCGCCGGCCCTTTGCTCTGGACCGAAGGGTTCCGCTACGCGGCCGATTTGGACGCCTTGCTCGGCGTTCCCATTCAGGTCTGGTCGAGCAAGAGCCTGACGGCCCGATGGGAGGCGACCGCCGCCGCATGTCCCGCCGCGGAACTGGCCGCCACCGATCGACTCCTCTCCGGCACTATCACCAACACGCTCGGCTTCCCGCTCCGCAAGTCTCTTTTGGCTTACGGCCAATCGGCGTACGAACTGGGCGCTCTGGCCCCAGGCCGGTCCGTCCGGCTGGGGGCGATGACGAAACGGAGCGAATTGAGGACGTTGCTGACCGGTCGCAGGGCCGTTTTGACCGACGGCGACAAGTATCGCCGGCAGACCACCCCCTACGACCAGTCGAGCTTGGACCTCTTCTATATTCTGCGGATCATGATGTTTTACAAAGAGGCGGGCGGACGCCGCTACACCGGTCTCTGGAACGACTATCAGGGGTTTGTCGATCTGAGCGACCTGCTGAAGGCCGGCCGCGCCATACTGATCGCCCAGGGACCGGCCGACGGGGACGAGAATCACCGGGGCGCAACCCTGGTTAACAACGGCGAACCGCTTGACGGCCCGCAAGATCAACATCGTACTATGTATCGGTTTGTGTTTCCGGTGAAAGAAGGAAAGAGTGGAGAGTGGAGAGTGGAGAGTGGAGAGAAAAGCAACACTCTCCACTCTCCACTCTCCACTCTCCACTCTCCACTATGATCAAAACGCAAGACCTCACGAAAGTTTACGGCAGTCTCCACGCCGTAAAGAACCTCAACTTGGATCTGTCCGAGGGGGACTTGTTCGGCTTCATCGGTCCGAACGGCTCGGGCAAGACCACCACCATGCGCATCCTGGCCACGCTCCTGCAACCGACCTGGGGCGAGGCCGGCGTCTGCGGCCATTCGATCTACACCCATCCGAAGGAAATCCGCCGGCTGATCGGCTACATGCCCGACTTCTTCGGCGTTTACGACGACATGCGGGTGATCGAATACCTGGAGTTTTTCGCCGCGGCCTATCGCATCCGCGGCCCGGCGCGGCGGAAGGTCTGCGACGACACGCTGGAACTGGTCGAGCTGGGCTACAAGCGGGACGCACAGGTCACCAGTCTGTCGCGCGGCATGACGCAGCGGCTCGGGCTGGCACGCGTCCTGCTCCACGATCCCAAGGTGTTGCTGCTCGACGAGCCGGCCAGCGGCCTGGACCCTCGGGCGCGAATCGAGATTCGCGGCTTGCTCAAGGAGCTTCGCAAGCTGGGCAAGACGATCATGGTCTCCAGCCACATCTTGCCCGAGTTGGCCGACATCTGCAACAAGGTCGGCATCATCGAGCGCGGAGTGCTGAAGTTTAACGGAACCGTATCGGACCTGATGAAACAGATTCGCCGGCGGACGCGGTTGAAGATCGCAGTCGTCGGCGATCTGGAGCCGGCCGCCCGATTGCTGGAACAAAGCACACTCGTCGAAAACGTGGACCTGGGCGACGGATATATCGCGGTCACTTTGGCCGAGAACGTCACCGACTACAGCGACTTGCCCACGATGCTGATCGACGCCGGCTTCAAGCTGACGCTGTTCAAGGAGGACGAGTTGAACCTGGAAACGGCGTTCATGGCGCTGACGAAGGGCATCACGGCGTGAGTGGGTACGGCGACCGCCAAACGGCGACGGCATTCGATTCCGAGGGCCGGCTATTCGTTTGCCTGCTCTTCGAGGTGAAAGTCCTTCGGCAGCGCCACGCCCTTCAGTTTGCCTTCGCAGACCAGGTTTTGCCTAACGAAGCACTGGAACTCGCAGGTCATGATCGAACGGCGCAGTTTCAACAGGCGGCAGACGATGACGAAGCGGTCGCCGGGCCGCACCACGCCGCGAAAGCGAACGTCTTCCAGCCCGCCGAAACCGATTACCCCCTCCATCAGATTGTACTTGCGGCTGTAATAGCTGGACAACTGGCCGGCGGCCTCGCACATTATGACGCCCGGCATCAGCGGCATGCCGGGCATGTGGCCCCGGACCCAGAACTCGTTCTCGGTGAGGTCTTTGTATCCGACGCAGATGCCCCGCTCCGGATCCTCGAAGCAGATCGCCGTTAGTTGCTCCATTTCGTAACGTTGCATATTGGCGCGGCGGATTGCCTCCGTATCGGACACGACGTGGTCGAGGTCGTACTCGGAGAAATCGATGATCAGGTCTCTTCGGCCCACGGCAAATACTCCTTTGCGACCGATCAGGTGCGGATCGCGCGCCGCTTGGCCTTGCGGGCCTTGGCGTTGGCGGGACGTTTGCCGTGGTTGGCTTTCTTGGCTACGCGGTGCGGTTTGGCCATTATTCGGACTCCAAAGGGCGGTAAACGCGATAGAGAATCCCTTAATTTATCAATTCGCCCGCGATAGGGGAAGGCCGGCGGAGGACGTTTGTTCCATTCCGCCGGTTATACAGGCCCCACGGCAACCCCGCATTTGGAGGTGGGGATAATCCAGCCTGATGTGAGATAGCCGGGAGGCTGTTGCGGAAGTATTGCCGTCCTTTCCCAATGCGCTGGCTGGGATCACCTGGGCGGCGGCCGCTCCGGCCGCGCCGACGGCGGTTGTCCTCAGAAAACCACGGCGGGAGACTTCGGGAAAATATGACATGGAAGGACTCCTTGGAAAGGTGGGATGTCGTGCCGCGCGACTTTTCGGCGTTGCTCGATAATGATATGATTGTGGCTCGTGAAATCATCTAGGAGCGAAATCATGGAAAACGGAAAGCTGGGAGTGGCCATCCACGGCGCGGGCAACGTGGCCCACGCTCATGCCGCGAGTTGGATGAAAAACCCAAACGTGGAGATAGTATCGGTCAGCAGCCGGAGACGCGAGACCGCCCAACGGCTGATCGACGATCTTGGCCTGGATTGTCCGGCGGGCGACGACTTCGACGCGGTTTTGGCCGATCCGCGAGCGGACGTGGTGAACCTCAGCGGGCCGAACCACGTCCACGCCGCTCAGGGCATCGCCGCCGCCGAGGCCGGAAAACACATCCTCATCGAGAAGCCGATGGCCATCACGATGGAGGAGAACCGCGCGCTGCGCGACGCGGTGGAAAAGGCCGGCGTCCGAAGCATCGTCAGTTTCGTGTTGCGCTGGAACCCGCTGTTCGAGAACATCAAGTCGCTGTTGGCCTCCGGCGCGATCGGCGAGTTGTTTTACGCCGAGGTGGACTACTGGCACGGCATCGGGCCTTGGTATCACGGCCAAGCCTGGGCGGTCCCCAGCAAGACCGGCGGAAGCTCGATGCTCCTGGCGGGCTGTCACGGAGTGGACGCCTTGCGGTGGTTCGTCGGCGACGAGGTGGTCGAGGTCGCGGCCGTCTCGAACAACAAGCTGGGCTTCTTCGAGTACGACGCCAACGTGGCGGCGGTGGTGAAGTTCCGTAGCGGGATAATCGGCAAGACCTCCGTGCTGTTGGATTGTCAAATGCCTTACTCCTTCAACATCGACCTGGTGGGGACCGAGGGGACGTTGCGCGACGACCGGCTATGGTCCAAGAAGCTTCTGCCCGGCCAGACCGATTGGGCCACGCTGCCCACGGTGCTCCCCAATTCGGGCGACGTGCATCATCACCCCTTCGACGCCGAGATCAACGATCTGGTCGATAGCATCCTTCAGGGGCGCGAGTCGCACTGCAACGTGGCCGACGCCTACAAGACCCACGAGCTTTGCATGGCCATCGACCGTTCTATCGCCGAGGGGGGGCGACCGGTGAAATTGCCGCTTTAATAATAGAAGGAACCACAGGCGGAGGAAAAGAAGAGTGAAGAGAGAAGAGAGAGAAGAGTGAAGAGAGAGGAACGAACCGGCGCCTTCTCTCCCTTCACCCTTCTCCCTTCTCTCTTCTCCCTTCATTAAAAATCCCGCCCTCTGTATCCATCCGTAGTTTTCACAATGGGGACATGATTTATGAATTCCCGCGAGCTTGTCCGCCGGGCGATCGAGTTTCGGCAACCGTCGCGGCTGCCGTTTTGGCAGCACGAGCTGGACTCGGCGCCGGACGACGTGTGCGACGTTTGGGAGATGGACCGGGCCGCCGCGGGATGGTTCTTCGACCGCGCCGCGCCGGACGATTGGGGCTGCGGCTGGCGGCGGACCGAGGCCAAAAACATGGGCCAGGTCGTCGAGCACCCGCTGGCCGATTGGTCGGCGCTTGAGCGGTATCGGCCGCCGGAGCCGAGAAATCCCTTCTTCTTCGAGCGGATCGGACCGCTGCTGGCCGAAGCCCGGGGGCGATACGTCGTCGTCACTGCCCATTTCAATCTCATCGAACGGCTGCACATGCTCCGCGGATTCGCCGCCGCGATGGAGGATTTCTTTCTCGAGCCGGGGCGGGTGGAACGGGCGCTCGACATGATACTCCATTTCCGCCTCGAGCAGTTCGACGAGTTGCACCGGCGGTTCGGCGACCGGATCGACGGGCTGTTCCTCACCGACGATTGGGGCACACAGCAGGGTACGTTCGTCAGCCGGGCGATCTTCGAGCGGTTCTTCGCCCCGCGCTACGCCCGGCTCTTCGGCGCGATCCGCGCCCACGGGTGGCACGTATTCCTGCACAGTTGCGGGCGGATCAACGATTTCGTCCCCCGGCTGATCGAACTGGGCGTGAACGTGTTGAACATGCAGCAGCCACGGGCTTATGGGCTGATCGAGTTCGGCCGGCAGTTCCGCGGCAAGGTCTGTTTCCTCACGACCGTGGACATTCAGTCCACGCTCCCGCGCGGCGTCGAGCAAGAGGTCCGCGAGGAGGCCCGGTTGCTGGTCGAGCATTGGAGCACGCCGGACGGCGGGCTGATCGTATTCAACTACGGCGATCCCGAGTCGCTGGCCGTCAAACCTGAAATGACCCGCGTCATGTTCGACGAGTTCGTCAAGCGGATGGACTACCGGCGACGACAGGAGCAACTGTAGGGTGGGTCGAGCGAAGCGATGCCCCACCGGTATCTTGTTGGGGTGGCAGTTGAACTGCCACCCCAGCTTGGTTCCCAACATGGCCCCCGATGTTGTCTCACACCCCGGCCTGCTTCGCGCTGGGAAAGTCGTCGGACTCCACCTCGCTACGGAGCAGTTCGTCTCGCGCGCTTTGTCCGACGGGGCCGGGCAACTTTCTCATCAGTTTCGACGTGGTGGCGCAGCCGGCCGTCGACAATACCACCCACACCAGACAAGCGGCCATCAATCGAATAAATCGGTTTCCTTCTGCAGCGCTCACGCCGGGAAAGCTCCTCCTGCGGGCCTGTCATGCCGCCGCGATCGTCTTACGGATCGAGACGCTTGTTTTGCTCCATCCACTCGCTGACGTTCCTTGGCTTCTCCGGCTCCTTCGGCCCGAACCAGGAATCGAACCAGGACTTCGATTCTTTCTTATTCTGTGCCGTCAGGCCGGGGTACCTCGGATGGGCGTACGGCATCGTGGTGCGCTTCTTCGGCGGTGACTTCTTGAACGAAAAAGCGTCGTCGATTTTGCCGAAGAAGTTCTTGGTGCCCGAGGCGATTTTGTCCCACGTTGACGGTGGTTTTTTTGCGGTCCTGGAAACCGGCTTTTTCGAATTGGACTCGCTCTTGCCGCCGGAGGCCAACGGATTCCACGGCGACCAACCTTGGCAAACGGCCGGTCGCGTGCCGGCCAGCATGAGCAGCATCGCGGCGACCGAGATGAGTTTTGCGATTTTCGCTTTCATGATTCGCACCCCTTCGTAAGGTTGCCGAGAGACGGAACAAGCGACGAAACGGTCCGGGCGATGAAGGCCCGGCGTCCGTGGAATTTGGGCGGGAGTGTCGCAAAAAGTCGGAAGGTTGTCCAGGGCAATTTCGGGCGGACGAGCTTTCACCAGCCCCCTCAGCCGCCCCGGATTTCCACAATGCCCATGATTTATATAGTATTTCGTGCCGCGACGGCCACAATCCGTAGGGTGAATCGCACCGCCCCCCGTATCCCCCCGTATGTTGTGGTGCGTATCACGCACCCAAAAAAACACATTCTCGGGACGTGAAAATGAGTGCCGTGAACGGTTTAGACAAATGTTTACCGCAACTCCCCAAACAGACGACTTTTCCGATGTTGCAAAAAGTAAACAACGCCTCGGAATAAGTCGAATGTGGCCGGATTTGCCCGCGGCGGAAGCCTGACGTAGGTTTTTTATGGCAGTTGCTTTTCGGCCCGAGAGGAATACCCATGTCAGTCGAGTTATCGAACCAATCCGCCGGAGAAGGCGGCGTCCAAGACGCCCTGGCGGAAATACGCGCGTCTCACGCCGAGTTGCGGACGTTTTTCGAGGGCTTATTCGACCGGCTGGCTGGTTTGGCCGACGGGCTGCTGGTCCAGGAGGTTGCCAACCGGCAGGCCCAACGAGATACGGATCGGGCGACGCTGGACGACCAAATCGAGAGATTGGCCGCTTTGGCGGCCGAGTTGGCCGAATCGGTCGCCCAACAGAAAAAAATTACGGCCAAGATAAACCGTGTGTAGCGCGGGAGAAAGCGTGGATAAGCAACCAGTGGAACAAGCCGTATTCACCTCGGTTAAGACCGACGGCGCGAGCGGATACCGGGTCGTGGCCGGCAGTGCCGGCGTCGGCGAGGCGGACGCCAGGGAGTTGGCCGCTTGGGGGCCGTCGCACGATTCGATGATCGACCCGGACCCCGAGGCCGAGAGCTTCAACTTCCATCCGCTGCCGAGCGGGGCGTATTGCGTGTCCCGGTCCCTGACCGTGGGCGGGGCATATCGCGACGGCGGGCGACGCGTTTATACACATTGCCTGATCGTGCCGCCGGAGACACTGGCCCGCTTCGGCAACAATCCGTTCTCGCTGATCCGTGCGACGTCGAACCAGGGTCTCTGGGGGGGCGATGATCCGGCCGACCCGCTGTTGGATCCGCTCTGGTTGCCCGGCGGCGCGGCGCCGGTGGACGAGGCGTTGCTGACTCTTCTGGCTACCGACCCCGGCCCGGAGAACATGGCCGCGTTGGTGCAGGCGGCGCGCGACGCCGTGTGCCTGGCCGTCGGCGGCACGCCTTCGCCCGCGTCTTTGATCGCCGGGCTGTTCGGTTGTCTGCCGCCGGAGTGCCGGCTGGAGTTTTCGTTCTCGACGGGTCTGAAGTTCTCGCCGCGGCGGCCGTTCCGCGTGGTGGCCCTCTCCGGCGATCCGGCCGAGCGCTGTTGGGTGGCCGGTTATTCAAACGTCGCGGTGCTGGAGTTGCGAAGCGGCACGGCGCCGCGATCGATGCCGCTCGACGGTTGGGGGCAACTCGTCCGGCGGGCGTTGGCGGCCGGGCAAATCCCCTTTCTGGCCGCGCAGGTGTCCAAACGGCGGTTCAATCTCTCGCTGGACGACCTTCCCGCGCTGGGACTGCAATTGCAGGAGGGGTTGGATGCCCTGGAGATGGGCGGTCGGCGGCCGGTCGGGTCGGCGGCGGCCCCGCCCCCCGCGCACAGTGCCCATGCCGCCCATCGTCGGTTCTCGAAGAGCGACACGACGGCTTCGACGGCAACGGCCGCGTCACACCGCTCTACATGCTTCGATCTCAGCTCGCCGGAAGTACTCAACAAGCTGGAGCACCTCGACGACGTGGTCTACGAGGCCATCAACGGACAGCCCGGCGCGATCGAACAGCTTCAAGCGGCTTGGCCCAGGCTGCTCGACGAGTTGGGCGAAGAGATGGTGGCCGAGTCGCGGGAACAGTATTTGCGGTACGCCTTGTCGATTTGGGGTGAATGTGCCGACGCCGACGGCATCCGGCAATCCGACCGGGCCATCCAAGCGCTGGACGTCCTCTGCCTGCTGTTCGGCGAAACGGCTTAGCCACTATCTGAGGGCGTCCGAAAATTGGCCCGCATAAACAGCTATTTAGCCCCGGGTGAATACACCCGGGGCACGGTCTGGAGCGTCCACCCACCGCTGCCCGCCGTGTATTCACGGCGGGCTAAATGGACAATTCCCGGACACCCTCAACAATCTCAAAACCCATTTTGTGGCACAGTCGAGGGCGGCTGCGCTACAGATTGCCGGCGAAAGCGATTGTAAGACAGGCGGGGGGGAATCCGGGGCCTTCTTGCCCCGGCGGGGGCTGGCGGAATTGCTACCCAAATGGTATATCTATATTCGATAGAAATATAGTGTACCGTATCCGTGGCGAGTATGAGCGCGTTTTCACGTAGCCGCGGATAATCGGGTTTTGCCCGCCCTCGAAACACAATCAGCGACCATGGCATCGAAGACCGACCGCCGCCGAGCCGCTAGGCCCCGAAAGCATCCGTCCGACCCCGCCGAACGACGGAAGCCGGTGCTGAATCGGCTGGTCGAGCATCGGCTGATCGGGCGGGTCAGCTTCGACGAGTACCGGGAGAAGGTCCGGGACGTATACGACGGGCCGCAGGGGGCAATCCTCGCCACGTGCAGCATGCTCTCCCTGCACACGTCACTGGGCGCGAGGTTGTTCCGCGAGCGGAAGTTCGACCTCCGCGGTGCCCGCCGCATCCTGGACGTAGGCAGCGGCGCCGGCCAAATTGCCCGGCACTTAATCAAGTATTCCGACAAGGAGGCGGAGCTCGTCTGTTTCGACCTCTCGCACGAGATGCTCCGCCGCGCCCGGAACCGGCTCCGCAGCGCCCGGCCCCGGTTCGTGGTGGCCGACCTTACCCGGCTCCCTTTCGCCGATGCCTCGTTCGACCGCGTGACTTGCGGATACGTGTTGGAGCACCTGCCCGACGCCCGGCCGGGGCTGTCGGAATTGAGCCGGGTAATGGAGCCGGGCGCACGCATGTTGCTGCTGACGACCGAGGACACCTTTTCCGGCGCCTGGACGAGCCGGATGTGGTGCTGCCGTACTTACAATCGCCGGGAATTGGCCCAGATTTGCGGAGAAGTGGGCCTTCGTTGGGGCCGCGAACTCTGGTTCACCCCGATGCACAAGGCGCTTCGCGCCGGCGGCATCTGCGTCGAGTTGATCAAGGAGTGATCCGCGCTTGGTTGGGGACTGGTCCATTTTTCGGCGAGAAAACGTGTTTTGCGGACAAACGGTCGGCCGAAAACATGGACCTGTCCCCTTCTCGCACGCTCACCCGTAGTGTCGCACGTTCATCTGACCGGTCTTGCGCGATCCGGAGGCGGCCCAGGACTCGGCCTCGAAGGTCAAACGGTTTAGGAGCCGCTCGATTTTTTGGCGATAATGCTCCAGTCCTTGCCGGTCGAGATCGGGAGGGACGAATATCTCGCCGCTGGGTATCGCCCGAGCGCGAGAACCGGGACGCGGAACGGCGAAATGGTCCCAGGCGCCGCGGACACGCCACGGCCGGTCGTAGCCGTAGCCCATCACCACCAGCGGCATCCCGAGTTTCGAGGCCAGGTAGACGCACCCCGGGGCCAACCGCCGCCGCGGACCGCGCGGGCCGTCGGGCGTGATGGTCAAGTGCATCCGCCGGCTGCGGGCCAACAACTGCCGCAACGCCGACACGCCCCCCCGACGGGTCGAGCCGCGCACAAACTCGAACCCGAAATGGCGCGCCGCGTGGGAAAGGATTTCCGCGTCGCGGTGGCGGCTCAATAGCATCGCCAAATTGCAATGCCCTCGCAAATACAGCGGACAGAGAATGTACTCGTGCCAGAAAATGTAAATCATCTGACCCCGGCAGTCCGCGAAATACGGGTCGATGGTCCGGTCGTAGTAGGCGACCTTGTAGTCCAGCGTACTCATCCACCAGCGCACCGCCGCCGTGGCCAACAGGCCGCCGAACTTGTTCAGCAGTGGGCTATCGATCTTCATAGCGGGTGGAAGTGGTGGTGGATAGTGGGTAGTGGGTAGTGGGTAGTGGAAAGGACGATTACGTTGGGATGGCAGTTGTACTGCCGTCCCGGCGCCTCCGTTTAGCCCCGGCGTCCACGCCGCGTGAACGCGGTTGGGTGGCACGGGCATCTTGCCCGTGCTCCGGCCAACACTGGCGAAACGCCAGTGCCACCCATCGGCGGCGGCTAAACCGATCGCTCGTCCCATTGACCGTGAAACACCTCCACGGCCTCGCCGGTCAGATGGACGTGGTTGTCGTCGGCCCAGTTCAATTCCAGGTCGCCGCCGGGGAGATGGACAAGGAGTGTGCGATCGGTCCGTCCGGTCAGCACTCCGGCCACGCACACCGCACAGGCCCCGGTGCCGCAGGCCAGCGTCGCCCCGCTGCCGCGCTCCCAGGTGCGCATGATTACTTCACTCGGGGATTCGACTTGCACAAAATGTACGTTGATCCGCCGGGGGAAAATCGGCAATCGCTCAAACCCTGGTCCGAGCCATTCCAGCGGGACCGAGGCGACCTCCCGGCAGTACATTACCGTGTGCGGGTTGCCCATCGAAACGCACGTTATCCGCGGGTCCAATCCGCAACGGTCCCGCCAGCCGTCGGGGCCGTCGAGGGGTATGTACTCATCGGCGGGGAAATCGACCATCCGGTCGGCGTCCGGCGAACGTGGCAATTCCACCGGGATTCGAGCTGGCTCGAGGATCGGCTCGCCCATGTCCACCCGCACGCGATGAACTTTGCCGGCGGCGATTTCCAGATCCAGATCGAGAACGCCCCGGCCGGTCTCGATCCGCAAGCGATCGTGGCGGCACAGACCGTGATCGTAAACGTACTTTGCCACGCAGCGGACGCCGTTGCCGCACATCTCGGCCTCCGAGCCGTCGGCGTTGAAGATCCTCATCCGGGCGTCGGCCGACTCGCTGGGGCAGATCAGTATCAGTCCGTCGCCGCCGACGCCGAAATGCCGGTCGGAAATTTTTCGGGCCAGCTCGTCCGGCCTTTCGGGCGGCGGTTGTTGAAAACAATCGATGAAGACGTAGTCGTTGCCCGCCCCGTGCATCTTGGTCAGTCTCATCGGCTTCGCTCCATGGGATACGTCCTCGTTCCCACGCTCCGCGTGGGAACGCACTTCCCGAACGCTCTGCGTTCGCCCCGCCGGTTACGTCCTCGTTCCCACGGTCCTCCGTGGGAACGCACTGCTCGAACGCTCTGCGTTCGCCCCGCCGGTTACGTCCTCGTTCCCACGCTCCGCGTGGGAACGCACTTCCCGAACGCTCCGCGTTCGCCCCGCCGGTTTTCAATCTTCCACTCTTCCCCCAACCCCATCGACGCGGAGCGTCGCGGCAGTGTGTTCCCACGCGGAGCGTGGGAACAAGGTGTTATCCGGTCAGATCGAGCAGGTTTCCGCTCTGTCGTCGGTGGTCCTTGCTTTGCCGCGGGGCGGGCGAGGAAGTCTTTCTCTTCCGCCGCGGCGGGGCCTCGCACGGCCGTCGGCCGTCGGCGTCGCGCTCGGCGGACTCGTGGTCCTCGCCGTCGGGTTCGCTAACTCCCGCGGCGGCCTCGGCCTTCCGATTATGATACACGCGCCGCCGCCGTGCGCCCAACGCATGTTCGACGCGATCCGCTTCCGGACCGGCCGTTTGGGCCAACGGAGAGCCGGCCGCGCCGACGGGAATTCCTGTAGGTCCGATGCTCATTGGATAGTGGATAGTGGATAGTGGATAGTGGTTAGTGGCTAGTGTTCCGTCAAGCATGGTTTGATGGATGGATGGAATAATGACATATAGTACGATTGACAGACCACTAACCACTAGCCACTAACCACTACTTCCGCTGTAACTCCTCGCTCAACTGCTGCAGGGCCTGGGTGACGACCGGGAGGGCCTCCTTGCGAGTTTTGGGGTTCTGCAAGGTGCCGTCGACGCGGATCAGCATAAGCTGCTGACTGGCGCCGCGGAAGACCTGTTTTATCACCGGCAACTCCAACTCTCCGCGGCCGACGATGGTATAGAACGTGAGCTTGATCGCCGACTGAAAATCCATTTCTCCCTTGCCGCGAAGGCTGATCGCGTCGCCGCGGAAGTCGATTTGGTCGAAGTAGACGTGCTCCCCCTCGATTCGGTAGTCGACGCTGCCGTCGCTGAAGGCGTTCTGGTCGGGTGGGCGGATGCTGAGAATTTTCAACAGCGAGATCATCACCGGCAACTCGTAGACGTCGCCGCTGGAAAGGCGGATCGTGCCGCTGCCGGCAAGCGAGTTGCGCGACCACCCCCGGCCGGTCAAATCGGCCGTGGCGGTGATCGTACCCCGCAGCCGCTGTCGGCCGGCTATGACCTCCCGGGCGCATCGGTCCAGATCGGCGTCGAGCAGGGTGGCGTTGACCGCGTAGCGCGGCTCCGGCCCCAGCGTTGCCCAGCCGTCGCCGACAAACTTTCCGCCGAAGAGGTTGGCGGTGATGGGGCGCGGAGTGCGTGGCCCGGCGGAAAAGGGGACAGGTACATTTTGCCGGAACGGCCCTCCGGGTGCTTCGCACAAAATGTACCTGTCCCCTTTTCCGACCGCTCGACGGTCCACCCACGAGCCGAACAGGACCCGGTCGTCGTCGATCCAGATCGGTCCTTTCACTTCGGTGAGTTGAAAGTTTTTGTAGCTTATCGAGTCGAGGGCCAATTCGCCGAGGCATCGCACGTATCGGGCGTCGAACGCGCCCCGCAGCGACACCTCTCCGCAAACGTTTTCCAGCGACAGGCCGCCGCACCGCAGGCCGCTCCGTTGCAGGCCGACCGTCACGTCCCACTGCCAATGGAGCGGTTCTCCGGACCGTTCGGTCCGCCGCAGATCGAGGCTGCCGCGGAGGTTCATCGGCCCGCTCGGATCCAGCGCGGTCAGGGCCTTCTTCAACCGCGGCGGCAATGCCTGGATCAACTCCCGGTCGGCGCGGAGCCGATCGACCGACAAACGCTCGAAGCGGATGTGCCACCGGCCGTCGGGTTGAAAATCGCAGTAGCCCTCGGCGGCGAATCCGACCGGCCCGTGTTCGGCCTTGCAGCGCTCGAAGGCGACGTGTCCGTCGCGGTAGAGCAGCACGCCTTCGAGCCGGTCGAGCCGATATGGGAACCGCACCGGCTCGATCGAGGCCGTTTGCGGTTGCGGCTGCGCGCGGACGCCGACGCTGAATTGCTTCCGCTCGACCAGATAGCGGACTTCCGCCGTCAGGTCCATCATGCCTCGCGGCCGCAGATCGTGCCAAACCTGCTGGAAGTGCGGGCTGAGCGCGTCGCGCAGCTCCTCTTCCAGCGGAACGTCCCGCCCCACGAAGTTCAGGACCAGTTCCTTTCCCTGAAGTCCCGAGGTTAGATGCCCCTCGCACGTCACCCTCGCCGTGTCGTTGGTCCCCTCGAAGTTCCGGAACGTCCAGTTGTCGTCGAGCATCTCGATAGTGCCGCGGACGTTCGTCAGCGGATAGGGGAACTTGTCAAAGCGCATCGAGCAGCGGTTCGGGCTTACCAGAAAATGTTTGTGCATCGGCTCGTCGGGTCGGCGGCGCCACATCCGCGCGTAGAAGTTCACCGTGCCTCGGGGATCGAGCGAGCGGACTACCTTCCGCGGTTTCTCGGGCAGGGCGGCAATCAACGCCTCGTCGAGTTGGATGTTGTCTCCCTTGGCCTCGAACCAGCCCGTCGGATCGGAAAACGGATGGGCCATTTCGGCCGTCAGACGCACCGGCTGGCTCCCGCTGTAGGCGGTGAGATTCGCTTTAAGCACGTCGTCTTTCAGTTCCACGGTCCCCTTGCCGTGTTCCAACCGGTAGGGGAACTTGTGGTGCGTCAGCGACACGTTCAGATACCGCGCGGAAATCTCCGGCAGCCACTTTTGGCCGTCGAAGTCCAACCGCGCGTCGGCGTCGATCCGGCCGGCGGGAAGGAACTTGTACCATTGATCTTGCAGCGATTGCGGCAGGATGTTCAACAGCGCGCGGTCCAATTCCAATTGGCGGACTTCCGCCGTCAGCCGTAGCGGGGCGTTTGCCTCGAACCCCGACCGCCGGCAAGACATCCGCAAGGTGGCCTGTCCGATCCGCGCCGTCAGGTCGTCGATCGTCACTCCGCCGTTGTCGACGCGGACCGACGCGCGGATTTCGGTCAAGGCGTGCGGCAGCCGCGGGTCGTCGATCCGCCCCCGCAAGAGCTGGCCCAAGACGTCGAACTTTAACGGCGGGACTGCCGCCGGATCGTAGTTCAACTCGAACCGCAGGTTTCCCTCGCCGCGCAAATTGCTCAAGGCCAGAAGCCCTTCGGGGAGTTGGCAGGGTAGGCAGTCGCGCAACTCCGGCGATACATTCACTCCTTCTGCCTGGCCGCGGATAGAGCAGGCGGGCGCGAGAAAATCGACCCATCCCTCGAAAGCCACCCGCCGAAATCCGTCGCCGGCCGTCATTCCCTGCAACCGGCGCGCGCCGGAGGTGGCGCCGGGTTCAGCCGCCGGCGGCGAGGCGAGCGTGAAGTTCAAGTCCCGCAAGGTGAATGTAGTGGCCGGGTCCTTCAATGGATCGAAAACTTCGATCGTTCCCCCTTGCACCGTGATCGGCGGCGGCCGATCGCTGAAACGGGGCGGCGGAAACAACTTCCCGGCGCTCCACGTGCCGTCTGGCCGCCGCGCGGCGCGAAGCGTCGGCCGGCGGATCGTCACCCGCCGAATGGGTATCTCGCCGCGGACCAGTTCCCGCCAGTCGGTCGAACACTCCAGCAGCGCCTCCTCGACGCGCAGCAACTCCGCCCGCGGCCCCTCGGCGCCGGGATCGACGATCGTCAGGTCGTAGACCCTGATGCCCTCCCCCTCGACCAATCGGGCGGAACGGATGCCGACCCTCAAACCCCGGTAGTGTTCCGCGATCCGCTGCTCGACGCGGCAGCGAATCTCCTCGTCGACGCGGCGATATAGAAAAGGGATGGCCACCGCGCCGACGACGATCGCCGGCACGCCTATCCACTTGAAGCAAAACCAACAGCGGTTGACGGCATGCGCGAAAATGGAACAGGCCCTCCGTGGCTGTTATAAAGGGATTAGGGATTGGGGATTGGGGATTAGGGATTAGAAGGAGGAACACTATCCACTACCCACTATCCACTACCCACTATCCACTATTCCCTCGTCTCTCGATCCTCGCCCCGATCTCTCCCGCCGCCAGCGCCAGCAACGCCAGCATCGCCGGCTCGCGGTAGCGAATGGAACTGACAAACACGACGTGCAACATGGTCAAATACACGGCCGGGAGCCAGCACAGTATATACGGCCAACCCCGGCCGAGTGTTCTGCCGGCCCCTATTATGGCAAAAAACAGCAACGGGGTATACGTTAAAAAGACCGTCAGTCGGATGGGCCAGCCGGACAGCCGCCGCTCGTTTGGCCAAACGTTCCACATCCGCAGGAACTTTTTGCCCGCCAATCGAGCCGCGCGGCCGGGATTAGCCCAGGCCCAGGCCAGGGCCTCGTCCCGCATCCGCCGGTCGAGCCTTTGCTCGAACTCGGGCGACGGTCCATCCGTCGAGCCTTTGCTTTTCAGACGCTCCTCGGCGATGAAGCGATCGACGAAGTCCATGTCGCTCGAGCCGTCGGCGTCCGTGTTCAGACCGTCGTACAGGCCGGCGCCCACCTGGAGGGTCGTGGGAACGAACCGGCCGGTCACCCGTGCGTTCCGAATCCACCACGGCGACATTGCCGCCGCCAGGCCGAGGATCATGCAGAACGCAATCGCGGCACGTTGTTTAGCCGTCGGGGTGGCACGCGGCATCATTAACACGGCCGCGGCCAGCGGCGTGAACAGGAGCCAGCCGGGCCGCATCAGGGTGGCCGCGCCGGCCGCCAATCCGGCGGCAAACCCCCAAGCGATCCTTCGATCCGACGTCGGTGCGTTCCATGCAAGAATGCATAATGCCATTTGCAGCAGCATGAGCGGACAGAACGGGGCCTCGCTGAGCACCAACACGCTGGAGACGATGGCGCCCGGATAAAAAGCCGCCAGCAGCGCGGCGATCCAGGCCGCTTGCCGGTCGAACAGCAGAAGCGCAATCCACCACACGCCGAGCACTGCCAGCGTGCCGAACAGGGCGGCTTCCGCCCGGGCCAGAAGCACGGCCCCTTGCCCGTCGCCGGCTAGAAGGAAGATCGGCGTTAGCAGCAGCGGATAGCCGGGCGTGCGGAAGACTTGGGCATATTGTTGGCCGTAGACGTAAGGCCGGCCTTCGGCTATTGCCCGGCCAAGCTGCCAGTAGCTTTCGCTGTCGCCCAAGGCGAACCGTCCGTCGAGCCGCGCTTGCCATACCCCGCCGGCCGCCATCCGCAACGCAAAGGCGACGATCAACAGCAGCGCAAGTTGACGCCAGGAGGAGTATTTCATGCCGGCGGAACGGAGTAAACCGAGCTTGAGAAAATGGGCGAGATATGCTACCCTGGGAAGCCTTTGGGGGTCAAGGCAGGTTTGGGGCCTTTGGCGAGAAAATGTGCCGCCGCCGGCACCGGTAGGCTGTTTGGGGCGGGGCATGATTTACTTCCCTGAGGCAAAATGTATACTTCTAAACAATACCCGTAATCCTAGGAGAGATATCGATGTCCAATCTACCTTCTTATTTGGCGGCGGCGAAACCCGTGCCGTGGGCCAATCGTGCTCCTTGGTACAAGACCATCATGCCCGCCTACATAGGGGTTATGCTCTGGTTTGTGTTTTGGCAAGACCTCGTTACCGGCGGCATGAAGCCTTGTCCCCCGGCCGGCATGCTCGCGCTCAATTTCTTCCCCGCGTTCTTTGGCATGATTATCGCCGCGGTGATCTGCCATTTCCTGTTCTACATGGCGCCGGCAATGTTGGGTATGAGCACCGGGTTGCCGCTGTACGTCGTGGGCACTTCGACCTACGGTGCGCGGGGCGGGTTGTTCATGCCCGGCTTCCTGATGGGATTGCTGCAATTCGGCTGGCTTGCCGTGAACGCCTTTTTCGTGGCGGGAATTCTCTGCAAATGTTTCGGTCTTGATCCCACGGCCCCCGGTTTGCAGCACGGGATCATCGCCGCGGCGTTTGTGATCCTGGCCGCGTTCGTGGGACTGAAAGGAATCAGTTACGTCGGCCGCGTGGGCACGTACCTGCCGCTGATCCCGATCGTCGTGTTGTTGATCCTGCTGGTGAACACCTGGAGCGGACTGAGCGGCGCGAAGGAATCAAACTTCCTCTACCCCATAATGATTCATGAACCGACGAACGAAGCGGAAAAAGCCATTTACATAAAGCAGCATACCGATCACGCGGCCCGGCCGCCGCAGCTCACGACGTCCTGGCAGATCATCGGAACCATGTGTATTTACGTGGTGGGATTCTTCGCCACCGCCGGCGCGGCCGGCGCCGACATCGCCATGAACAGCCGTAACAAGGATGACGTTCACACCGGAGGCATTGCGGGTATACTATTGCCGACGGTGCTGGCCGGCGGGGCCACGATGTTCATCGTCGTCGGCGCGTACGGCAGTAATTTGGTCCCGCCCGAACTCGTGGGCAACTACAATCCGGTCGACCTGATGCCCTGCATTTTGGGTTCAAAGTTCGCCAATGTGCTCCTGATTGCGCTGGCTATCTCGGCCTTCCCCGGGGCGTGCTTCTCGTCCTTCATCGCCGCCAACAGCTTCAAGACCACCATGCCCAAGGTCAATCCGCTGATCTCCGTGGGCCTCGGCGCGCTGGCGGCCATTGCCTTGGCAGTCACCGGCGTGGTCGGATCGGTCATCTGGGTCTTCCAGGTAATCGGGGCCTCGTTCGGGCCGGTCTGCGGCGCGATGCTGGCCGATTACCTCATGGCCGGCAGGAAATGGTCGGGACCGCGGGCGGGCTTCAACCCGGCCGGCTGGGTTTCTTGGACCGTGGGATTCATCGTCGGCGCCTTCAACCTCGTGGTGGGCCTCTTGCTCAAGTGGCCCTGGGCCGTCGAACGTCTGCCAAACCTGGCCGACTATATGGACTACGTGCCCGTGCCGCCGGTGACCGCCTTCGTGGTCGGCTTCGCGCTGTACGTGTTGCTCTCGGTGGTCGGCGCACGGACGAGAAAGCTGGAAATGCCCGAGGCGACGGAATAAGTAACTGGGGGGTGTCCGGGAATTGGCCCTCAAAAACAGCAATTTAGCCCCGGGTGAATACACCCGGGGCACGGTTTGGTGCGTCCAACCAACGCTGCCCGCCGTGTATTCACGGCGGGCTAACCCGCATTTCTCGGTGTGCCGTGGAAAGGTTTGTTGATTCTAGTGGGTGCGAAACCCACCCGGCATCTGGTCGCTCCAGCCGGAAGCAGTCGGAGCGGCGGGGGAGGTAACGAACCTGTCGAAGCCTTCGATGGTAGGGGTCGCATAAGGCGGCTCAGCGAGCATCCAGGCCGTAACGCG
>JAHIKV010000270.1 GCA_018897395.1 Planctomycetota bacterium | reverse complement strand
GTGCATAGCCTGCACCGATCCCCGTTAGAGGTGGAAATCGCATTTCCGATTTCAAATCGAAGCAGGTCATTTTCTTTTGCAACTCGTTAATTAGCAAATGGTTACACACGGATTTTACTGAAACGTTCGGACACTAGTGATCATTTATGCTAAACTCCATCATCCGCTTATCACTGCAACATCGACTGTTGGTATTGGCCGCGGCCATGCTGGCGCTCGGCTACGGCGGCTGGGAGTTTTTTCATCTGCTGATCGACGTGTTTCCCGACCTCGACCGGCCGCGGGTGACGGTGATGACCGAGGCGCCCGGCATGGCCCCCGAGGAGGTCGAGGCCCAGATCACCATCCCCCTGGAATCGGCGATCAACGGGGCCACGGGCGTTCAGGCCCTGCGCAGCTCGTCGGGCGTGGGCGTATCGGTCATCAACGTCGAGTTCGACTGGGGCACCGACATTTACGTCAACCGCCAGATAGTGGCCGAGAAGGTTTCGCTGGCGGCCGACCGTTTGCCCGAGGGCGTTAAGTCGCAGTTGGCCCCGATCTCCTCGGTCATGGGCCAGATAATGATCGTCGGCCTCTGGAGCGAGGGGAATCGGACCGATCCGATGGAAATCCGCACGCTCGCCGACTGGGTCGTGCGGCGGCGGTTGCAGACCATAAGCGGCGTCGCGCAGGTGTTCGTCATGGGCGGCGGACGCAAACAGTTCCAGGTGCTGGTTGATCCGAAGGCGATGCTTTCCTACGGCGTTTCGCTCGGCGAGATAGAAGCGGCGCTGCGCGGCAGCAACGTCAACGTCACCGGCGGATACCTCGACGCTCAGGGGCCGAACGAATATCTGGTCCGTGTTTTGGGGCGAGTCGGTTCGGTCGAGGATCTGCGAGAGTTGGTGGTCAAGATACGCGACGGCCGCCCGGTGCTGTTGAGCCAGGTGGCCCGCGTGGTCGAGGGACCGGAGGTCAAACGGGGCGACGCCGCGGCGCTGGTCAAACGCCCCGACGGCTCGTTCGACGGCGGTCCGGCCGTGCTGCTGACGGTCAACAAGCAACCCGGCGCCGACACGCGGGATTTGACCGAACGGGTGCTGGCCGCCTTGGAAGAGCTGAAACCGTCGCTTCCGCCCGACGTACGCATTGCCCCCGAGTTGTATCAGCAGAAGAAGTTCATCGACCTGGCCGTCAACAACGTCGAGACCGCGCTCGTCCGCGATTGAGACCGCCATGCGCGGCAAGGTGGTCTCGGAAGTTCTTCTCGACCAGAAGGTCATCGACCTTTTCGTCCGTCTCGACGAGTCGTATCGGGAGGACATCGACGCAGTGGCCCGGCTGTCGCTGGAGCTTCCCGAGGGCGGGACCGCTCCGCTCGGCTCGGTGGCGAAGATATACCAAGCCGGCGGCCCAAACACCATCAACCGCGAGCAAGTGAGACGGCGAATCGTCCTGCAATGCAACGTCTCCGACCGCGGCTTGGTCGACGTGGTTCGGGAAATCCAGCGGCGGCTCCAACCAATCCAGCAGTCGCTCCCCACCGGATATTTCATCGAGTACGGCGGGCAGTTCCAAAGCCGCCGGTCGGCCGCCAACACTATCGCCGTGCTATCCGTGGTCTCGCTGATCGGAATGTTTCTGACGCTATACACCATGTTCCGCTCGGTGAATCTCGCCTTGCAAGTAATGGCCGCCCTGCCGATGGCCCTGATCGGAGCGGTGGCCGCAATCACATTCACCGGACAGACGCTCAGCGTCGCCAGCCTGGTGGGATTGATCTCGCTCGGCGGGATCGCCACGCGAAACGGAATCCTGCTGCTGGACCACTACCTGTACCTGGTGGAACGAGAAGGCGAAAGCTGGTCGCGGTCGATGATCGTCCGCGGCGGATTGGAACGCCTCTCTCCGGTGCTGATGACCGCTCTGACGGCGGGCGTCGGTCTGGCGCCGTTGGCGATGGCCGCCGGCGAGCCGGGCAAGGAAATCCTCTACCCCGTGGCCACCGTCATCATCGGAGGACTGTTGACCAGTACTCTGGCCGAGTTCCTCGTCCGCCCGGCGTTGTTCTGGACGTTCGCCCGACGGGGCCGGAAGAGAGCCGACGATACTCAATATTTAGCCCCGGGTGAATACACCCGGGGCACGGCATGACGCGTCCATCCAACTCTCCCCGCCGTGTATTCACGGCGGGCTAAATGGAATAATTCCCGAACGCCATACACAATCTCAAAACCCCATTTTGCGGCACCGCCGAGGGCGGCTGTCCCACAAATAATTGGGATAGCCTCTAAAAGGCCACCGCCCTACTTCTCCGAAGTATCGACTGCGGTGATCCGCAAAGCGCCCAACAGTTCGTTTTCGGCCAGCAGTTCGAGCGCGAACACGCCCGCGTGGGGCGTGGGCAACGGAGGAACCGGAACGACTGCCTCGACCGTATCCAACGGGTCTTCGGAGGCGACCTGGAATGATATCCCAAACAGAACCGCGCCGGTGGAAAGGTCTCGGTAACGCATCTCAAGCGGTGTCGAGCCATGCACGTCCGTCAGGCTGATAAAGGTATAAGGCGAGCCGGCCTTCTGCACGTCGGCCGCGGTCAGTCGGCGCGCGCCGGGCGGCGGCGATGACGAGGATGGCGGCAACGACGCCGAGGAAGGCATCGCGGTCTCCGAGGTGGATTGAAACGGCGACGGCGATGGTCTCTCGCCGAACTCAGACTCGACGCCGGGTTGTTCCGGGGGCCGCTTCATCCTGGAAAAACATACCCGATTGAACGTACCGGCGATGATCTTCTTGCCGGTGATCTTGTCTTGATAAATGTGATCGGCCAACACAAGCGCTTGCAGCACGGGCTTGGGCATTTTTGTTCCTTTCAATGTTTTCCGATAGGGGTAGGGAAGGCCGATTGAGTTCGGCCTCCCCCCCCTCCGAACCGGACGTGCGGATTTCCCGCATCCGGCTCTCCGGTTAGTGGTATTACCTCCAAGAGGATTGATGAACCGAGACCGAGAGGGAGACAAGGTT
>JAHIKV010000269.1 GCA_018897395.1 Planctomycetota bacterium | reverse complement strand
TCACCTCCAGTTGCTCTCCACCCCCTCTCACGAGGACGCAGTTACTATTGGTTACAAAGTTCAGACCCAACTTCGACAGGGACTTCCACCCTGCTGATTCGATACACTTACAAGCGCACTAGGCCGGGTTGCAACCCGGCGACTGTTTGCATTTGTTCGGCGTTATTTACCAAAATGTGCCGGGTCGCGACCCGGCCTACTTCTCTGAAAAAGCCTCAAGTGCGGGCCGAAAACTGCCGATAACCGTGCAGTCCGTATCTATGTTGTCTTCAGTGGGGGGGACTACCAATGCAGGATCGAGTCCATGCAGTTCTCCCTTTTTTGCGCTTCCCCCACCGCTGGTACGCGCTCGGCGACGGACCGTTTACGATTTCGACCGCAACGTCTTGCCTGCGTGTTGTCGCTTGCCGGCATACTTGGCGGGACGCCGCTTCGGGCCGAATCCGACGTTGCCTCGCTCGCGCCGTGGCAAGTCCCCCCTGAAATGCAGCCTGTCGGCTACACTACGGAACAACCGCCGCGCCAAAACGAGCGTATCGCTCGGCCGATGGGGCAAATAGCAGAGCCGCCGGTCTACGAAGGCATCGGCCAATGGTCCGAGGAAGGCACGGTGGTCGCCGGTCCCAGTCAAACGTGCGACGAGGAGTGGGGCTGCTCGAGCGAGTGCGAAATCGGCGTCTGTCCCGATCCATTCCGCAATCGGTTGTGGTTCAGCGGCGAATATCTGATGTGGTGGGACAAATCGTCCAATCTGCCGCCGCTGGCGACCACCAGCGTCGCCGGCACGGCGCGGAACCAAGCCGGCGTCCTCGGGCTACCGGGAACAAGCACTTTAATCGGCGGACACGGCGTCGATCTGGGCATTCGATCCGGCGCCCGGTTTACGCTCGGCTGCTGGATGTCGCCCTGCAGGGACGAGGCGTTCGAGGCAACCTACCTGTTTTTCGGCAGCGGCAAGGCGAATTACAGACAAACCAGCGACGACCATTCGATCCTGGCGAGACCGTTCTACAACGCCCAAGCCTTTCAACAAGACGCCGTGATTCTTGCCTACCCCAACGAGCAAACCGGCTGGCTGGACGCCGCCGTGAGCAATGAATTGGCGTCGCTGGCGTTGCTGTATCGGAAAGTCGTGGTGCGCGGGTGCGACGGCCAGTTGGACTTTCTGGCCGGCTACCGATACGGCCGGTTCGCCGAGAACCTGGCCGTCGATTCCTCGACGGAATACATCGGCAGAGCAGGAGTCATTCCGGTCGGAACCGTCATCGACACGTCGGATTGGTTCGGCGCGGAGAACGAGTTTCACGGGGGCGAGTTGGGGATCTCGGCCAAGACCCGACATCGCCGCTTGTCGTTCGAGTTTCTGGCCAAGCTCGCCTTGGGCGGCACCCGATCCCGCCTCCGCGTCGCCGGCGCGACGACGGTTGCGGTTCCGCAACAAGCCCCGGTCACTTACGACGACGGGATGTTGGCCCTTCCGACCAACTCCGGCACGAGCCGGCAGAGCGGCTTCTCGGCAATCCCCGAGTTGGGCATCAACGTCGGCTACGACCTCACGCCCCGTCTGAAGGCCACTTTCGGATACACGTTCCTCTATTGGAGCCGAGTCGTTCGGCCGGCCGATCAGATCGACATGAATCTGAATCCGTCTCAATTTCCGCCCGGCGCACTGGTCGGATACCCGGTGCCCGAGGCCAAGTTCATCGTGTCCGATTACTGGGCGCAAGGACTCAACTTCGGCCTGGATTATCGGTACTGAGTCGCTGGGGCAAGATCAACGGAGACGTTTTTTCTCGGGAAAGTGATAAACGCCCGCGGGTGCATTCCGCACTTTGTTAGCCCGAAGGGCTTTTCAGAAGATAGCCCAGGGTTGCCGCGCAGCGGCTACCCTGGGAGGCGGTGGTCGTATCCCCGCATCAACCCTAAAAGGGTTGCGTCGGTCGGCGTTCCCACTACTACGAAACCCCGTTGGGGTTTTCCGTATTTCCCCCCTTTGACCCCAGGGTAGCCGCTGCGCGGCAACCCTGATTCTATGAAAGAGTGGTCCTCCTGGTGGTATAAACGAT
>JAHIKV010000268.1 GCA_018897395.1 Planctomycetota bacterium | reverse complement strand
GTCAGAGTCTTTCGACTCTGCTGTCACCGAGAAGGAATCTTGTCTCCCTCTCGGTCTCGGTTCATCAATCCTCTTGGAGGTAATACCACTAACCGGAGAGCCGGATGCGGGAAATCCGCACGTCCGGTTCGGAGGGGGGGAGGCCGAACTCAATCGGCCTTCCCTACCCCTATCGGAACTAACGTGGGGTGTCAGTCGGTCAGGGTGAAGTCGCGGGTGATTTCGCCGCTTCCACCCTCAATCGTAGTTTCTAGTTCCGACTGACTGTTGTACTTGGCGGGCAGAAACTGCGTCTTGGGCGGCTCCACGCGCCTGGGTCCGCCGATACCCGGCCCCTCCTGATCAACGGGCGGGACTTTATAGTTCGGGTCAGGCCGGTAGCCAAAGATTTCGACCCTCGCGGCGCCCACGACCGCGCCGCCTCGGACGGCAACTCGATACTTGCCGTCGATAATCGGGGCGAAAGACATCGGTCCCTTCGACCCCTTGGTTGGGATGAAGCGGATTTCGCCCGTCTCCACCGGTTTGCCTTGATAGGTAATCGTGCCGGAGACGACCGCGCGCGGCGGGCCGCTGTCGCCGCCGCAGCCTCCCGCCAGCGCAAGCATCGTGCCATAGATCGCCAGGGCGAGCAACCGGCGGTGCGTCGCCACAACCACAGCGCAAAAAACGCCACAAGCCAAACCGAGCTTAGAACCCATAGTGGAACACCTCCCCGCCGGCGCGGGTGGTCAGGCATTTCAGCAGCGTGGCGTCGATGTTCTGCGATAGGAACTGGACGCTGCCGTCGGCCATCGTGAAGTTGCACCCGTCCGGATGATAGCTGGATAGGCCCGCCGTGAACCAACTGAAGGCTGCCGGATTCTGCCCGCCTGGAATCGTTCCCGGTCCGTTGATGCCTCGCTCAGTTGAATACACGCCCCAGCAAAACCAAAACTGGGCGGTATAAGAGCCCGGACCAGCGCCGGTGATCTCGCCGATCATCAGCGTGTTGCTGGTGCCATCCTTTATATCGGCGATCTTGCATGCTTGAATGTTGGCCATGACGCCGTCGGCCTCACGGAATTGCTTTTGGTGATAGGGCTGCAGCGCCGTGTCGCAGAACGTACTCACGCTGTCGCAAATGCCCGTCATATTCGACATGGCCAAATCCCCCGGTTTCCCGGGGTGCCCCGGGTAGGTAGTGCCGGTGTAACCCATCCGCTCCCCGCTTTGAGCTTGAGAATCGCTGGGACAGAGGTAGACCTGCTGACGTGTCGCCGCCAAGATCAAATTCCCGGTTGCGCCCGCTGGATCCGGGGGCCAGCCGTAGGCCCAATTGTTGGCCTTGAAGTTGAACTTATCGTAAAGCGATTGCTGCTCGATGTACGGTAAGATGAAGGTTCCCCAACCCACGCCGACGAACTCGCGCGGGAAGCCCGGCGGCGCGTCGGCGCACCCCGCGACGGGCAGCGGAAAAAGACTCATCGTGCCGGGCGGAAAGCAGCCGATCACCGTGTGGTAGTTGTGCAAGGCCACCCCGACCTGCTTGAAGTTGTTCTGGCACTGTAATCGTCGCGCCGCTTCGCGGGCCGCCTGCACCGCCGGCAGCAACAGTGCGATCAAGATGCCGATGATCGTAATCACCACCAAAAGCTCCACTAACGTGAAGGCGGATTTCTGATTTCTGATTTCTGATTTATGATTGCTTCGGTCCATCATTCGCCTCACGGTTGAATAGAAAAGTCGCTCAAACGAACCCCGAGTCGTAGGTTATGCTTCAGCATAACACACGCACTACACGATTTCAAAAATCTCGCGCGAAGGCGCAAGGACAACAAAAAGTCCATTCTCTTTACGCCTCAGCGCCTTTGCGTGAGTTTTTGTGCTTCCGAAAATGGCTGGCGATCCGAGCGTCGTCACGAAATGCCTTCGTGACGACGCCGGAAAAGCGCCAGTCAAATCAGAAATCATACATCCTAAATCATAAATCTATCTCCGCTTCTTCCATGCGTAGCAGAGCAACCCGATCAGGCCCGTGGCCAAGAGAGCCAGCGTGCCTGGCTCCGGCACGACATACTTGTTGTACAAGTAGGTGTCGACGGCCGAGTAGTCCGCGCTGGATAGCGTACCATTGTAGAAAATCAACTCGGCAATGTCGCCCTTAAAGATTCCCCAACTCGCGCTGATGAGGAGGCCGGTACCAATGCCCAAGCCGGGGTCGGTGGGCATCCAGACCTGATTGGTAGTGACCCCGTCGACCCAGGACCTCAGGGCCTGCGGTCCGACGCCGTCGATGTACACGGTCAATCCTGTCCCAGTTACCCAACTAGTGCTGATGACGTGAGGCGTATTGGCGGTCAAGCTACCCACAGGCGTAGTGCGAACGCTGTTATTAGCGGTATTTCTCCCGTTGGCGTAAAAAACCGAGGAGGTATTAAAGTTTATTCCTGAGTCTACCGACCCAGCCGTACCGAACACCATCCCGCGGACACCGCCGGTACTCTCGATGTTCCCTACGATTACCGCGTTCGTACCGGGGTCGGTGGCCCTTTCTATTACGGCGAAAATCGTGAAAACGCTCTGGTTATGCATGGGCGTGGCGCCCATCACCATCCCGTCGTCCGAGCCGTCGAAGCTGAGGACCGGCCGGCCGTTGATGCCACTGGTGTAGTAGGTGGGCATTGCAGTGCCGGACGCCGTGGCATTGTAGGTGGTGCCGGTGCCGGCGGAGTTCGTCCACGTAGCCACCGAACCACCGTTCGCCACGCCGGTAATTGAGTCGGCCTTCAGCCAAGCCTCTAACCCAGTAGTCGGGATCGTGCTGGCCAAACATACCGAACTGACACTCGCGGCCGCCAGAACAGCCATCACTAAAAACATTTTGCGTACCATGACATTTTCCCCTCAACGTAAGACGTCGTGTACCGTGTACGGGCCGGCAGCGACATGCTGACAGAAGTATATCCCGCGTTACGGTTCTCACTCCCTCTCCTCTGTTGCATCCTCCAAGAGGCCCTTGCGGCGCCGGCCAACTTGGCGGTGCAAAACTCCGCACACTCGAAGCAAACATGTAGGGTGGGACAAGCGCAGCGCAGTCCCACCAATCGTATCAAAGGGCCTAAAATGGTGGGACTGCGCTGCGCTTGTCCCACCCTACCCAACTCCAAACCACCCCAACCTTCGGCAGACAGGAATGTCTGCCCTACTTGGGGAAAATGCCACCTCCTTTCTCGGTTGTTGTTACGGCCGCAAGACCTAACTTTGATATTAATCGCCGCCTCTTTTGTTCTTTGGTTCGTTCGCGTCGACCTGCATCAGGTCCAGCCGAGGATCGCCGAAAACGATCCAATCGCCATAGACATGGCTGGTTCCGCCGTCGGTGGAGGCCAACGTCAGAAAGCGGTCGTCGTCGCCGATTGAAATCAAGACCCTAAACTCGCCGCTGTAGCCAGCTATCTCGCGTCGCTCGAAACGCACTTGACCGTCGACCAGCACCCAAAGGTCGGCGGACACCCTCTCGCCGTTCGGGGAGTGCATTGCCTCGCTGCTGTTGCCCGCCACGGCGCGGAATCGAAGCAGCTTGCAACTGGGGTTAGCGCGCCGGATCGCCTCCAAGTCGAAGGTGATTCCGTTGTTGGCGTGCATGAACAACAGGCAATGAGGAGGCGAAGCATAGTCGATGCCCCCCAAGAACGCCGAGGACGGCGGGTCGACGGGAATCATGCCGCCCGCCCATATATGCTTCCACGTGGCATTGAAAGTATCGGGAAAGCCGGCAAACATATTGCCGGCGGAATCGACCCGCACCGGGCCGGATCGACCGTCGGGAACGAACACGCCGTCCACAAACGGCAGTGCCTCGACGCGATGATACTGTCCGTCGCCGCGAAACCATGCCTCGGAGCCCATATCCTTTTGCGTCATCGCGCCTGCTTGCCCGTTGGTCGGATCGATGCCGCGGTCGCGCCGGCCGGAGAAGCCGTCGCCGCCGGCCACCACGTCGACCAGGTCCAGCGTCTTGTATGTCACCTTGGGAATCCTGCGCGTGAAATCGGCCGTCTTGGCCGACGGGCCGAACACCGTGACGCGAGGCTCGTCGCCACCTTCGACCCGCGCCGATTCGTTTTCGCGCAACACCACCACCTGCCCACCGCCCTCACCCCCGGCCCCTCTCCCGGAAGGAGAGGGGAGACCGTCGCCGACTACTTGCACCCTCACCGAACCGCGGAAGACGCGCGACTCGGTGGCTCCCTCCCCACTCACTTCCACGCCGAACTCGGTGCCCAGGTCGGTCACGACGGCCGTGGGAGTGCGGATGGCAAAGAGGGGATTGGGGATTGGGGATTGGGGATTAGATTCTGATCCCTCGCCCCTCGCCCCTCGCCCCTCGCCCCTCTTCTCCACCCGCGCGGTCAGCTTGCCCAGCGAAAGATAGCCGCCGGCGGTGGATTCGACCTCGTAGGTGCAGGGGCCTTCGAGGATGACCTTCGCGCCGGAGTCGTAGGTAATCTCCATCAGGCCGGAGTCGAGTTTGTACTTGTGGTCCAGCGGGACGTAGGCGTAGCCATGAGGGGGCAAGAAGTCCTTGTCGTCCGACCATTTCACGTCGAGCAGC
>JAHIKV010000267.1 GCA_018897395.1 Planctomycetota bacterium | reverse complement strand
GTTCATCGTGTGGGCCACGGCCTCGACGCCCACCGGACCGCCCAAAAACACCCGCGCGATCGTCTCCAAATACTTCCGATCCTGCGGGTCCAGCCCCAGCGTATCGATGCCCTGCATCTCCAGTGCGTCGCGGGCGACCGAGAGCGAAATCTTGCCGTTGGCCTTGCTCTGGGCGTAGTCGCGTACCCAACGGAGCCGGTTGTTTGCCAATCGGGGCGTGCTCCGGCTGCGTCCGGCGATCTCGACGGCCGCCCGATCGGCGATCTCGACCCGCAGTTTCTTCGCGCTGCGGCGGATGATCTCGGCCAGGTCCTCGACGCTGTAAAAATCCAGGTGTTCGCGCATCTGGAACCGGTCGCGGAGCGGCGCCGAGAGCAGCCCGCTGCGGGTAGTGGCCCCGATCAGCGTGAAAGGCCGCAACGGCATGTTGATGGTCCGGGCGTTGGCCCCTTCGCCGTGGATGAAGTCGATCCGAAAATCCTCCATCGCCGGGTAGAGAAACTCCTCCACCGCCTTGGGCATCCGGTGTATTTCGTCGATAAAGAGCACCGAGCCCTTTTCGGCATTGGTCAGATATGGCATTAGATCCTTTGGGGCCGTCAAGGCCGCCCCGCTGGCAATCTGAATGGCGAAGCCCAAATCGCGGGGAATGCAAGTGGCGAAAGTGGTTTTGCCCAGCCCCGGCGGGCCGTCGAAGAGGATGTGCCCCAGAGGCTCGCCCCGTTTTTTCGCGGCGTCCACGGCGATTTCCAGCCGGGCGTAGACCTCCCGTTGGCCAACCATGTCCCGCATCCGCTGCGGACGCAGGTCGCGGTCCTTGTCATCAAACTCCGCCGGTTTCTGAAGGATCGTTTCGCGTACCATACCCTCATAGTATACGGACACAAAGCGCAAGGGGCGAGGGGGGCAAGTCACGTGGGCATTGCAGGTTGCCACAACCGCCCCGCAAGATTAGACTCATGCGTCTGTGTAATTGCCAATGTCTTTGTTTAGCCCCGGCGTCCACGCCGGGATCGATCCACGCCGCGTGGACGCGGCGGCTAAACGTACTTTTTCGACCGCAACGGCGTATCGTGGATACCATTCGGAACAGGAGAATCAATAAATGGCCGTTTGCGTCCCCAAGGGTTATTTGATGGCGGGGGTCCATTGCCGGATCAAGCGCGACCCGCACAAACAGGACCTGGCGTTGGTGATGTCGGAGACCCCGGCCGTCGCGGCCGGCGTCTATACGCGGAACCTCGTCTGCGCCGCCCCGGTGACGCTTGACCGCTCGCGGACCCCCGGCGACCGGATTCGCGCCGTGGCGATATGCTCGGGCGTGGCCAACGCCTGCACCGGCGAGCAAGGGCTGCGCGACGCCGAGGAGATGGCCCGGCTGGCCGCCGCGGCCTGCGGAGCGGAAGCCGATCAGGCCCTGGTCCTCTCGACCGGCGTGATCGGCGTGCTTATGCCGATGGACAAGGTTGCCCAGGGCATCTCGGCCGCCGCCGTCAAGCTCGGCCGCAGCGAGACGTCGCTGGTGGCCGCCGCCCGAGGAATGTTGACCACCGACACGATCCACAAGCTGGCTGGACGGACGGTTACGATCGCCGGCCGCGAAATCCAGATCACCGGCATGGCCAAGGGAGCGGCCATGATGGGGCCGAATATGGCCACGATGCTGGGGCTGATACTGACCGACGCGGCATTGACGCCCGAGAGGGCACAAAACGCGCTCGGCGCGGCCACCGAAGAGAGCTTCAATTGCATGAGCGTCGACGGACATACGAGCACCAACGACACGGCCTTGCTGCTGGCCAACGGGGCGGCCGGCGGCGAGCCGCTCGAAGGCGACGACCTGGCCGCCTTCCAAACCGCCTTGGACGAAGTATGCGTCGATCTGGCAAAGGCGATTGCCGGCGATGGCGAGGGGGCCACGCATCTGATTACGATCGAGGTCGGCGGTTGCGCCGATCGGCAATCCGCCCTGCAGATCGCCAAAACGGTGGCAAATAGCCCCCTGGTCAAGACGGCGCTGCACGGGGCCGACCCGAACTGGGGGCGGATCGTCTCGGCGGCGGGCTATGCCGGAGTGCCGTTCAATCCTAATGGCGTCACCTTGCGGCTGAACGGGTTTTTGCTCTACAAAAAAGGGTCGCCGGTCGAGTTCGACGGGCAGGCGGTTTCCGCCTCGATCCGCGACAACCGCGACACGTTGATCCAGCTTGATTTTAGCGAAGGTACAGCCGGCCGGCGGTTCTGGACCGCCGATCTCACGGCGGAATACGTCCGCCTGAACGCCGACTATCACACTTGAGCCGGCGCTGTGCCGTTAGCTTGTTTAACCCGGAGCCATCGGCGACGGGAGGCAGCCTCCTGCCGCGCCGTCGCCGATGGCTCCGGGTTAAACGAGGTTGCTTTGCGTACCGTCGGATTACCATTAGCCTGCCAAAATGACATGCGATCGGAAGCAGAGAGTCGATTCTTTCGGATCAATGACAAAGAGCATATTTCACAACTATATGTATTACAGTAACTTACGTACGTCGCAGCGGGCCTTGGCACACCGCTTGCTTCTATCCGGTGGCAAACCACGCGCGGCTGCCAATTGTGGTCGTGCCATGCAATAGTTCTGGATTCGCAAATAGCCAGCAACAGGAGGAATCCGCTGTGGCAAAACAGTTGGTCTTTGAAGACGAAGCTCGGCAGCCGCTGGCCGCCGGGGTGAGCAAATTGGCTCGGGCAGTGGTCAGCACGCTTGGTCCCCGCGGCCGCAACGCCGTTCTGGACAAGGGGTGGGGAGCGCCGAAAATCACCAAGGACGGCGTCACCGTGGCCAAGGACATCGATCTGGACGACCCGTTCGAGAACTTGGGCGCCCAACTGCTCAAGGAAGCGGCCTCGAAGACGGCCGACGTCGCCGGCGACGGCACGACGACCGCCACTTTGCTGGCCGAGGCGATCTACCTGGAAGGACTGCGGATGGTCGCCGCCGGGGCCGACCCGATGGCGCTGGGCCGCGGCATCCACGCCGCCAAGGACGCCGTGATCAAGTCGCTCGAGAAAATGGCCACGCCGATCAACGAGAAAGACAAGAAGGAAATCGCCCAGGTCGCCACCATCGCCGGCAACAACGATCCGACGATCGGCGCGGTCCTGGCCGACGCCTTCCTGAAGGTCGGCAAGAACGGCGTCATCACCGTCGAGGAAGGAAAGCAGTCGGAGACCACCGTCGAAGTGGTCGAGGGGATGCAGTTCGACCGCGGATTCATCTCGCCCCATTTCGTCACCAACCAGGACGCGCAGACCGTCGAATTCGAAAAATGTCTGGTCCTGATTCACGAGGAAAAAATCTCCAACGCGAAGAACTTGATTCCGCTGTTGGAGGCCGTCAGCAAGGCGGGCAAGCCGCTGTTGGTTATCGCCGAGGACATCGAGGGCGAAGCACTGGCCACGCTGGTCGTGAATAAGCTGCGCGGCATTCTCAACGTGGCCGCGGTAAAGGCGCCCGGCTACGGCGACCGCCGCAAGGCCATGCTCGGCGACATCGCCACCTTGACCGGCTCGAACGCCATCTTCAAGGACCTCGGCGTCTCGCTCGATTCGGTAAAACTTTCCGACTTGGGCACGGCCAAGAAGGTGATCGTCACCTCGGACGACACAACCATGATCGGCGGCGCGGGCGACAAGAAGGCCATCGAGGGCCGCGCCGAGCAGATCCGCCGAGAGATGGAGACGACCACCAGCGACTACGACCGCGAGAAGCTCGAGGAGCGGTTGGCCAAGCTCGCCGGCGGCGTGGCGCAGATCAATGTCGGCGCCGCGACGGAGACCGAGATGAAGGAGCGGAAGGCGTTGATGGAAGACGCCCGGGCCGCCACCAAGGCCGCGTTGGAAGAGGGGATCGTGCCCGGCGGCGGCGTGGCCCTGCTCCGTAGCGAAAAGGCCCTCAACAAGCTGGACCTCACGGGCGACGAGGCCCTCGGGGCGAAGATCGTGCGGAAAGTTTTGGATGCCCCGCTGCGGGCGATCGCCGACAACGCCGGCCACGACGGAGCAGTCGTGGTCAACCGCGTCCGGCAGATGAAAGGAAAGGCCGACGGTTACGACGCCGATAAGGACGTCTACTGCGACTTGGTCGAGGCGGGCATCATCGACCCGGTAAAGGTCGTTCGCACCGCCTTGCAGAATGCCTCTAGCGTGGCCGCTTTGCTGCTGACCACATCCTGCCTGGTGGCCGACATTCCGAAGGAAGAAGAGCCGGCGGGCGGCCCTCCGGGTGGAATGGGCGGCGGCATGGGCGGCATGGGCGGAATGGGTGGCGGCATGGGCGGAATGGGAGGCATGGGCTTCTAGCGCCCGTTTAGCAACGATAGGGGTAGGGAAGGCCGATTGAGTTCGGCCTCCCCCCCCTCCGAACCGGACGTGCGGATTTCCCGCATCCGGCTCTCCGGTTAGTGGTATTACCTCCAAGAGGATTGATGAACCGAGACCGAGAGGGAGACAAGGTT
>JAHIKV010000266.1 GCA_018897395.1 Planctomycetota bacterium | reverse complement strand
TTTTTCTTGGCATTTTCGTTTAACCCGGAGCCAACGGCGACGGAGATAACTGGAAAAGACTACTCCATCTCCACACCGTCGCCGTTGGCTCCGGGTTAAACGAACATTTCAGTGCGTTGCCAAGATTTTTTGCCACACCCAAATCCAACAAGAGGTCGGAACTTAGGTTCTAGCGATTTTTCACTTCAGACAGAATCGCTGGTCTATTCCGACACGGCACTTAAGTCTAAGGACAGACCCTTTTACCCCTTGACCTTGCCGGGCCAAATAACTATCCTTCCCGGCCACGAAAAACTCGTCCGGCGGCCGATTGGAATGGCGGTTTGCCACTTTTCTATTCGTTTGTCGGCGTCGAACGGCGCAAAGTGCAGGGAAGCATGAGACGGTTCACAATAACATGGTGTGTGCTGGCGGTTCTTGGGGGTTGCTCTTGGTACAACGGGCTGACCATGCGGTCGCAAAGCCCCGAGGAGCCGCTTCCGCCCGAGAAGCCGCGAACTCGGCTGGTGAGCGATTACGCCGTTCCGACGGGCATGGAGCCGGTCCGCGTCGAGGCGGTCGGATTGGTCGGCGGCCTGCACGGGACCGGCAGCGATCCCGGCCCTTCGCCGCAACGCGGCGCGCTATTGGATGAGATGCAGAAGCGCGGCGTAGACAAACCGAACCACGTATTGGCCTCCGGCAACGTGTCGCTGGTTCTGGTTCGGGGTTGGTTGCGGGTGGGAATCCAAAAGGGGGACCGTTTTGACATCGAGGTCCGTTCTCTTTCGCGGAGCGAAACCACCAGCCTGCGCGGCGGTTACCTGCTGGAAACCCGCTTGCAGCAGATGGCGGTGCTTGGCAACCAGGTACGCCCGGGCCACCTGCTGGCGTTGGCCGAGGGGCCGGTGTTGGTCGATCCCGCCGCGGGACCGAAAGACCGAGTCCTGCTCTGTCGCGGCCGGGTGCTCGGCGGCGGCGTGGCCCTGAAATCGCGGCCGATGGGACTCGTGCTTACGCCCGGAAACCAAAACGTGTTGAACAGCTCGCGGGTGGCGAACGCCGTCAACCGTCGGTTCCACACTTTCCGGAACGGTCTGAAGACGGGCATGGCCAAGGCAAAGACGGACGAGTACATCGAGCTTTGCATCCACCCGCGATACAAGGACAACATAGCGAGGTACGTCCGAGTCGTCCGCGCGCTGCCGGTCAGTGAATCCGCGCCCGAACAGATGCAGCGGGTCGCCAAACTCAAGGAGTTGTTGCTGGACCCGTTGACCGCGGCCGCCGCCGCCATCCAGCTCGAAGCGCTCGGCTCCGAGGGGGAGGACGCCTTGCTGGAAGGAATTCGCTCGAAGAATCCCGAGACGCGGTTCTACGCCGCCGAGGCGTTGGCCTACCTCGATCGCCGCGAGGCGGCCGAGCCGTTGGCGGAGATCGCCCGCAATCAACCCGCTTTTCGAGTATTCGCTCTGACCGCGTTGAGCGTAATGACGGATTACATCGCCTACGAACAACTTTGCGAGTTGCTCTCGGTACCCAGCGCCGAGACCCGCTACGGGGCGTTTCGCGCTCTTTGGGCAATGAACGACCAAGACCCGTTGATCAAAGGAGAGGTGATCGGCGACCAGTTCCACTACCACGTGCTGGACGTGGCCGGACCGCCGATGATCCACGTCACCCGCAACAGGTTGCCCGAAATCGTCGTTTTCGGTCCCGGGCAGCGACTGCTGACGCCGCTGGCGCTCAGTGCCGGCAACGAGGTCATGATCACCAGCCACGGCGGAGATGAAATCTCGGTCAGCAAGTATACCGTTCGAGATGGAGACCAAAAACGGATAGTTTCGACGCGCGTCGACGACGTGATCCGCGCGGTGGTCGAACTGGGCGGGACCTACCCGGACGTGGTGCAGGCCCTTCAAGAGGCCAAAAATTGCGAGGCCCTTTGCTCGCGGTTCGAGGTCGATGCCTTGCCCGAGGCGGGGAGGATTTTCGACCGCGACGTCGATGGGATGGCCGAGACGGAGCAAGGCGAACAAGGGGATGGACAACAGCCGTCTGTCAAGTCCAGCCCGGAAAGCCCGTCGCCGGAACTGTTTCACCAGAGAGGGGGAACAAAGAGCAAGGCGGACCAGGCCGCGGATGACAACACTCAAGAAAATACCGCGGAAGAGAACGATTCCAACGGGAAATCCAACACAAAGAAGGGCTTCTTTGCTAGAATGCTGGGACGCTGAGAGGAAAATGATGAATGATGAATGATGAGTGATGAGTGATGAATGGTCCCTGAGAAACGGCTTTATCAGTAATTGCCGCTTACGGTTCATCGTTCTGAGAGGCTATCCGAAAAGCTCCCCTCTCCCTCTGGGAGAGGGGCAGGGGGTGAGGGCCTGGGGAAATCATGCAAACAAGGCAAGACGTTTTACGACGAATTGCCCTCACCCTAACCCTCTCCCAGAGGGAGAGGGGACTATTATTGCACTTTTCGGATAGCCTCTTAATTCATTCATAATTCATTATTCATAATTCATCATTCGTATATCCCCATGCTCAAGGCACTCGACATCGTCGGTTTCAAGAGTTTCGCCGACCGCACCCGGTTCGAGTTTCCGCCCGGGATCACGGTGGTGGTCGGTCCGAACGGGTCGGGAAAGTCGAATATCGTTGACGCCATCAAGTGGGTCTTGGGCGAGCAGAGCGTCAAAAGCCTCCGCGGCCGCGAAATGGCCGACGTGATTTTCAACGGCTCGGGCAGCCGTCGGGCAATCAACACCGCCGAAATCACGCTCACCCTGGACAACTCGAAACGCCTCTTGGCGGTCGATACGCCGGAGGTCCACATTACCCGCCGCGTCTACCGCAGCGGCGAAGGCGAGTATCTGATCAACCGCAATCCCGCCCGGCTACGCGACATCCGCGACTTGCTCTCCGGCACGGGCATGGGTACGCAGGCTTACAGCGTCATCGAGCAGGGCAAGGTCGACGTCCTTTTGCAATCCTCTCCGCGCGACAGGCGGATAATCTTCGAAGAGGCGGCCGGAATCAGCCGCTTCAAGATGCGGAAGATCGAGGCGCTGCGCCGGTTGGAACGCGTCGAACAAAACCTGCTGCGGCTCAGCGACATTGTCGATGAGGTGGAAAACCGGCTCCGCAGCGTCCGCGCCCAGGCCGGCAAGGCCCGACGATACAGGGAATACACCAACCGCCTGCAAGAATTGCGGACCCAAGTCGCCCAGGTCGATTGGAAACGCCTCGGAGAACGTCTCGAAACATTCGAGGGCGAGCTGCGCTCTCTCGGCGACGCGCGCGACGCCGCCGCGGCCGCGGCCGAAAACGTCGAGGCACAACTGCTGGAAATCGACGGCCAAACGGCCGCGGACAACGAGGAAATCCATCGGGCCGAGTCACAGGCCGCCGCCAACCGGGAGCGGATCGCCGCGGCCGAATCGACCGTCGAACACCAGCGGAGCCACGGCCTCGATCTGGAGCAGGAGATCGCCCGTGAACGACGGCAACTGGCGGCCATGAGCGCCCGGGCGGGCGACCTGCAACTGCAATTGAGCGAAAACACCGAGGCACTCCAAACGGCGGAGGAGAACCACCGCGAGGTGGCCAAGCGGCTGGTCGAGGCCGAACGAGGATTGACCGAAGCGATGGACTCGCTGGATCGGCTTCGCGGCGAGAACCAACAGCGTCGAGCGGCCTACCTGGAACAAATGCGGCTGGCCGCCGCCCTGAGCAACGAAATCGGCGTGCTGGAGAGTCGATCGGCCGCGGCGGACGCCACCCGCGGGCGGTGCGGCCGGCACATCGAAGAACTGGACCGGCTCCTGGACGGCCTGCAACGGAAATTGGAGACGTTGCGCGAGCGCCGCGAGAAGTGGACCCAACAGGTGGAAGCGCAGGCCGAATCGCTCGCCGCCGCAAAGCAGCAACTCGCCCAACACCAAAAGCAACACGCCGCCCTGCGAAACGAATTGGCCGAGATGCGCGAGCGACAATCGGGCGCCGCGGAACGCGCCGCCGTGCTCGAAGAGCTCGTCCGACGCCACGAGGGACTCAGCGCCGGGGTAAAGGAGGTTTTAGAGTGGGGCCGTGCCGCCAAAGCCGATGGGAGCGCTTTTCGCCACATCCGCGGATTGGTCGCCGATCTGCTGCGGGTCGGCGTCGAGGTCGCGCCGCTGGTCGAAATCGCCTTGGGGCAAAAGGCGCATCACGTGGTGGCCCAGCGGAACCAGGAACTGCTCGACCGCCTCTGGATGGAGTCAAGCCGGCTCGGCGGCCGCGTCGGCTTCGTCTGGCTCGAAGAGGGGTCAGAGGTCAGAGGTCAGGGGTCAGAGGTCAGAGGGCAGGAAGCGGCAGTTGGCGACGTCATTCCATCAAGTCCCGAGCCCCGAGCCCCGAACCCCGAATCCCGTCCCCCGAACCCCGAACCCCGAACCCCGAACCCCGAACCCCGGCCCCCGTCCCCCGTCCCCCGCCCCCAGTCCCCCGACATTGACCTTGAAGGCCGGCCGGGTGTGATCGGGCGGGCCGACCGCTTCGTGGAAACCGAGCCTACGTTCGCGCCGTTGGCCAAACGCCTGCTGGGGCGGACCTGGTTCGTCGAAAAGCTGGACCACGCGTTCTCCTTGGCGCGGAACGCTAAGGGGGACAGGTCCGATTTGCTGCAGAGCGGCCCGAAGGGTGCTTCGCACAAATCGGACCTGTCCCCCTTGGGGTTGACTTTCGTCACGTTGGCCGGAGAACTGCTCGAACCCGACGGCACGCTGGTCGTCGGACCGCGGAGCGTCTCGACCGGCCTGATCTCGCGGCGGAGCCAATTGCGCGCCCTGGGCGTGCAGCTCGGCGAATTGGAGACGGCCATTGAAACTGCCCAAAACGCACTCGCCAAACTCGACGAGCGGATCGCCGCCGAACAACTGGCGATCGACAATCTGTCGGCCGAACATCAACGGACCGCCGCCGCGCTGGCCGAAAACCGCCTGGCCGTCGCGGCCGCCGAGGAGCGGCGGAGCCAGTTGGACCAGCAGCGGGCCGCCTTGGACGTCGAGTTGCAAGACGCCCGGCGGCAGTACGCCGCCGCCGCTCAGCGCCTGACCGAAACCCGGCAAAAACGCCGGCAGACCGACGCCGCGCTGGCCGAGATGGAGTCGTGCGTCGAGCGGATCGGCCGAGAGATCGAGGAATTGGAGGCGCGGCGGCTGGCGGCCGACCGCGAAACCACCGAGATCAAAGTGGAATTGGCCAAGAGCGAGGAGCGCCTGCGGAACCTCCACGCACGGATGAGGCAGTTCGAGGATAACCGGCAGGAGCGCCGGCGGGCCATCGAGGAAGCCCGACAGCAGCTTACCGAGGGTATCGAGCGCTCCGAGGCTTCCCGCCGGGACATCTTACGCGCCGAGGCCGAAATCGCCGATCTCTATCTGCGCAAGGAAACCTTCGCGGCCGAGACCGTCGGCCTGATCGAGCGGCGCGAAGAACTTCACCGGCGTCGGAGCGAGCTGGCGCCGGAGGTTCAGAAGATCCGCGGCCGCATCCGCAAACTGGAAGAGAAGATGCACGCCGCCGAGTTGGCCGCCACCGAAATCCGCCACGAGCGCAGCGCCCTGGCCGGCCGGATCCGCGAGGATTACGGCATCGAGTTGGCCGAGTTGGAACACGATTTCAGCGACGAAGAGCAACTTCGGCGAGAGGTCGTGCAGCAGGAGATCGAGGAGTTGCGGCTGAAGATCGGCAACCTCGGCAACGTCAACCTGGAAGCCCTCGATGAACTGGACCAGCTCGAAACGCGCCACAAGCTGCTTGCCGACCAGTATCACGACCTATCTTCCGCGAAGTCGTCGCTGGAAAAGATTATCGAAAAAATCAACGTCAACAGCCGGCGGCTTTTTTCCGAAATGCTCGATACGGTCAGAGGGCATTTCCAGACGCTCTTCCGCGACCTGTTCGGCGGGGGGCGGGCCGATATCGTCATGGAGGAGGACGCCGACGTACTCGACTGCGGCATCGAGATTGTCGCCCGGCCGCCGGGCAAGGAGCCGCGGAGCATTTCGCTACTCAGCGGCGGCGAGAAAACCCTTACCTGCGTGGCGCTTCTGCTGGCGATATTCCGCAGCCGGCCAAGCCCCTTCTGCGTACTCGACGAGGTCGACGCCGCGCTGGACGAGGCCAACATCGACCGCTTCACCCTGGTGTTGAAGGATTTCCTGGCCTGGACGCAGTTTATCATCGTCACCCACTCGAAGAAGACGATGACCTGCGCGGACACGATCTACGGGGTGACGATGCAGGAGTCGGGCGTGACCAAGCAGGTCTCCGTCCGCTTCGAGGACGTCAGCGACGACGGCGAAATTCTCGCCGAAAGGACGGCGGACGACGGGGAACCCCAAGCCGCGTAAGAACGTGTTTTGAAATTGAAATATCCGTATTTAGCCCCGGGTGAATACACCCGGGGCAAGCGGTTTTACGCGGTCAACCCGGCCCACCGTGTATTCACGGCGGGCTAAATGAATGATTTCAAAACACGTTCTTTGGGAGAGAGGCCGGGGGTGAGGGCGGGGCGAGAAAAGGGGACTGCCTCCGTCTTCCACCCCGCGGCCACCTTGACAACACCCCCGCGAACGGTAGCATGGCGTCGGTGTCGTCGATGGCGACCCGCATCCCTCGTCACACGTCGAATGGTCGACATAAGAAAGCCCCCAACTGGAGTGTTTTCATGCGGACAAGAACAAAAAGAACACCCGATGTGCAACGGCGGCTAAAGAATCTGTTGGCAATGGACCACAGCTTGAATGGAGGCATTTTGTTTGGACTCGACGGATATTTTATCGAAGTTCAGGCCAGAGCAATGAAGATCCTGAACGGGCCAATATCGTGGATCGAAGCTACAGCGGTGTCCGGCATGGTCGGCCCTGCGGTCAAAGAGGCGACCACCAGAATTGCCGGCGCGTTTGCAAAACTTCGCATTCCTGACCCGGAAGTCGCCATCCAGATCAATTTGACACCGGCAAGTGTGGTCAAAGAAGGATCATGGCTCGATTTGCCAATGGCCGTGATTATGCTGCAAGCGGCCGGAGTGTTGTCGGATTTGCCGGAAAGTCTTGAGGGCGATTTTGTTCTGATGGGAGAGGTCGGATTGCATGGAGAACTTCGCAGAGTTCCCGGCGCGCTTTCCATCGCCTATCTAGCAAAACCTGGGCAATCGCTTATTGTTCCGGCTGGCAACGAAAAAGAATGCGCCTTGATTCTCGCAAAACCAGGGCATGATGGTTGCCGTGTTTTTGCCGTATCCACCTTAGAGGAGGTTTTCGAGTTTTTTTCTGGAAAGCGACAGTTGGAAAATGCCTTGCGGCAGGAAATCCGCTTTGATTCAGTCATACCCAAGGCCGTGGATTTTGGACTCGTTCGCGGACAAGATCAGGCAAAGGAGGCGGCTATCATCGCGGCTGCCGGAGGTCACAATTTGCTGCTGATTGGGCCGCCAGGAGAGGGAAAGTCTCTGCTTGCAAGCGCTATAGTCGGAATTTTGCCGCGACTAGCCAACGAAGAAAAGGTCGAGTTGACGCGGATATATTCTGCCTACGGGGCATTGCACCAAGACGGTCAAGCAGTTACACGACGCCCGTTTCGTGCCGTGCATCACACCGTATCTAAGGAAGCGTTGGTTGGAGGTGGGGCAAAGATACCGCGTCCGGGAGAGATAACGCTATCGCACCACGGCATTTTGTTTCTTGACGAAATTGCAGAGTTCAGCCGTTCAACCTTGGAAGCATTGCGACAGCCGATGGAAAGCGGCGAAATCTCCATCTCACGAGTGGGAGCGACGCTGACTTATCCATGCCGTTTTACATTGGTGGCCGCCATGAATCCATGCCCATGCGGATATTATGGGAGTGATCGGTGTACGTGCGACGAATCTGTCATAAACAAGTACCAGAAAAAACTCAGCGGTCCGTTGCTTGATCGAATCGACCTGCAGGTGGAGTTGGAACGCCTTTCGACGGATGAGCGGTTTGGCGAAACTGACTGCAACCAATCGCCTCGAATTCGCGCCAATGTCGAGGCAGCCCGAGAGCGACAACATAAACGATTCGATGGTAAGGATATTCCGCACAATGCCGCCATGCCCGGTGGACAAGTGCGCGATTACTGCAAATTTTCTCCGTCGGCGCTGGAGACCTATAAACAATTGATCGATACGAATACACTCTCCACGCGCTCGATGGATCGTTTGGCAAAGGTGTCAAGAACAGTTGCCGACTTGGCAGGAAAAGACGAAATTGAGCCACAGCACGTTAGGAAGGCCGCAAGTTTTGTAATCGGAGGCATCCTGCGGGCGAGTGTATGAATTATTGCCGAAAGAATAAAGAGTAGAGGGGGCGGGAGTCTTTGTTGTGGCCTAGATCATCAGAATTCTTTGTTTGGAGATAACTTTTGTAGCATGTGCATGGATCATCAGTTTCATTCGATTATGTCACTAACAAAGGGGGGTCACAAACACAGACTCCCGACCACTTTATCGGGCCCCGCCTGTCCATGAACATTAAGCAGCTTGTCGAAGGCACGGATACGTGGGCGGGAAAGGCTTTTGACCTAGTTATTCAAGCCCTCATTTTTGTTTCTCTGATTAGCTTCTCAATTGAAACCCTACCCGATCTTGGCAACGAAAGCCGATTCTGGTTGTATGTAGTGGAGGTTGTCACCGTTGCCATATTCACAATCGAGTATGGCTTGCGGATTCTCGTTGCTGACAATCGTCTTCGATTCATTTTTAGCTTCTATGGGTTGGTTGACCTAACGGCAATTCTTCCGTTCTACATTTCGACTGGGGTTGACCTTCGAGCGGTTCGCGTTCTCAGACTCTTTCGCGTTTTCCGGGTTTTCAAGCTGCTTCGCTACACTCAGGCAATTCAGCGTTTCAAGGATGCCTTTAACGAAATCCGTGAAGAGTTGGTTTTGTACCTCGTTGCTACCAGCTTGATGATATTCCTTTCATCCGTTGGGATATACTACTTCGAGAATGAAGCACAACCAGAAAACTTCGGCTCTGTTTTCCATTGTCTCTGGTGGGCTATCGTGACGTTGACAACCGTGGGCTATGGCGATGTCTTCCCAATCACTGTGGGTGGTCGCATTTTCACGGCCATTGTATTACTGTTTGGTATTGGAACAATTGCCGTTCCCGCCGGACTGTTGGCTGCCGCCTTGACCAAGACGCAAAAGAAAAAAAACGGGGGGTGAAAAGAGTCGAAGGGGGAGGGAAAAAGGTGTCAGAACTATTTATCGGTTCGTCCGATTGATTGGCCTCGCTTTCCGTGCAGCGCTGAAAAAAAGCGGCGGCAAGCCGCCGCACTCCAAAGCTACTCCTCCGGCTTGAGGCGGGTCAACGGGCGGAACTGCGGCGTCGCAAACGGGGTCGGGTCTTGCAATCCAACATGCCAACTCATATATTGCCGCCGCACACCGGGTGCCACTGCTGGCTTGTCCCAGCAGTGTCCGGGTGAAGCGGACTAATCGGCCACGTCCAACCACTCGCTAGTGCATACGACCCGGCCGCTCATCTTACTTCTTCCGGTACAGGGCAACAAGCCAACCGTGGCACCCACACGGTTCTCCAGCACACACAATTTCGCGCTCACTTTCCAAAAACGCCTCTCGGGCGGCCTTTTTGCGCGCGAGCGGCGATTTAGCCCAAGTTACGGAGTTGTGGGAGTCGATTCGTTGATAGCAAAGGACTTACGTTCGATTTTTGGCCAAAGTTTCCACTACATTTGCGCGAACTCGTCTATTCTCCGAAGGCGACGCGGTAGGGGAATTCCAAGACG
>JAHIKV010000370.1 GCA_018897395.1 Planctomycetota bacterium | reverse complement strand
GGCACGCTGCTTCTCCACAGCCTTGGCCCCACCCATCCCCTTGATCTGCTCCTCCTTCTCCTTCAACTCCCGGATCTTCTCGGCCACGGTCTTCATAGGTAACTCCTTTTTATCGTAACCCCTCGCCCCCGGATAACCCCGCCAGGCCCGACATAACTCCCAGGCCAAAAAGCTGGAGCGATTTTAACGGACTAGGAAAAATTATGTACTTTTGCGACGCCTGTCAACCCGAATATGTGAAACTTCTCTCATTTGCCCGATAATATTTCGCCCCTTGCCCGGAACCTCAGGGCGCCGTGGATCCCAGATTGACCGCACAGGCTTCCAGCCTGTGGGTGAATCCTCTGATACCAATCTGCGCTCAAAAGGTTCCTCTCGTAGGGTGCGTCTTACGCACCAAAAATGGCGCTTGAGACGCGCCCTACGCATTTTAGTACCTTGGAAAACGATTCTCCGGATCTGAAAATACTTTTCTGAGACCAACCTGGTATGAAAACCATAACTTTTCCCCAGGCCGGAGGCCTGGGCCACTCAAGGAAAAGTTTCACAATGCAGTCGGTTTGTAATAAGATACCGGAGAGGGTTCGGTGGCCCATCCCGGAGGAGTGCCGGCGCCATGGTCCCGGCCAGACCGGACCCCGCGATCTCGGAGGACCCCCCATGCCCACTAAGCCAGCCGCAATTCTTACCAACGGCGTCCACCACACCGAAGTCATAGTGCGCTTCGGGGACACCGACCCTTACGGCATCGTCTATTTTGTCAGCTATTTCCGCTATTGCCACCGGGCCATCGAGGAATTCTTACGGGCCTGCGGCCTGCCGCCCCACGAGACCTTCAAAAATGTTGCGGAGGGCTTCGGCCTGCCCATCGTCGAGGCCTGGGGCCGCTTCCGGCGTCCCAGTATCTACGGCGACCTGCTGCGCATGGAAACCCGCATCCAGGAGTTCCGCACCAAGTCCCTGCTGTTCCGCTTCGAGTTCTACCCGGAAACCGGCCAAGACCTCCTGGCCGAAGGCACCGCCACCCTGGTGGCCATCGGCCCGGACTGGAAGGCCCGGGAATTGCCGGAGAGGATTAGAGCCGCCCTGCCTCAGGGAAGATGAAACAGGGGTCCAATGGAAGAATCGAAGATATATCGCAGTCATCTTGCAGCGGACAATATAGGCGTAGGGCGGGAAAGTGAAACGCATCCCGCCTTCGGCATTTGGGTTAGACCTAACTTATGCCGAACCAATGGCGGGATGCACTACGCTTTCCCGCCCTACGAACTACGAACTAAATCCCCCTTTTCCAAAGGGGGACTTTAATAACTATTCCTTATAATTCCCCCCTTTTCTAAAGAGGGGTTAGGGGGGATTAGAATGATTCCGCTATCGGAAAATACTTTTGGCATTCGCTATATGTGAGCCCCAATAATCTCCATATCTGACCGCCAGGACTAACCTCCCAGGTCCAAGGTGCCCACTAGGTGAGGATGATTAATCCGCTACCTCCCACCATGATGCAGCCTACCTATATTAAATAATGTTTATACAAAAAAATATAATATTGTCTTATTATGAAAATTAATGTTTATTTAATAATTGACAAAATAAAACCCGTCGCGAGACGGGGACGGAAGGCCACGGGGCTTTATGAGATAGCCGGGTTGCCTGGAAAGGTAGCCCGGGGTTGCATCTTCGGAGGATATGACCATGAGTCGGCCAATTATCCCCATGATTCTGTCTGCAAGGCTTTTAGTCTCTTCCTATCTCAAGTACCTTGCCCACGACCCACCTCCCTGCCGTAAGCATTACAGCCAAATTCGCCCCGTTGCCAGATAAAGCCAAACCCGTCGCGCCGCGGGGACGGCAAGCCACGGGTCTTTGATTCAGCGGGAGACAGCCGTGGTTGCCATCTATGGGTCAGCGCCCCTTTTTTCCATTTTCCCGGGTGGCCTTTATGGGTCAGAAGCACCGGGTTGGCAGGCAGCCGGTTAAAGCCCCCGGATAATTTCAACGTATCAAGCTCGTATCAGGGAGGAAACGGTTATGGCAAGACGAAAAGGTATTATGCGGTTAATGCTGATGGTGGTTATCTTCCTGGCCCTCGGCGTTTTACCCGCCTCGGTGCAGGCCAGCGCCCCATACGTGTTCCATGACCTGGGCACCCTGGGAGGTAGTGAAAGCTCCGCTCAAGCCATCAACAATATAGGCCAGGTGGCGGGATCGGCAACTACTAGCAGTGGCCAAACTCATGCTTTTCTCTACCCCTATCCCGGCGGCCCCATGCAGGACCTGGGTACCCTGGGCGGGGACAGTTATGCTAACGGCATTAACGATCAAGGCCAGGTGGTGGGCTGTTTCTGGATTGGAGGCCAATTGCATCCCTTCCTTTATTCCTATCCCGGCGGCCCCATGGAGGACCTGGGCACTTTTGGGACCGGTTACTGGTTCAACAGCGCTTATGCCATTAACAACAGCGGCCTGGTGGTTGGACTTTCAGGTGTTGCCGGCGCTTGGTGCCACGCATTTTCATACCAATATCCCGGTGGTCCTATGCAGGACTTAAACAACCTGGCTAACATAGGCCCCACCAGGGAAGGCTACGCTTATGACGTCAACAACAGCGGTCAGGCGGTGGGGTGGTATTTTGGCACTTGGGGCGAGCAATACCATGCCTTTCTTTACCAATGTCCCGATGGTCCTTGGAAGGACCTGGTAATTGATCACAGGGTATGAAAAAAAAGAAAACGGCAGCATTTTTAGCTGGCGACAAAATTAACTTTGTGATAAAGCTGTCCTCAGTAATTGGAAAGAGGAGAGCATGTCGCAGAGCCAATATTGCATTCGAGGCCGTCAGATAGGGTCTGATGAGCTGGCGACTATCCGGCAATTTAGTGAGGCATACTGGTCGCAGGGGCGTTCGGCCATTTCCCGGGCCCTGTGCGAGCACTGGGACTGGCGTCAGGCCAATGGTCGACTGAAAGACCGGGGCTGCCGGGTCATGTTGCTGGAACTGGCGGCCCGGGGCGAGATCGAACTTCCGCCCCGCAAGAAATACAACAATCGGGGCAAAAAGCCGCCGGACGCTCCTGACTTTACCGTGGCGACGGAGGCGTTGACGGGAAGCGTTTCCCAGTTTGGCTCTTTGACAATCGACATGGTGCGCGGTTCCGCCCGGGAGAAGCTCTGGGATCACCTGGTCTACACCCACCATTATCTGGGCTGTCCCTGGATCGTGGGCGCCTACCTGAAATATCTGGCCTATCTGGATGGCCGGCTGGTGGCCTGCCTGGGCTGGGGGTCGGCGGCGTGGCGGGTGTCCTGCCGGGATGCCTTTATCGGTTGGGACCAGGCTCGGCGTAAGCAGAACCTGTCCCTGGTAGCCAACAATGTCCGGTTTCTGATCTTGCCCTGGGTGCAGGTTGAGCACCTGGCCTCCAAGGTGCTGGCCGCCAATATCCGGCGTCTGGCGGCGGACTGGCAGGCGTACTATTGCCAGCCCATTGTCCTGCTGGAAACCTTTGTGGACCAGGCCCGCTTCCGGGGGACCTGTTATCGGGCGGCGAACTGGCAATATGTGGGCGCCACCCAGGGCACCGCCAAGCGCGGCAACCGTCACTTTCGCCACGATCAGCCCAAGGCGGTGTTTCTCTATCCTCTGTGCCGGGATTTTCGGGAGCAGCTCCATGGTTGATCTCCGCCTGCTGCCCCCGGGTTTTGAGGTGACGCTGGAGGACCTGCAGCAGACGCCGCCGCGGGTGCTGAAACTCCTCATTTATCTGCTGGAAAGGCTGCAGGCCCTGGAGGCGGAAAATGCGGCGCTAAAAAAACGGGTGGCCGCACTGGAAGTCAGACTCAACCAGAACTCGAGCAATTCCAGCCGGCCGCCATCCGCAGACAGCCCCTTTACCACAAGGGAACCCCAGGGCAAAAAAGCCAAAGGCCAGGCCGGGGCGAAGAAGGGACATAAAGGACATCGCCAGGAGATGCTGAGGCCCACCATCACCCAGGTTTTGGCGCCGCCCCCCTGTCCCTGCGGCAACCACGATTTTCCGGAGACGCAGCCCTATTACACCCATCAGGTGATTGAACTGCCGGAGATCGAGATGGACGTGACGCACCTGATCCTGAAGCGGGGGCGCTGTCCGCAATGCGGCAGGACGAGCAAGGCCTTGATTCCTCCTGACCAGCGGAGCGGCTTCGGCCCCCGGTTCTCGGCCCTGATCGCCGAGATGGCCGGCAATCAGGGTGACAGCCGCAGCCTCATTCAGAACTTCTGTCAGTCCGTCCTGGGGGTGAATATCAGCCGGGGGACGATTCAGAAGGTGATCGACCGGGTGTCGGCGGCGATTGTACCCCTATACGAAGCCATTGGCCAGGAAGCCAGGAAGGCCCCGGTTAATAACATCGATGAAACCTCACACCGGCACAAAGGTGCTCTTACCTGGCTGTGGGTGATGGCCAATTCGACGGTAGCGTTCTTTATGATTCATGCCAGGAGGAATGGTCAGGCCTTTAAAGATCTGATTGGCGACTGGAGCGGCATCCTGATCAGCGATGGTTATAAAGTGTATCAAAAATACGTGGGTCTGAGACAAACCTGCCTGGCCCACCTGATCCGGGACGCCAAAGGTCTGGCGGAGCGTCCGGATAAAGAGACGGCCCGGTTTGGCGGATGGGCCCAGCGGGAGTTGCAGCGCCTCTGTCATATGGCCCATGAGCCTCCCAACAATGGTCAATGGCAGGCGTTTTATGCCCGTTTCATCCATCTGATTACCAGGAATCTCGACTACGAGGATGACCGGGGGAAGTTTGCCCGCCGACTGCTCCGGGAACTAGAGTGCATGTGGGTCTTCCTGGACGAAGAGGGCGTGACGCCCACCAACAACCATGCCGAACGGGTGCTGCGCTTTGCCGTCCTCTGGCGAAAACGCAGCCTGGGGACCAAAAGTGAGAAGGGAGATCGGTGGGTAGAACGGATACTGTCTTTGCGCCAAACCTGTCGCGTGCGGGGCCGTCAGACCTTTCCGGTCCTAGTGGAGGCGATGACCTGTTACTTCAAGGGGCTCCAACCAGATATCGCCTGGATCTCACAAGCCTAATTTTTAACCCTGTGATCAAGTACCTATAATGAAATAATTCAAATGCTAAGACAAGCAGGAGCAAGAGAATAGCAATTAGGGGGTAAGTCTCGCAGGGTGCGTATCGCTACCCGAAAAATCTGAAAAAGCGAAAAACAGGCTTTAAAATGGCATTCATCCCCGAAGACAAGCTCCTGGAGATCAAAGACGCCGCCTCCATTGAGGAGGTGGTGGGCCAGTACGTCAAGTTGGAGCAAAAGGGGAGAAACCTGCTGGGGCTGTGCCCGTTCCACTCCGAGACCAAGCCGTCGTTTACCGTGGCGCCGGAGAAGGGCATCTTCCACTGTTTCGGTTGCGGCGTAGGCGGGAACGTCTTTTCTTTTCTCATGCATTACCACCGCTTAAGCTTCCCCGAGGCGGTGCAGGAACTGGCCCGGCGCTACGGCATCCCGGTATCGCTGAAGGATTTGGGGCCGGAAGGGGCCCAGCAGGCCAAAAAGCGCACCAAGGCCTATGAGGCCAACACCGCCGCCGCGGCCTTCTACGCCGCCACCCTGGCCAGCTCGGAAGGCAGGCCAGGCCGCGATTACCTGGCCAAAAGAGGCCTCACCCCGGAGATCATCCGGGCCTTTCAGTTGGGTTATGCCGTGGATGAGTGGGACGCTTTACGCCGCCACTTCCAGCACCGGGGCATCTCCCTGGAGCTGGGCCAGGAGGTGGGGCTTCTGGCGCCCCGGGACCGGGGCGGCTTTTATGACCGCTTCCGGGGCCGCATCATCTTCCCCATCTTCGACCGGCAGAGCCGGGTCATCGCCTTCGGCGGCCGGACCATCGGCGACGGCGAGCCCAAATACCTCAACTCCCCGGAGAGTCTGCTGTACTCCAAGGGGCGCACCCTCTACGGCCTGCCCCAGGCGGCCGCGGCCCTGCGGGCCACCAGAGTGGCCCTGGTGGTGGAGGGCTATCTCGACCTCATCGCCCTGCAGGTGCACGGCATCGGCAATGTTGTGGCCACCCTGGGCACGGCCCTGACCCGGGAGCAGGTGCGGCTGCTCAAGGCTGTGGCGGACAAGGTGGTCCTGGTCTATGACGGCGACGCGGCCGGGGCCAAGGCCATGAAGCGGGCCTTCCCGCTGTTCGCCCAGGAAAATCTGGCGGTAAGAGCCTTGCCGCTGCCGGCGGGGCTGGACCCGGACAGTTACGCCCAGGCCCACGGCGTGGAGATGTTCCGTTCGGCCTGGGACTCGGCCCAGCCCTGGTTCAGCTACGTGTTGGAAGACCTCATCGCCACCCACGGCCTGGATATTGAAGGCCGGGTGGCCGTCCTGTCGGAACTGCGGCCCTTTGTGCAGGTTATGTCCGACCCGGTGGAGCAGGATTTGTGGCTGCGGAATACCAGCGAGCGGCTGGGGGTGGATGCCGCGGCGCTGCGTAGAAGCCTCACCTCCCTGGCCCCCATCTCGGCCGCCCGGCTGGACCCGACGCGCAGCATTGTCGTCGACCAGGAGAAAAAGCTGCTGCGCTGGGTCCTGGCCCACTCGGAAGCCTTGTCCCTGGAGGAGTTGGAAGAGTGGACCGAGGAGTTCAGGAATCCTGAGTTAAAAGGGCTTCTGGAACTGATTATCACGAGCTATCGTGAACACGGCAGAATGGATCATGGCCTCCTGGTACAGCAGGCGACAGGAGAAACCCAAAGGCAGCACATCTGTGCCTTGACCTTAGAGGAGGACGAATCAGAAGGCCCGGCGGGGGATTTCCGGGCCGCCGACTGGCGTCGAGATCTTAAGGTAAAGCACCTTAAGAAGGCTCGAGCTAGGCTGAAAGCAAGGCTTAAAAACGCTTCAGATGACGAAGAGGTGCCCTTGCAGGTTCAGTGGCGGGAAATCGATCAGCAACTGAAAGATCTATCGGCTTTATAGCAAAAGGAGAGAATGGATGAATAAGGGAATGGGAATGGACGGCTTTCAGGGTATCATGCCAATGGGGGATGATGAACACTTGATCACCGTGGATGACCTGAATGACTCCCTATCTCCCGAGAGCCTCTTGAGCACGCAGATGAAGGACATCATGATCTTCGCTGACCTGGAATTACCCCCTCCCCAGGCCTCCAACCTGGGCCTGCCATCGCATCCGGGGATGCACGGAGGCGAAGGCGATTTGGGTCTGGAACCGGATGCCGCCGCTAAATTTGACGATCCGGTGCGGCTCTACCTCAAGGAAATGGGGAGCGTCTCCTTGCTCACCCGGGAAGGTGAAGTGGAGATCGCCAAGCGCATTGAAGAGGGGGAAAGAGAGGTGATCTACACCCTGCTGGAGATGCCCCTCACCTTTAAAGAGATCATGGGACTGGTGAACCGGTTGGAGCAGGAAAAACTGTCACCGCAGAACACCCTGGATGATTTCGGTGAAGATGATCCTGTCCTGGACCTGTCCACCCAAAAATCCCGAATCCTGAAACTGATCCACAAATTTCACTCTCAGGAAGAAAAAATCCGGCAGGTGATGAAAGAAGTGGTGGCCCTGCCCCGCAAAGACGAAGCCCGTCTCCAACTGGAACAGAAGATTGCCGGACACCGCCAGCGCATGGTGGAACATTTCAAAAATCTCCGGATGGAGCGCCACAACCTGGAAAACATTCTCGAGCGGCTGCGCCAATTCGGCTATATCATCCGGGATTGTCAGCAAAAGCTGGAAAAAAGTCTCGGGGCTGCGGGCCTGTCGGCCACCCGGTTTCGCCACCTGCGCCGGGAGTTGAAAAATGGCGGGCCGCCCCCGGCTTTGCCCCGGACCCTGACTCCCGAGCGACTGGCGGAGTTGGAGGAGGTCTGGACCCATTGCCGGCGGCAACTGCGCCGGATCGAGACCGTAGCGGGAATGCCGGCCAGCCGTCTGCTGACTACCCTGGTAAAGGCGGAAAGAGGGGAGTACCAGGCCCAAAAGGCCAAGCGGGAACTGGTGGAAGCCAATCTGCGCCTGGTGGTGAGCATTGCCAAGAAGTATACCAACCGGGGCTTGCAGTTCCTGGACTTGATCCAGGAAGGCAACATCGGTCTCATGAAGGCCGTGGAGAAATTCGAATACGAGCGGGGTTACAAGTTCAGCACTTACGCCACCTGGTGGATCCGCCAAGCCATTACCCGGGCCATCGCCGACCAGGCCCGCACCATTCGCATCCCGGTCCACATGATCGAAACCATCAACAAGCTGATCCGCACCTCCCGCTACCTGGTCCAGGAGATTGGCCGGGAGCCCACCCCGGAAGAAATTGCCGAAAGGATGGAGTTTCCCCTGGAGAAGGTGCGCAAGGTCCTGAAGATCGCCAAGGAACCCCTCTCCCTGGAAACACCTATCGGCGACGAAGAAGACAGCCACCTGGGAGATTTCATCGAGGATAAAAAAATCTCGACGCCCATCGAGGCGGTGGCCAACCTCAACCTGGCGGACCAGACCCGCAAGATGCTGTCCACTTTGACGCCCCGGGAAGAAAAGGTGCTGCGCAAGCGGTTCGGCATCGGGGAGAAAACCGATCATACCCTGGAGGAAGTGGGCCGGGACTTCTCGGTCACTCGGGAACGCATCCGCCAGATCGAAGCCAAGGCCCTGCGGAAGCTCCGGCATCCGTCCCGGAGCACCCGGCTGAAAAGTTTTATCGAGACCTGATTTTGGCCCCGGGAGGAGTCTGCTATTGAACAATTACGGAGGAGAGTTATAATAACTTATCTTAGGGGGCAGACCGGAAAAAATCAGGCCGACCCGAAGGGATGCCCCCCCGATGACTGATAGGCACGGGCCCATAGCTCAGCGGTTAGAGCAACCGGCTCATAACCGGACGGTCCCTGGTTCAAATCCGGGTGGGCCCACCAGGCATCCGGGAGCAGCGGGTATTTTGCGAGAACGAGATAGAGCTTCGATTCCACAGGGGTTTAACCCCGGGGGTGCTCTCTGCGCACCCCCTTTTTATGTTCTATGAGCGCGACACTGCAAGACATCGTCAACCTGCTGGAAAGCCGCTATCCATCGGCGTGGGCCGTGGCCGGGGACCGGGCCGGCCTCGAAGTGGGTGACCCGGCGCAGCCGGTGGAGGCCATCCTGGTGGCCCTGGAGGCTACCCCGGCCGTGGTCGCCGAAGCCAGCCACCGGGGGGCCCAACTGCTCCTGACTCACCACCCGCTCCTGTACCGGCCCCTGGAAGACGTTCGTGAAGACCGCCCCGGCGGCCGGCTGCTGGCGGCCCTGCTCCGGGCCCGGCTGGCCATGGTGTCCTGCCACACCAACCTGGATATCGCCCCCGGCGGACTCAACGACTACCTGGCCCAAAAATTGGAACTGACCGGGGTGGAGGTCCTGACCCCCACCACCCGGGATCGCTGGTATAAGTTAGTGGTGTTCGTCCCGACGGGCTACGAAGACCGGGTGCGTCAGACCCTGGGGGACGCCGGTCTGGGGATTATCGGCCGATATTCCCACTGTTCTTTTGCCTCCCAGGGGCAGGGCACGTATCGTCCCCTGCCTGGGGCGCGGCCCTTCAGGGGTGAAACGGAGCAGCTTTCCCGGGCCGATGAGTCCCGCCTGGAAATTCTGGCTCCCGAGTCGATGCTGCCCGCGGCCCTGGCTCGTCTGAAGGAAACCCACCCCTACGAGGAAGTGGCCTACGATCTCTATCCCGTGCAGCATCCCGGCACCCCCTTGGGATTGGGGCGCATCGGCAGCTGGCCCGAACCGCGGCCCTTAGCCCAGGTGATCGTGGGCCTCAAGGAGATCTTCGGGGTGGAAACCGTTGAGGTCTGGGGGCGCCCGCCCCAGGAAGTGCAGCGGCTGGCATTGTGCAGCGGCAGCGGCGGCGACCTCTTGACCGACGCCCTGGCCCGGGGCGCCCAGATCTATCTGACCGGGGAAGTCCGTCATCACCAGGTCCCGCCGGGTCTCCGGGAAGACTTTGCCGTGGTGGCGGTGGGCCATTTTGCCAGTGAAGTGGTGTTTATGGAACCCTGGGCCCGGCAGCTCCGTGATCTGTTTCAGGAAGCAGGTCTGGGGCTCGACGTCATGGTGGCGGCCACCCAGCCCGCCCCATGCTGCTATAGGTGAGACGAATCTATGCTTGTTAACCAAGACTGTAACCCATATTCCCGGTGGCGGTGGCCACAACGGTCTGCCCGCCGGGGGAATAATGCCCAACAGCGTGACGCAATGCGGAGGTTGAACTTTGCTGACGGAGTTAAGTAAACTCATCGATGTTCAGGAGATAGACAAGGTGATCCAGGAGGTCACCCAGGGGCTGGCCAGGCTCCCTGAAGAGCTCAAGGCCGGCGAGGTAGCCCTGGAGGAGTTGAAAGCCGCCCATGCCGCCCGGCTCCAGGAGTTGGAGGATCTTAAGGCCCAGCGACGGGACACGGAAACGGAAATGGCGGACATGGAGGAGGGCATCAAAAACAGCCGCCAGCGCCTCATGGAGATCAAAAGCAACATCGAATACAAGGCCATGCTCAAGGAAATCGCCTTTAAAGAGGACCAGCGGGACCAGCGGGAGACCCGGATACTGAAATTCATGGACCTCATGGAAACCCAGAACCGCCTCATCGCCGAGCAGATCGGGCAGATGGAGGAGCAGGAGGCGATCCTGGTTCAGCAGCGCCAGGAAGTGGCGGTCCAGGTGGCAAAATTGCAACGGGAACTGGCCGAACTGGAGGAAAGGCGCAAAAAAGTCCGCAAAGTCGTGCCCGCGCCCCTCATGAAACGCTATGAATTCATTCGCCAGCGCCGCAACAGCTCCGCCATCTGCCCGGTGCACGAGGGCGTCTGCCTGGGCTGCCATATGAACATTCTCCCCCAACAGTTCATCGACCTGCAGAAAGGGCTGGAGATCCTCCAGTGCCCTCACTGTCAGCGTATTC
>JAHIKV010000359.1 GCA_018897395.1 Planctomycetota bacterium | reverse complement strand
TTTATCAAAGCAACTCAGGGTGGTTTGAAGCCTCCTCCTGCAAGGCGGCTCCGAGAGGTCTTTGCTTTCTCTCATCTGCTGCGCAGTTGCGATCTCCTCCTTTCGGTCTTGATCTTCGTGGCACACGTTCGGTTCGAAAAATGCGGCGGCAATCTTGGACCGTCTGCGGGTTTCCCGTGCTCGCATGGAATTAAGTCCAATGCTTCGCGCGGCGCACCCACATCCAGCCCAAGCCTTGTCCGCCGAAGCGGCGGATTGCCTTGTTTTTTCGAATCCGCCTCCCGCCGCCGCTCAAAGCTATGGCGGGCACACCGGCGGAAACCGAATTCGCCACACGGTGGCATCCTCCTCCACTCAGAGCTTCGGAGGACAGATCCCTAACGCGGAAATCAACGGTTTTTGCCTCTCTATCCGGACCTTGACCACTGCGTACAACACCATGCTTATCGCGTCCAATAAGCTACTTATGGAGAAAGCCGGTTTATTATTTTATTTTTTAACCATATCCTGAAATGTCTTGCGGATAAGCCTATCATTTAATTCGACTCCCTTCAACCGCCTGACAATTCGCTCTGCGGCATGGCCATCGCCATAGGGATTGCATAGCACCTTCAACCCGGACCGGAATTTATCAGAAATAGCACGACGGATGCCGGACAGAATCTCCTCGCGCCGGCCATCCACATCAATCACGTTTTTTGCCCGCACCCTGCCGGCCTGGCGCGATCCGACGTTGACCACCGGCAATTTAACGGATGGCGCCTCGATAATCCCGCTGGATGAGTTGCCAACCATGGCTGCCGCCAGTTTCATCAGGCTGAAATAATTTTGTATTCCCGGATTGTCGCAAATCGAAGCCAAGTCGTTTTGCCGGGCATATTTTTCAATCATTGCCCGGATAATCCTTCCGCCGGTATCGGCATTGGGCAGGCTAAAAATAACGGGCAGCCCGCTGGTTTTTAAGGCCGCGAGAAGCTCGCCGGCCTGCCAGGCCGCCCTGGTATGTTCAAGCGTCACGGGATGAAAGGTCACCAGCAATGGCGGAGGCGTGAGTTTGACCTTCAGTATTTTTGCCAGCACCGGCCTGTCCAAGAGCGGCATGCTTTTCAAGTTGTCCAGGGAAGGCGCGCCGGAAACTGTTATCCGCCACTTTTCCTCCCCCAACTGCTCCACTCTCCGCGCGTATTCTTTGGTTGAAACGAAATGCAGATGGCTCAGCTTGGTCATGGAATGGCGGAGCGCATCGTCAATCGCCCCCTGGGTCAATTCCCCGCCATGAATATGCGCCACTGGTATGTTAAAAGGCAATGCCGCCAATGCCGCCGCGTGCATTTCAAACCGATCACCCAGAACGACGAGAATATCCGGCCGCGAACGCCGGTACGCCTGCGCAAAACCAATCAAACCCATTCCCATTGACTTAGATATTGCTTCCGGAGTATCGGATGAGACCAACATTTTCACCCGTTCACATTTTTTATATCCGTCCGACTCAATCGCCTTTACGGTAAGGCCAAATTCTTTTGATAAATGCATTCCGCCGACAAAGAGGAGCAGTTTGAGAGCGGGATCGGAGGCGATTCGTTTCAGGATTGGCTGATAAATCCCGTAATCCGACCGTCCGACTGTAACCACCCCTAGGGTTCTCATGCCAGCATCTTCCTGGTGAATAAGGTTCCTTCCCTGACGGGCACTTTCGTTTTTCGTCTCAATAGATCGTTAATCATCGCCGGCGGCAATCCGGTTCCCGGCCTTTTGATGGTTATGTGTTTTTCGGTAAGCAAACTTCCCTCCGGAATATCGCAGGCCGCCACCAGGCTCCGGCGTACAAGATCGGCAACAGGCTTTTCCTCTTTCACCGGCTTTTTTATTCCGTCGCCAAGAGCAGTTTCCACAAGGCGGATCCCGCTGACCAATTCGGCGAACTCGTCAGGCTCCAAGGATAACTTCTGGTCCGGTCCTGGCAGTTTACGGTCAAGCGTGAAATGTTTTTCTATCACACAGGCGCCAAGGGCAACGGCGGCCAGGGCAGTCTCATTCCTGATCACATGATCAGAATAACCCACCGGCAAACCAAAGGTTTTTTTCATAGTCTGGATTGCATTCAGGTTGGCCCAGCGCGCTTTAGCCGGATATGATGACACACAATGCAACAAAACAATCTGATCGTTACTCGCATCGCGCACGGCCTTAATTACTTCCTTTACCTCTGCTGAGATTGCCATACCGGTTGAGATTATCATCGGCTTTCCCTTGCGCGCCACATGGCTGATAAAAGACAGATTGGTCAGTTCCCCAGAGCCGATTTTAAATGCCGGCACATTAAGAATTTCAAGTAAATCGGCGCTTTCTTCATCAAATGGGGTGGAAAGGAAAACGATCTTTTTCTTCCGGCAATAAGCCGCAATTTTCCTGTGGGATTCCGCATCCAGCTCCAGACGCTTCAGCATGTCGTATTGCGATTCAACCTTTCCCGTGTTGCGTACCTGATACTCAGCCTGCGGAGCGGTGCGCGTTACCAGATTTTCGGCCTTGAAAGTCTGGAATTTAACCGCGTCCGCACCGGTTTCTGCCGCCGCGTCAACAAGCTCGAGGGCAAGTCTCAGCGAGCCATTATGGTTCACGCCGGCTTCGGCGATAATAAAACAGGGCTGATTTTCCCCTATTTTTTTTGCGGCTATCTGTATAGCGGCTACCATGCGGTCCATCCCCCGTCTACAACAAGGTTATGTCCCGTAACATAAGCAGATAGATCGCCTGCAAGGTAGGCAACCGCGCCCTTGATGTCTTCTTCCGTTGCCATGCGTTCAAGCGGTGCGCGCTTGTTGTATCTTTCCATGAAAATAACTGGCTGATTACGCAACACCCCTCCCGGCGAAATGACATTAACACGAATTTTCGGGGCCATGATGGTTGCAAGATAGCGCATCAACTGAAGAATTCCGCCCTTCGACGCCGCGTAACCAGCCGGGGTCATCATGGTCGTATCCTTGTACAAGCTCATATCCGGGCCAACCATGCCATAAATTGACGAAAGAAAAATTATTGAGCCGTGTCCCGATACCGTCAACGGTTCTTGGGCTTCCTGAGCCATAATAAAAGCCGCACCAAGGTTTATGCTCATTGCTTTTTCCCAGGCCTCCAAGGACTGCTCTCCAAACGGAACTGCCCATCCGGGTACTTTTGTTGTGCCTACATAGGCCGCGCAATGAATCAGGATATCCAACCCTTTCATCCGGGCGGTTGCGGCGCGTACAACCTGACGGATTGCTTTTTCATCTGCCAGGTCGCAGGGAAAAGCTAATGTTTCATGTCCCATGCGTTTTGCTTCTGCTTTACAGGCGTTTGCATTCAAATCAACCAACGCCACCCGCGCTCCCAATTCCAAGAGCGTTTCCGCGGCCACTCGCCCGATATGACCAGCGCCGCCGGTAATTAACGCCTTGCGCCCCGACAAATTCATCAAGCAGGAAATAGTTCTCATGCATTTCCCCTTCAATTCAAGGGAATATAATGTTGCCAGATAGCGCGTCCGATATTTCCATAGGCGCCAGCCGCCAAAGCCATCCAACCGTTAAGGTTGAAGCGTGTTTTTGATAATTTCATGGTAGCCATGTCCTAAGTCAAACGCGCAAACCCACTATGGGAAACCGGCCCTTTTAGTACCTTATCCACCAGAAACCGCTATGAAAAACAAGAAAACATCAGCAAAGATTTTTTTAACCACGGATGAACACGGATTGGCACGGATTATGATCAGAAAGTCTTTGGAGTTTTTTGAAGCGTAGCAATCCAAGGA
>JAHIKV010000265.1 GCA_018897395.1 Planctomycetota bacterium | reverse complement strand
GCCGTTGTTGCCGGTCACGATGGCGTGCTTGAGCCCTTTGCCGAGCAGGATGGACGGGCCGGGCACGGCGAAAGTGCAACCCTCGATCTGAATCTTCCCCCCATTCGCCTCGATCAGCGGGGGATGATCCGGACGATCGGCATTGAACCAGCGGCTCTCCGGCGGCGAGCTGGCGCCCAGCGCGATCGGGATTGGCCCGAGTTGATCGGCCCTGAACCAGCAATTCGACAGCGACACGAAGCCCGGGCCGTGCGCCACAATGTTCTGCGTCGCCGGGCCGAAGAAAGTGCAGTTCTGGAACCGCACTTGGCCGGTGCAGGTGGAATTGATGACGACCGAAATCGGGTTTTCGCCCCAACCGGCGCAGAACTGCCCGTTCGTGATGAGCAACCCCGGCGCAAAGAGGCCATCCACCACGATGCAGCGGTTGCACCCATCGACGGCGATTCCGGAAAGTTGCCCCATCATGGCGCCATTCTTCGAGCCGATGAAATGGTAGCCGATGTTCGCCGAGAGGGCGAACGTGTTGGTGACGTACTCCCAGTCCGTTCTGCCGAAGATGAAGGCCACGAGGTGCTTCCGCAAATACCCGTCAAGCCTCCCGCCGCCGCCCGGATTGTTGTTATCATAGCCGCCGACCTGCTTCGAGGACCACCACTCGCTGGACCAATGAACGTTTTCGATCCGGCCGATGTCGCTGCAGTTTTCCACCCAGATCCCGCGGCGCAGCACGCAGCCCACCACGCTCCGAATCCGGTGACGTCGGTTATACTCGGGGCCGACCCTGATTCCGTTGTAAGCGTTGATGAGGGTGACGTTCTCCACGGTGTTGTCGCTGCCTTGGAGGTGGAAAGTCCAGGCGTAGGGGCGGACGTGGTCGGGTTTCTGATCGGGGTAAAAGACGGTCAGGCCGAGGACGGCCGACGAATCGCCCAACTCGAACAGGGCCGGGGCGTCTTCGTTGTCCCGCCCCCCGGTCGCCAGGATCACCGTGCCCACCAGCGGCTTGGTGGAGACTGGGGCCTGATGGCTGCCGACAAAGGACACCCCCACCGGGACATTCAGGCTGCCGACCAGGGACACCCCCACCGGGATATTCAGGCTGCCGGCGACCAGATACCGGCCTGCCGGGAGCCGCACCGCGCCGCCCCGCTTGCCCGCCGCGTCCAGCGCCTTTTGGATGGCGGCCGTGTCGTCGCTTTTGCCGTCGGCCTTGGCGCCGAAGGCCGCGGCCTCGAACTGGTCTTTGTCGGCAGTGGGCGGCTGCGCCATCGCCGCGGCCAAGCCAAGGGACAGGCAAAGAAGAAAGAGAACCGACGTACGGATCCTCCCAAGCACGGTCGGAATTCGGAAACGACACATATCAAAGATCATCCTTTCAGAAAAATTCCGGCAGCGCCTCTCCAAACCTGAATTGACGGGTAGAAAGGCAGTGTGAGGGGGGAAGGACGCACGGCGAGCGTCGCCGAGCCGGCGGGCTTGCCCGCCGTGCGGAAAGCAGACATGGGGAACAGAGTACACTATGTCGAAGCACCGGCAAAACCGGTGTTGCCGTGCGGATTGACGCGGCCGTTCTCTTTGCAGTATAATCGAGGCAGGGAGGGTTGATGGCATGACCGTGCAAGTCCAAGAATTTTTGCATTCGTTTGACCTGTTGCCCGATGGCGACAAACGTGAATTGGCCGGCGAGATTCTTCGTCGCAGCCTGACTTTGGACGCGCCCGCCCTGTCGGACGAGCAACTCGTCTGCGTTGCGGACGAAGTTTTTCGACAGATCGATCGAAGGGAGACGGACGATGCCTCCTAGGCCGATGCGAGGCGAAGTCTGGCTGGTCGATCTTGGAATGGCGGCAAAGACTCGCCCTTGTTTGGTTCTGAACGTCCCCGTCGCCGATGCCGATCGCGCGCTCGCCACGCTTGTTCCGCATACGACAAGCCCTCGCGACTCTCGGTTTGAATCGCCGACCAATGTGCGTTTTCTTCGCTCCGGCGTATTTGACGCACAGAACCTTGTCACCATTCCGACCGTTAAGCTCTTTCGCAAGCTCGGTGTTTTGCCTGCCGTTGAATTGGCGGCGGTCGAAAAGGCCGTGCGTTGTTGGCTTGGCCTGTGACGCCGCCAATGGAAGCGATTTCCCGTATCGTTGGATGCAGGTTGCATGTGCATGATTTTTTTCCCGATACGGCGAAAGAAAAGCAATGTCACTCGCCTGTACTCTCGGCATCCGTTTTCTTTGTGAACGCCGGACGGGGCCGGCGGATGTGTTCTGGCATCCACCATCCGCCATCCGCCATTCAACAACCCCGTTTAGCCGGCGGGCTTGCACGCCGTGTGCCTTGTTGGGGTGGCAGTTGAACTGCCACCCCAACCTCAGACACGGCGAACAAGTTCGCCGGCTAAACGGTATTTTTCTTGTTGGGGCGGCAGTTCAACTGCCACCCCAACCTCGATGTCCCCTCTCCCTCTGGGAGAGGGTTAGGGTGCAATTGTCCCCTCTCCCAAAGGGAGAGGGGAGCTTTTCTTGTTTACTGGCCACTGACCACCGGCCACTGGCCACTAAACTCTACCTCCGCTTCCTCCATGCGTAGCAGAGCAGCCCGATCAGGCCGGTGACCAACAACACGACCGTCGACGGCTCCGGGACTGCGACGAGTTGGAGGCCGTTGAAGGTGATGATGTCCAATACGCCTGGGGTGCCGGTTGCTATCGCCGAAATGACGATCTGGTTGCTACCATCCGGCGCCAGGTTGATGAACTTGGCGTAGTTGCCTCCCTCCGTGAGCACCCCGCCGCTGCTCCAGAGTACAATCTCCTTGACGACGCCCCCGACCGAATACGACATTGGATACGTATCGTACCCAACCGCGCTATAAATATGGATCGTCAGCAGAATTCGTGGGTAAGAACGGGGTTGGTTAGCGCTATTGACGTGCGTTTTCTGAGGCATGACAGGGCAAATGAATGAGGAGATGAAGGGAAGAAAAAGGCCCTGGCAGCAGAAGCCGCCGGGGCCTGC
>JAHIKV010000264.1 GCA_018897395.1 Planctomycetota bacterium | reverse complement strand
GCTGACGACGGCCTCGATCCCAAACTGCGGGTGGCCGTCCGGCGCGTCCACGTAGCCCTTCCGTACCACGTAGGTCATAACGATGTCACGGTTGGGCATTAAGACCAACGAGGGATGGTGTCGGCCCCATTCGTACAACATATTCAGCTTCGACCAGGTATGGCCGTTGTCTTTGGAGATGGAAACGCCAAGTCCCCCATAGTGGTCAATCTCCTTGCTAAACCTCTTCGGCTTATCGGTCCTGCAAGCGGCCACGATAGTGCCATTCTTCGCTCGGATGAAAGCCACCTCATCGACCGCATACATTTCCGGAACCTTGATCTCATCGATCCAGGTCGATCCTTCATCGGTGCTGAATCTGACGTAGCCTTGGAAGTGACCGTCCGGTTGAAGGTTGTCGCTGCAAAAAGACGTCAGCCGAACAACCTTTCCGGTCGTTGGGTCTTTGTCCACAAGCAACGGGTCCCACTCGAACCACGGGCGTCCGTTCGAGGCTGGAGGGTTAGCGGCGGAGGTCCATGTTTTTCCATAGTCGTCGCTCAACCAATGCTTTTTCTCGTCAGTCGCCATCACTTTGCCGCCACCAAGGTAAGTGAGCCCTGTCGACAGTCCAACATCTGACTTTCCTTGCCCGTCCACGTGAAGATACTTTGGCGCGCTCCAAGTCGTGCCCCGGTCGTCGCTGGACATCACCATTGCCCGATGCGGATAATCGCAACAGACCAACATCAGCAGCCGGTCTTTCTCCGGCATGTAGATGAGATAGGGCACGGCCGCCACCCGGTTCCACTGCTCGGTGACGATTTGCAGTTTGGCTGGGATACGGACCTCCGCCGCGGCGCCGCCCAGTTGCCGCACCGCGTGCGGCTTCCACTCGGCCGCCACGACGGTAGTCCAGCCCGCAACCAGCAATCCGCATATCGAAACCCGCAAAGAACTCTGACGGCACACGGCAATCTCCTTTGTATTCAATTCGATCTCATCGCCGGCGGAGCCCGAAGAGCAGCAATGCCACCGCGGCGCACAGCAACAGCACCACTGAGGCGGGCTCCGGAGCTTCCAAGTTGCTGGCCACCGCTCCGAACGTGTCGCCGATGCGCACTTCGTCGAACGTCCAGGTCGCCGCCGAACCGCCCGTCAGCGCGATCCGGTCAAGGATATCGCTGCTGTTGGCGTTTGTCGAGCCGACCAGCGTCCAGTTCAGGCCCGCGTCCGTATTGGGAATGGTGTCTACGCCAGATTGGAATGTTTTGAGGAAGATCTGATCGAAATTGCCCGACTGGCCGGCGTCCTGGGATACGATCTTTAGCACCATCAGGTACGTGGCGGTCCCGTTCAACGCCGACGTGGTGTGGACGTTGTTGCCCAGCATGTCGATGTAGAATTGCTCGCTGCCGTTGACGCCGAAGGCCGCCCGGCTAACCTCGCTCGCGTCGCGCAACTGGATGTCCAAGGGCTTGCCGGACAGGGAGCCGGTCTCCAACGCCTGGCTGATCAGCAGCGAAACATAAGCGGTGGAGTTCGTGTTCAGGTTGATCGGGGTTGCGAGCTGTCTCTCGGCGGTGTTGTGGCTCGGGGTCAAGTCCATCCGGCCGCTCTCCGTGGGGAAAGGGGATCCGGCGAATGTCAAGCCCGTGCCGCCCAGTCGGGCGCTATCGGCGTTGGTCGCGGCGCCGGTGCCCGTCCAAGAGCCGGACCAGCCGATGCCGCCGCGATTCCGATCAATGTTGTTGCCGAAGCCGTCGTAATGGGTCAGATGGGACGAGGAGGGTTGCGACTCCAGATCGGCCAGGGTGAACTTGGCTAACTGAATCTTCGTAAACACAGGCTTTTCGTAAAGCACCCCAATGGTGCCGCCGGGGAGCTTCTGCATTGCCGAGTAGCCGGCATAGCTGGAGTCGATCTGGACGGGGTTGATAAACGTCTTGCCCTCGTCGTAGCTAGTCCAGACGCCCAAATTGTACCGATCACTGCCGGAGCCCACCGGGTCGCCAAGGGGAGCGGAGAAAAGGATGCGGTCGCGGTCATCGCCGTCGCGCTTGGCGGAGTATCGGATGAGGCTGGCGTTCACGCCTGTGACTGGAATATCGCCGGTGTACATGGCGCCCCAGGTGGCGCCGCCGTCCTGGCTGATCCAGCGTTTTCTGTATGTGCCGCTGTTCTGCCGGGCGTCCATCAACAGGTCGCCGCTAGTGAGTTCGACAATCTGGGCCTCATCGGCACTGTCTGGAGCGATGTCGCTGTGATGCCAGGTAATGCCGTGGTCGTCGCTGTAGATCGCTATGTCCCTGAAAATGTCGGCCTCCCCCTCTATCATAGCCGCCGAAAAAATCATCCGGCCGTTACGCGCCGGGGCGCTCTGCCAACGCAGTTGAATCCCGCCCCCGCCCGACATGAAATCCACCTGCGCCCAAGTGGGCTCCTTGACCTGAGCGTTGATGTTCACCGCGGCGTTCCACGTCTGGCCGTAATCCGTGCTGGAGCGGTAGAACCCCACCGATGAATTGTTGCCCAGGCCGGGCGGGACATACGTCGAGCCAACGGCCTTAGGCCACTGCGTGTAAAGGGCGTAGAGCGTGCCGGTCGAGGCGTCGACGACGGGGCGCACCTCGGTGTAACTGTATGAGTTATCGTGGGCAAGCACCGTGTAAGAGTGCCATGTCGCGCCGCCGTCGGTGGAACGCTTGCACGCCACGTCGATCGGATAGCCGGACCCGACGTCGGGCTGCGTGCGGCGCGCCTCGGCAAACGCGATCAAGTCGTCGTTGGGCGCCACGACCAGCGAAGGGATGCGGTAATAGGCCGTGCCACTGGCGCCCTCGGCGCCGCCAACAAAGACGTTGGTGAATTGCACCGCCGCGCTGGCGGTTGCCGGGCCGGTCGTCAGAACGATCAAGAGGCAGGAACACACGATGGTAAGGCGCATAAAATGCCTCCGGTCTAATCGGTGAGCTCGAAGTCCTTGGTGATTTCCCGGCTGCCCGGCTGGATGGTGATCTCAAGCTGCGTCTTGACGTTGTACTTCTCGGGAACGTACGGCCGCATCACGTCGTCATAGGCCTCGATCTGCACCTTGTACGTTCCCACCGCAGCGCCGCCGCCGGCGTCCACCCGGTACTTGCCGTCGGCGATCACCGCCCCGGCCATGGGCACCGGCGACGTTGTGGCCGGCGTGAATCGGATGGTCCCCTTGGGAATGGGTTTGCCGTTGTACGTCACCGCCCCGGAGACGACGACCCGCTCGAATTCCTCGCCCCGCTTCGCGCCGCAGCCGTTCAGAGCGACCGCCGCGGCGACGCAACCGGTCAGCAAAGCGAGCGACACGCTCCGCCGCATGCCCTCGATGCGGTAGGGTGGCACGCCCTGAGGAACGAAGGGCGTGGTGGACGGTCGAACCACGCCCTTTGCTCCGCTCAGGGACGTGCCACCCTCACGCGTTCCACCGCTGAAATGTTGATGGGTAGACATGGTTTCCTTTCTTTCCAGTCCCTTACGGCGGGCCCAAAACAATGGTCTCGGGCGAGAAAACCGTCGTGGGAAACCTCTGCATGTTGCTCCGCGACGGCCCATCGCGGGTCGTCAGGGCCGCGAGCACCCGCTGGGCAATGGTCCGCGAAATGAAATGCACGCTGCCGTCGGCGATCAGGAAGTGGCATCCGTCCCCCGAATGGAAACTGGAGAACCCGGTGTCGTACATGGAATTGGCCTCGGCCGTCCCTCGGGCCGGCGGCCACGTTCCCCCGGGCACGGTGAACGGCCCGTTGATGCCGTTGAACGTGGAAAGGTAGTTGTCCGCCACCCAAAAATGCCCGACGCCCGTTCCAGGGCCTTTTCCCGTGACTTCGCCCACGGCCAGGGTGCTGCTCGTGCCATCCCTGATGTCGGAGATTTTGCACACTCGGACGGCGCCGAAAATCCCGTCCACCCCGGCGGGGAACACTCGCAGATAAAAGGGCCAAAAACCCGCGTAAGGAGTGCTTTCGTCGTAGGCGTAGACGCTATCCACCACGGCGCACATGTTCGATCCGGCGGCGAGCGGCGATTGCCCACCGCTGTTGATATCCCCCCTCATTTCCCCACCCTGCGGATCGCTGGGACAAACATGCGTTGCGATCTTTGTCGCGGCAACGCGCAAGTTCGCGGCCCCAATAAAAAAATTCCACGTCTTGAAGTCGATCGTGTCGTACAGCGGTTGTTGCTCGATAAAAGGGAGGATGTACGCGGACCAACTCCACTGTTTTTGTCCATTTTGCATCCAGTTTGGATCTACTTGCGACATCTCCATATTTCCAGGCGGGAAGCAACCGTGCGAGGTGTTATAGTTGTGCAGCGCCACCCCCACTTGTTTGAAGTTGTTCATGCACTGCACTTTTCGGGCGGCCTCGCGGGCCGCCTGCACCGCCGGCAGCAGCAACGCGATTAAAATGCCGATGATCGTGATCACAACCAAAAGCTCCACCAGCGTAAAACCGGAGGATTTATGATTGATGATTGATGATTTATGATTGAGAAGAGACATTATCCACTCCTTTGACCCACACAGGACATCAAGACATGAATTCCAATGACCTGCGAAATCGCACAAAAAAGTTTGCTCTGCGAATTATCAAACTCGCCTCCGCTTTGCCGCGCAACCGCCTGGGCGAGGTGCTTGGACGACAAATTCTCAAGTCGGGTACTTCGATCGGCGCAAACTACCGCGAAGCGCTCCGAGCGTCGTCACGAAGACATTTCGTGACGACGCTGGAGATCGCCATTCGCGAAGGCGAGGAAACCGTCTATTGGTTGGAACTCCTCGCCGAATCGAACACGCTAAAACCTTCCCGATTATCCGACTTGACAAAGGAGTGCGACGAACTGGTCGCCATCTTAACGGCCACGGTCCGCACCACCAAACGTCAAATCAGAAATCAGAAATCCTAAATCACAAATCTACCGCCGCTTCCTCCATGCGTAGCAGAGCAGACCCGCCAAGCCCGTGGCCAACAACGCCAGCGTCGACGGCTCGGGGATTGGGGTAGTGGCTAGCCTTAGGTTGTCGATGTGCGCCCTGTTTGGGACACTATTAGACGATATGTAAATCGCCCCAATCGTATGCCCAGACCCATCTCCCCGAAAGTCCAAGCCGGTCGCAGTGGAAGTTCCCACGGTCAAATCGAACGTGCGGGCTGCGTAATCTGCCACAATGCTCACGTCCACCCAGGCGCCTAACGTATAGGTGACGCTCGTCTTATGGTAAGCACTATCGGCACCGAAATACCACACATAGCCATCGGGGTCAAACCTAGCAATAAAACTAGGGTCGCCATAGGCGTTGTCAAGCCATCCACCTATGGACCACTTCCCCGAAGCATTCCACATGGAAAAGTCGAGGTAGATTTTCTCGTTTGTAGAGGAGGCGGAAAGGCTCCCAAAAATAAAAGACCCACCAAGCCCACCCGTCACGGATTTATTGGTCAAGTACTGGTTGGTACCCGCCTCGGCACTGGCTGGGGTGACGTTGTTCCAGACTTGGATGCCTTGGTTGTTGGTCCTGGTATCGTCCTGTAACGGGCCCCAAGTGCCCACTTGCGCCACGGGCCGCGCCAGCGTCGTGGAAGGGTTGGTGACTCCCGCAACGTTGTCGAAGTTGTCCTGGAAAAGGATCGTGGCGCCGGCGTTGCCGCAGAACGCAAAGAAAGAAACGGCCAGCACTGCCAGAATCAGAGAAACTTTAGAGCTACTCATGACCAAATCTCCTGAAAATAAAATGTTTAACAAACGGAACTCTGCTTCCGGGCGGAACACCCGCCCGAGCATCGCTCGACTGCCCCAACGCTCGTCGTTCCATAGCCATCGTAGGGCGCGTGAAACGCGCCACTTTGGCCGCTTGAGGTGTTTCAGGGTGCGTTTCACGCACCCAACAACTTGACGACCTGCGCGAAGGCCGCTGGCGGCTTCGCCCGGGGCGCGACCAACGCCAAGCGACTTTATGGACCATTCATGGTTTGACCTCCTTTCTCCTTTTGTTCGTCCGCATCGGGCAGCAACAGTTCCAGTCGAGGATCGCCGAAAATGATCCAATCATGACTGGTTCCGTCTCCGCCGTCGGTGGCGGCCAACGTCAGGAAACGGTCCTTGTCGTGAATCGGAACCAGAACCGAAAATATGCCCTGGCCACTGCCGATCCGCTGACGTTGAAACCGCGACCGTCCGTCGACCAACACCCAGACGTCGGCGACATCGGGGTAGCTTTCGTACTCGGTCCAGATATTGGCGGCCACGGCGCGGAATTGCAGCCGCCTATAGTCGGGGTTCGCCCGCCGAATCGCCTCCAGATCGAAGGTGATCGCGATGTTGGCGTGCATAAACAGCAGGCCGTGGCCGGACGAAGCATAGTCGACGCCGCCGAACTTCGACGGATACCGTTGATCGGGGAAGGCGCCGCCCGCCCAAAGGCACAGCGCCGCGGTATTGGCAGTGTCTCGAAATCCGGCGAAGACGTGACCGGCGGAATCGGTTTGCACCTCGTCTTTGCCGCCGTCGGGAATGAACGCGCCGTCGATAAACGGCATTCCCGCCACGCGATGGTATTGTCCATCGCCGGTCATCAGAACGGCCGGTGTCGGCCCCGGCAGTGCGGGCAGTGCGTCGACGATCCGGCCGTTGGTCGGATCGATGCCGCGGCCGCGCCGGCCGGAAAAACCGTCGCCGCTGGCCACCACGTCGACCAGGTCCAGCGTCTTGTATGTCACCTCGGGAATCCTGCGGATGAAATCGGCCGTCTTGGTCGACGGACCAAGCACCGTGACGCGAGGCTCATCGCCACCGTCCACCCGCGCCGATTCATTTGCCCGCAAAACCACCACCTGCCCACTGCCCTCACCCCCGGCCCCTCTCCCGGAAGGAGAGGGGGGATTTCCAGTGCCATCCAACACCAGCATCTTCACCGAGCCGCGGAAGACGTGCGACTCGGTAACGCCCGTCTCGTCCACCTCGACGCCGAACTCGGTGCCCAGGTCGGTGACGATGGCCGTGGGAGTGCGGACGGAGAAGAGGGGATTAGGGATTGGGGATTGGGGATTAGAATTAGTGGAGAGGGGATAGTGATCTGACCTCTGACTTCTGACCTCTGACCTCTCCTTCTCTACCTTCGCCGTCAATTTGCCTAACGAGAGATAGCCGCCGGCGGTGGATTCCACTTCGTAGGTGCAAGGCCCTTGGAGGATGACCTTCGCCCCGGAGTCGTAGGTGATTTCCATCAGGCCGGAGTCGAGTTTGTACTTGTGGCCCAGCGGGACGTAGGCGTAGCCATGAGGGGGCAAGAAGTCCTCGTCGTCCGACCATTTCACGTCGAGCAGCCCGGTGATGCGGCCGACGAAGACAAACTCCGGCCTCTCGATCGACCGGCTTGCCGGCGACGGCGCCTCGGCGATATGTTGGTGGGGGGTGATTTTTATGGCCCAGAACCCCAGCAGCATCGCGCCCACGATTACCGTTGCGACCATGCAGGCGAACGTCCAACTGCCTACAAAGTCAGCGGGTAGTGGGTAGTGGGTAGTGGTTAGTAAGGGGAAGGGTGGATTTGGAATCTGAGATTCGAGATCGAGATGGTGCGGCAGTTCAACGTTATGCTGGTGCGGCAGTTCAACTGCCGCACCAACGGGATGTTCAACTGTCGGGCCGACAGAGGCGTCAGTGGCCGGTGAACCGGCCATCCCTCGCCGCCGGCCCCTCGTCCCACACCCCTCCTCGCCTACCCGCATCAACGGAGGAGCGATCTCCCAGCGCAACAGGGCGTCGAGGATCATGTATTCGCGGTAAAGCCGCCGCAGCGAGGCGTCGTCGCGCAGCAGCCGGTTCAATTGCTCTCGTTCGGTCTCGGGGAGGTCGCCCTCCAGCAACTTGGCGATCAAGCGGTCCGGCTCGGGAGTCATGCTGGATTGGCTCATCGGTCATCCTCCCGCACGGATCGGTCGTGCTCGTCGATGCACTTCAGCAGCGACATGCGGATGCGGTGCATGGCCACGGAGATTGCGCCGGGAGAGCGGCCCAAGCGTTCGGCGATCTGGCGCGGGCGAAGATCGTCGGCGTACTGCATCTGCAACAGGTCTCGATCCGGCTGGTTCAGCTTCTCCATGCAGAGGCGTAGAGTTTGCAGCACGGCGTCGATCTGGCCGGACTCGGCGGCCGCCTCTTGAGAGAGCTGTTCGACCAGCGAATCGTCGAATCGGAGCCGGTCGCGGCCCTTCCGTTTGCGGTGCGTCAGCACCTCGTAGTATGCGATCCGCGCCGCCCAAGCCGCGAAATCGCTCCCCGCGACGAATTGCGACCGCTTGCTCCACATGACCAGGTTGGTCGCTTGCAGTACGTCGTCGGCGTCGGCGCGGTTGGGCAACAACTGGAGGATGTAGGCGTACAGCCCCCGCTGGGCGTCGGCCAGCCGTTGCACGAACCAAACGTCTTTGTCCGGGGTGAAGTCCACGATCGGCGAAACTCCCGATAATTTAGAGAAGGCGCACGAACCCACGTCCCCACTCTCTATGATAATTACGGCGCATGGCGGCGGATTATTAGGCCGTTGATGTGCTATGCGGTGCCGTGGCCCCCCTTGCCACCGCCAGCGTGGGGGATGCCGGGGCCATTGTTGACGGGCGAAAAGGCGCACTGGTAGAATTCCAGGGCCATCACGGTAGAATGCGTCCGCGACGCACCGCAAACAAGAATATCGGTGCGTCTTGGACGCACCCTACGATGCTAAACCCGAAAATACTTCCCCCGCCGATAGAGAAGCCGGAGAATCATCCAGATCAACGCCAGTTCGAGGCTGGAACTCAGCAGTTCCGCGTAGTACGTGGGATACTGATGAAGCAATGTTTGCGCCAGCGCGTCGCTCGCGCGGTCGAAGACCGGATCGATCGCGTACGCCAACAGGGCGTTCGAGCCGATGACCAGGAAAGGAAACGCCCAGCGCTTGAAGCCCCAAACGTCGATCGACAGATGAAACAAGGCCAGGAGCAGGAAGCTCCAGCCGCCTGCCCAGAGGACCATCGAACTGGTCCAGAGATAACGGTTCCAGGGTAGCTGGCGGTTCCATATCCATCCGGCAGCCAGGCAGGCCAGACCGAACGCCGTCAGCAGGACGAGCCGTCGGCGGGCCGGGCGCCCTCCTTTCAAGAGTTGCCCGGCCATCGCGCCCAATAGCACCGTCGCCGAAAAACCCAGGCTCGGCACGATCCAAGTAAAGGCGTGGTCCCGGCGAAAACCGCCGAGCACCCATTCGTCGACGTGTCTGGCAAGGTTGACCGTCTTCTCCAAAGTGCCGCCGGGATGGCTGCCGAAGGGGACGAACGTCAACAGGGCGCCGTAGCCCAGCAGCAGCACGGCGAAAAGGACGCATTGGCCGACAACCGGAAGATGCAGCAAAGCCAACGAGGTGACGAGGTAGCCGACGGCGATGGCCTGAAGCGCGTTGCTGAACAACTCCAGATTGCCCGGCCCATAGCGGAGTTGCTGGATCAATATGCCCAGCAGCCACAGCGCGATTACGCGTCGGGCGATTCGCCGGTAAGTCGGTCCCAGCGGCTTTTTCCGTTCGGAATAAGTGCCCAGCGAGAGCGGCATCGCCACGCCGACCGCGAACAGGAACAGCGGCATGACCAAGTCCCAGGCGACGAACCCCAGCCATTTCGTGTGCGTGAGTTGCGTCTTCAAGACGTCGAACATGCCGGGATGCACAAAACCCGCGACGGCCAATACGAACTCGCGGCCGCCGATCAGCCAAAACATCGCGAAACCGCGAAGGGCGTCCAGCGAGAGCAAGCGAGGCGGGGGGGAATCGGGGGTGGGATTACTCTCTCTTCTCGTTTTCAACGACTACCTCGTCCAGGCGAGTCAGAAGGCAGGCAAGGTTCGATGGGCTTTGCGCCGACGCCGGATCGATGCCCTCGGCCGACGCGGTCGTTCCTCCATCTGGCGAAAGTATAGCGGGTGAATAACTCCAATGAAAGCGGTCTTTCGGGATGGTATCATATAACGAATTCTGGTTCATACTCCACCCGCCAACTCCCCAAAAGAGTAGTCCGCTCGCCGCCTCGGCCCGTTCGGAATACTATATTTCCTCAGCGGGGGAATATATCATAATACCTATATCTCGCGTCTCTCTCATCGCGCGGGAAATTTTATTTTGGATTCACCATGAAACGAGCATTGCTAACCGTCGTTTTGGTGCTGGCGTGCGGCGCGGGCGGATGGTTCGCCCGGCAATACGCCCCGCAACTCGGCTGGACCTATCCGGGCAAACAAACGGCCGGCGCGCCGCACGACGGCGAGCGGGGTAAAGGATCGGCCGAATCCGAAAATGTCGGCCGGGAATCCGTCGTCGCCATGGGTCGCGTCGAGCCGGCCGACGGTGTGATCGACGTGGGCGGAACCATCGGCGATCGGCTCGGACGCCTCTTGGCCGAAGAAGGCTCGTCGGTCAATAAAGGCGAACTGCTGGCGGAACTCGAAAGCCGCGAGCTAAGAAAGCTGGAGTTGGACGCCGCCGATTGCCGGTTGCGTATCGCCGAGCAGCGATTGACGGTCGAGCAGAGCCTTGCCGACGTGAAGATCGAGATGGCCGGGTTGGGGATTAAGAAAGCCGAGGCGGCGGTTCGGAACGAGGCCGCGCAAGAGAATAAGATCAAATTGCTCGCCCTTTCGCTCGCCTTGGCAATCAAGGACCAGGAGCGGCTCGCCGGTCTCTCGAAGGAACTGGCATCCGATCAGGAGCGTGAACGGCAGGCGCTGTTGGTCCAACAGGCCGAGTCGGAGTTGCAGTCGGCCCGGGCAATGATGGAGCAGTTGACGTTGACGAACCAACTGGGACTGGAGGCCGCTCGATTGGAGCTGGCGGCGGCCCAAGCGGCGAAAAGGCAATTGCCCTTCGCCGTTCCCGTCGAGTCGCTTCGAGTCGGCCGCGAGTTGGCGGCCGCAATGTTCGACCGCACCAGAATCACCGCGCCCTGCGAGGGGACGGTGCTGAAGACCTGCGTGCGGCCGGGCGAGACGATCGGCGCCGGTCCCCTGCTGCAAATCGCCAACCTGCGGCGGATGGTCGTCGTGGCCGAAGTATACGAAATCGAGGTCAAGCATCTCCGCGTCGGCCAAGAGGCGATCATATCGAGCAAAGCGTTCGCGCCGCCGGGGGACGAGGAAGGTTTTCGCGGCACGGTGCAAAGCATCGGCCGGATTATCAGCACGCCCATGCTGAAGAACGTCGATCCCTTCGCCCCGGCCGACCGGCACGTGGTCGATGTCCGCGTCGAGCTTGACGAAGAGGGGAGCCGGCGGGCGGCAGCCCTGACCAATTTGCAGGTTGACGTGAGGTTTCCGAAAAGGGATTAGGGATTGGGGATTAGGGATTAGGTGCAAGCTTGCCGGCCCTCAGTTCTCAACAACCTCCAATCCCTAATCCCCAATCCCTAATCCCTTTCCCCATGCGCACCCCACTGGCTTGGCTAAACCTGATCCACAACAAGACGCGGACCGCTTTGGCCGCCGCCGGGGTGGCCTTCGCCGTCGTTTTGATCTTCATGCAATTGGGGTTCCTCGGCTCGGCCGAGCGGAGCGCGACGCTGTTTTACGACGCACTGGACTTCGACCTGCTCGTCCGCTCGCGCCACTACCTGCACCTGATCGCCTCGCGGACCTTTCCCCGCGACAGGCTCGACCAGGCCGAGTCGCTGCCGGGCGTCGAGCGGGCCTCGCCCGTCTACCTGGTCTCCGACTTCTGGCGCAACCCGCACGACGGCAGCAAGCGGGCAATGCTCATCGTCGGACTGAATCCCAACGATCCGGTCTTCCGCCGCGAAGACATCCAGCGAAAGCTGGCCCTGTTGACCGTGCCGGAGTTCGTGCTGATCGACGACAAGTCGCGCCGCGAGTTCGGCCCGCAAGACCGGCGGCGGTTCGGCAAGGCCGACATCGGCGACGAAAGCGAACTTTCCCGGCAGCGCGTGCGGATCGTCGAGTGCTTTTCCCTGGGCACGGGTTTCGTCGCCGACGGCGCGGTGGTCGCCTGCGTCCGCGGGTTCCAGCGGTTCCGTCCGCGGCAGGCCCCCGGCCAGGTCAGTCTCGGTTTGGTGAAGCTGCTACCCGGCGCGGACGCCGAAGCGGCGGCCGCCGCACTTAACAACGCACTGCCGGAAGACGTGGAGGTACTCACCCGGGCCGACGTCCTCGACCGCGAGGTCCACCATTGGGTCCAAAACACGTCGATCGGCCTGATCTTCCAGTTGGGCGTCGTCGTGGCGCTGGTCGTGGGCACCGCGATCGTCTACCAGGTCCTCTCCAGCGACGTTGCCAACCACCTGCCCGAGTACGCCACGCTGAAGGCCATCGGCTACGGCGGCGGCTATCTGGCCGGAGTGGTCTTGCAGCAGGCCGCGATGCTGGCCGTGTTGGGTTTCCTGCCCGGGCTGGCAATCTCGGCGGTCTTGTACTGGCTGACGAGGGCCATGGCCCGCGTGCCGATCGAAATGACGGCCGGCCGCGTGTTTTTCGTGTTCGGTCTGTCCGTGTTGATGTGTACCATTTCCGGCCTTGGCGCACTGCGGAAGGTCCGCTCGGCCGACCCGGCTGATTTGTTCTAAAACGATATGAACGTCACTTTCTAATCCCTAATCCCTAATCCCTAATCCCTATTCACAAACCCCATGCGCATCCCTCTGGCCTGGAAAAACCTGACTCACGACCGGCGGCGGTTGCTGGCGGCGGTCGCCGGCATCGGCTTCGCCGTGGTCTTGATGTTCATGCAAACCGGCTTCAAGAACGCGCTGTTCGACAGCACCGTGCAGGTGCTCGAAAAACTCGACGCCGATCTGGTGCTGGTGGCTCGAGCGCGCTACGCTCTGCCGGCCAACCAGACGTTCAACATCGGGCGGATATATCAGGCCCGGTCGTGCGAAGGGGTCCTCGCGGCATATCCTCTCTATATCGAGCGACCCAGGGCGGTCTGGAAACAGCCCGGCGCGCGCGGCTATCCGATCCGCGTGTTGGCCTGCGATCCGAGCGAGCCGGTGCTGTTGATTCCCGAGTTGGCCGCATATTCCGAGGCGTTGAAGCAGCCGGGCGCCGCTTTGTGCGACGAGAAGAACAAGTCGGTCTATGGCCCGCCCGGCCGGCGCACGCCCTGGAACCAATGGCGCGGCGTGACGCTGGCCGGCCGATCCGTCCGCCTGGTGGGCGGGTTTCGACTCGGCACGGACTTCGCCAACGACGGCAACCTGTTTATGAACACCGAGAACTTCGCCAAGTTCTTCCCCAGTCGCCGACCGGGCGGCGATCCGCTGGAAGTCGTCGATCTGGGCGTCGTCAAACTCCAACGGGACGCCGACCCGCAAGAGGTCAAAACGCGGCTGATCGAGCGGTTGCCCAACGACGTGGCCGTGCTGACCAAGGCGGAGATGGTTGCCCGCGAGCGGAACTTCTGGCGACGCAGCACTCCCATCGGTTACATCTTCATGATCGGCACGCTGATCGGATTCCTGGTCGGAGTGGTCATCTGCTATCAGATCATCCACGCCGACGTCGGCGACCATCTGGCCGAGTTCGCCACGCTCAAAGCGATGGGCTATCCGAACCGCTACTTCGTCGGCTTCGTACTCGCCGAATCGGTCTATCTTTCGCTGCTGAGTTTCATCCCGGGCATGCTTCTCAGTCTTGGGTTGTACGCGGCGTTGGCCCGCTGGACCGGGCTGTTGATGATCCTGAACGTCCCCCGCGCGGCGTCGGTGCTGTTGCTGACGCTGGCGATGTGCGTCGTTTCGGGATGTTTGGCGATGCGCAAAGTGTTGGCCGCCGACCCGGCCGAGTTGTTCTGAGCGTACTTGTGGAGGGGCCGGGGATTGGGGATTCGAGGTTGGGGACTCGGGGTTCGGGGAAACAGTTTAGCCGTCGCGTGCCACTGGCTCTGCCAGTGCCGCATGCTACCGACTCGACCGGTGCATTCTTGCGAAGGCACCCCGAAAAGACAGAAAGCCGCAATCGAATACGCTGCCCGGCATGTCCCCGGGGAGAGGTGTGTTGGCAAGCAATTTTGCGCTGATTCTTCAGAACAGCATCCAAACCGCAATTTTCGCGATCGATCGGCGTTTTGGGGGCCAATTTAACCCCGCGCCCACAGGTTGATTAACATGATGCGCCAGGTTGATCAACCTGGCGCTAAACTGCACTTACGTCACCGAATGAGTCGCGTGAGGGTAATGAAAAGCCCGTGAATTAAGCGGTTTGAGAGCATCGGCGGCCATCGGCGAATCAACGTAAGAATTAATTAGCGAAATCGGGAATTTTCCCCCGGTAAATTCAGGCCGGAAAATCGACCGTAACCTGCCTTCCCCCTTATACTTGCGGCGACGAAACGCAAAACTTTACCCAACTTTACGCAACCGTGCCACCGATGGGGTATGTGCGACAAGGTCATTCTACCAGCCGGAAATGCCTGGAAAAAGGCTGTTTTTCGGCCACCGGCATTTTCGCCGTTTTTTGCCAAGGGCTATGGCGGGAGCAAAAACGCCTTTTTCTGGTCTGGGGAGGGGCGAAACTGGCATGAAATCCGTCGGCCGGGGGCGGTTTCCGAGGATTTTTCGCAGCGGACGCGATGCGTCCGGGCAGTGTGTTCCCATGCAGAGCATGGGAACAAGGGGGGAGTGGGAGCGACCCGGCAAGAAAGTAGGGTGGGTCAAGCGAAGCGCAGCCCCACCAACAGCGGGAAAAACGTGGTGGGGCTGCGCTTCGCTTGACCCACCCTACACAGGCTGATACCGACCGCCGTCAATCCCCTACAGTTCGTATTGGTGAATCCGGCCGGTTGTGATAATGTACGAACCCCGCTGGAGAACCGAAGAGGGAAAAAGGGGACAGGTACAATTCGTGCGACGACCATGCGAGCATGGTGCCCGCCTGCGGGCCGTTCCGGCAAATTGGACCAGTCCCCTTTTTCCCAGGCCGACAAGGAAGGAGGCCGAGATGCAGATCGACCAAAGACAGGAGGTTCGGGTCCATATCCGCTGGATGATCCGCCGCGACATGCCCGAGGTGCTGGCCATCGAGGCCGGCGGCTTCGAGTTTCCTTGGTGCGAGGACGATTTCATCCGCTGTCTGCGTCAGCGAAACTGCATCGGCATGGTGGCCGAGCACGAAGACCGGGTGGCGGGCTTCATGATCTACGAGCTGCACAAGGCCCGCATCCACGTGTTGAACTTCGCCGTGGCCGATGACTATCGGCGGCGCGGCGTGGGCAGCCAGATGATCGCAAAGCTGATCGCAAAGCTCTCCTCGCAGCGCCGCAGCCGCTTGGCGCTCGAAGTCCGCGAGACGAACCTGGCCGCGCAGTTGTTTTTCCGCGAGAACGGCTTCCGCGCCGTTTCGGTGTTGCGCGGCTATTATGCCGACACGCCGGAAGACGCTTACATCATGCAGTATCGCTACCGGCCCGAGCGGCAGTTCGCCGAGGCAGACTACGCCAGGCGAATGGCGGGGTGAGGGGCGAATGATGAATGTAGAATGATGAATGTTGAATGGTTAGCAAGTGATCGCTCACTTTCGTCGGCCATTCATAATTCATCATTCATAATTCATCATTTCCCTACAGCGGGATCTCGGTCACTTCGAGCGACGGCAATTCCACGACGGCCATCGAGGGGTTTTGAGTGCGCGATAGTGCGCCGGGATTTACGACCAGGGTGCGGCCTTCGCGGCTGCTGGAGAAGGCGTGCGTGTGGCCGTGGCACACCAGATCCCAGTCTCCCGAGTGAATCGTCTGGTGCAGCAGTTTCACGTCGTGGCCGTGCAGGAAGGCGACCCGCGTCCCTTCCACTTCCAGCGTGCCGAGTCGATCGTGGAAGGTGTGTTCCGGTTCGACCAGCGCTTCGCGCAATCGGTCGGGATCGTCCATGTTGCCGTGGACGAAATGGATTTCTCGTCCCTTTAGCAAGGGGACGACCTCCAGTCCGACGTCGCCGCAGTGGATGGTCAGTTTCACGCCTAATCGGTCAAGGTTGCCGAGTGCTTGTCGAGTGGGCGCTGCTTCGTCGTGCGAGTCGCTGATCACGCCAATCTTCATCAGACGGTCCTAGGTGCTCGATTCGTGGTTGTCGGTCTCGTGGAAATGGCGGTCGCAAGGTAGATTAGGGGTAGGAGAATCAACCATGTTATCGGCCGAAACAGGGGATATTCTTGCCTTATGCGTGCTGGCGGCGCTAGGTTCGTCGCTGGCGGGTCGGATTATGTTGATGATGCGGAGATCGCCGATTTCACCCCTGCAATCTTTCCTATTCGCCATAAACTATGCCGTGGCGCGGGGCCTTTGGCGAACGAAAATTTGCGGCCGTCTGCCGCCGCTTCGATCCGATCGGGGCGCGGTGATCGTTTGTAATCACCGTTGCCCGCTGGACCCTTCGTTCATCGCGTTGACCGGCCCCCGGGTGATCCACTGGATGGTGGCCCGCGAATATTGTGAATATCCATTGTTCCGAGGACTACTAAGAGTTTGTGGGGCTATTCCCGTAAGGCGCGGGGGAACCGGCGCCGCCGCCGCGAAAGCGGCCATCCGACTGCTCAAGCAGGGAGAATTGGTGGGGCTATTTCCCGAAGGCCGCATCAACACCACCGCGCGGCTGCTGTTGCCCGGCCGGCCGGGCGCGGCGTTGATCGCGCTGAAGGCCCGAGCGCCGGTGGTGCCCTGCTACATCGACGGCGCGCCGTACGACGGCACGACGCTCGGCTGTCTGCTGATGCCTGCCCGCGTGCGGTTGGTGATCGGCCCTCCGATCGACCTGTCGCGGTATTACGGCCGCGAGGGCGAGCGGGACGTGCTCGATGAGTTGACCCGCCGCTTCCTTTACGCCATTGCGCAACTGGCGGGCGAACCCGACTATCATCCCGAATTGGCCGGCCGGTCATCAAAAATCACATAGCAGCGTAGGGTGGGTCAAGCGAAGCGCAGCCCCACCAACAGCAGGAAATACGTGGTGGGGCTGCGCTTCGCTTGACCCACCCTACTTTCCTCCGCTTTCGGCGACTGGAGTCGCCCCCTACAATAGCGAGCGATGATGGAACTCAACTGGCTTAGTTTGCTGGGAATCGCGGTCGGTCTGGCGATGGACGCTTTCGCGGTGTCGATCGCGGTGGGGCTGACGCTGGAGTCGGTCACTCCGCGGCATGTTTTCCGCCTCGCATTTCACTTCGGCCTGTTCCAGTTCCTGATGCCGATTGCCGGCTGGTTGGCCGGCGAACAAGTGGCCGCCTACATCGGCGAATACGACCATTGGGCGGCGTTCGCGCTGTTGGGATGCGTCGGGGGCAAAATGCTCTGGGAGGCAGGGCATGAAAAACGGACCAGACCCAACCGCGATCCGACCCGCGGCCCGACGCTGATCCTGCTCTCGGTGGCCACCAGCATCGACGCGCTGGCGGTCGGCCTGTCGATGGCTTTCGTGGGGGTCACGGTCTGGGTGCCCAGCGTGGTGATCGGAATCGTGGCCGCCGCGATGACCGCGATCGGCATTTCGCTGAGCAATCGGATCGGCTCGCGCTGGGGTCGCTGGGCCGAGGCCGCCGGTGGGATCGTTCTGATCCTGATCGGCCTGAGAGTGCTGATCAGCCACCTCATCTAATACCCCTTCTTCCTCCCCGAAAGCAGTGTTCTCGCCCCTTTTCTTGCGTTTTCGTGTTGAAAACCGGCAGAGTGCCGCCCCATTACTTTAGAGGCAAGGACGCGGGGCCAATTACACTGGTAGGATAGGGTCTCTTCAAAGAGGGTGGCGGCATGTCGGAACGACAGCTCTCCGAGCCATTCGTCCGCGCTTTGCTCGATTGCCAGGACGCCCTGCGCGCTTATGTCACGGCCTTGGTCCTCGACCCATTCGAGGCCGACGACGTGGTGCAACAGACCAACGTCGTACTCTGCCGCCAGGCCGACGAGTTCCCGACGGTCAAGAATTTCACGGCCTGGGCGTGTCGGATCGCCTATTTCGAGGTGCTCTCCTGCCGCAAGCGCCACCGGCGCGACCGGCTGCTGTTCGACGACGGGCTGCTGGCGATGGTTGCCCAGGACATGATGCGGTTGGTCGAGGACGTGGCCCCGCGCAAACGGTTTTTGGACCTCTGCTTGGCGGAGTTGTCGGAGAGCCAGCGGGAAATGATCCTCAAACGATATGGTCCCGACGGCGCGATCAAGGCGATGGCCGCCGAATTGGGCCGTCCGATCGGGTCGGTGCAGCAATCGCTCTACCGCATACGCCTTAAGCTGCTGGAATGTGTTCGTCGCAAGATGGAGGGCGAGCCATGAACGCCGGGGAAGAGAAAAAGGGGACGGGTCCAATTTGCCGGAACGGCCCGGAGGGTGCTGCGCACAAATTGGACCCGTCCCCTTTTTCTCGTCGAATGATTCAACTACTCTCGGCCGAGGCCGACGGGTGGTTGGAGGCCGAGGAGCGGCGGGAGTTGTTGGAATTGCTGCGCCGCGACCCGCGGGCCAGGGCAGCCTACGCCGAGCAAGCGATCCTCCACTCGCTGTTGTTCCACAAGGCCCGTTGCGGAAAGGGTCGAGGGGCGGGGGACGAGGGACGAGGGATGGCCGGTTCACCGGCCATCGATGTCTCCGTTGGTGCGGCAGTTGAACATCCCGTTGGTGCGGCAGTTGAACATCCCGTTGGTGCGGCAGTTGAACATCCCGTTGGTGCGGCAGTTGAACATCCCGTTGGTGCGGC
>JAHIKV010000263.1 GCA_018897395.1 Planctomycetota bacterium | reverse complement strand
TTTTTCTTGGCATTTTCGTTTAACCCGGAGCCAACGGCGACGGAGATAACTGGAAAAGACTACTCCATCTCCACACCGTCGCCGTTGGCTCCGGGTTAAACGAACATTTCAGTGCGTTGCCAAGATTTTTTGCCACACCCGATTGGAACAATCCGAATAATCAGGCTTCGGGTGCGGAAAAGCCCGTGTAGGGTGGGTCAAGCGAAGCGCAGCCCCACCAACAGCGGGAAAAACGTGGTGGGGCTGCGCTTCGCTTGACCCACCCTACTTTCCTTTCCGCGACGGAAACTAATTTAGGTCATGGCCTAATCCAGCGGCACCAGTTTGGGGTTGGGTACCTTGCGGCCCCAAACGCGGCCGTGGCGGGCCGAAAGCTCGTGGAAGTTCTGACGCAGGAAATCGTACAGCGACTCCGGCGGACCCAACGAAAGCCAGCGGTCCAAAAGGGCCTCGATATGGGCGTCGTACTGCTTCTGGGAGGAGCCGTGGGCATAGCAGCGGCCGCCCAGCCGACGCAGATCGCCGTCGCACTTAGGTCCGATGTGCCAAAGCTCGTGCAACACCGTGGTTAGCTTCTCGCGGAAGGGAAGGTCCAGGAACCGCGGTAGGTAGAAGGTGAGGATGTAGAGCATCTCGCGGCCGTCCGGGGCGTACAGACGCTGTAGACCAAAGCGGCGTTTGCGGCGGAAGACGTGCAACCGCCCGCCGGCGAAACGCATCGGCGAGAGCGTGGCGTACATCCCCTGGCTGCCGGCCCGGCGGGTCTGGGCGAAACTGACCGCCACCCGCGTCATGTCAATGTGCCGGAGTTGGTCCAGCCGCGCGGTCATATCCTCGCACAGCCGGCGGATATGGCCGGTGAAGTCGAAGCCGGCGCTCGGCGGCAAGTCGCGGCGAAAGCGTCGTGGCTGTCGAACGGAGTCCATCCGTGACGTCCCCCACCGAAAAAGCCGATCAACTTTCGTTGCCAACGCATAGCGGACGGACTTTGCCTTGTTCCCGTGCTCTGCGTGGGAACGAGTGCGAAACGGCGATTATTGTGTATCGTCGGCCGCGTTGGTGGGTTCGTTGTCCGGCGGCGCGACCGGTTTGACTTTGGATTCGGCTGCGTCGGACTCGAACGAGGGTCGGGCGGCCTTGCGGCGGACGCGGTCGTTCTTGCCGACCAGTTCGAGAATCGCGCGCGTGCCGGCGTCGCCCAGGCGGGGTTTGGCCAGCCGCAACACACGGGTATAGCCGCCGTCGCGGTCGGCGAACCGGGGGGCGATGTCGTCAAACAAGATTCGGACCGCCTGCTTGTTGCCCAACATCCGCAAGGCGCGGCGTCTGGCGGCGACCACCGGCGAGATAGTCTTGCACCAAACCTGCCACTGCTCGCTGGAGCGCCACGCCCGCCACTGGTCGCTGTTTCGTTCGGCGTTGGGTTCCAACTCGTCGGCGGCGTCCTGATGCGGCAGGGCGTGCCGGGCGATAGTGATGCACCGCTCGACCAACGGGCGGACCTCCTTGGCCTTCTCCAGGGTGGTGATGATCCGACCCTTGACCTTGGGCGGCTTGTTGATCTCGCCCTCGGCGTCGCGTTCGGTCAGAAACAGCGCGGTGGCCAGGCTTTTCAGCAAGGCCCGTTGATGGCTCGGATTGCGGCCGAGTTTTCGGCCTCGTCGTCTGTGTCGCATGGTCGTGGATTTTTCCGTTGGGGCGGCAGTTGAACTGCCGCCCCAACACGCAGGTATTGCGGTGTTATGATTTACAGTGCTGACGTCGGGGCGGACGGCAGCCGCATACCCAGCCGCAGGCCGATGTCGGAGAGCTTTTCTCGCACCTCGGCCATGGTAGTCTCGCCGAAATTGCGGACCTCGAACATCTGCTCCTCGGTGTGGGTGACCAGGTCGCGGACGGTAGTGATGTTTTCCGACTCCAGACAGTTTGTCGCCCGGACCGACAACTCCAACTCCGCCAGACTCATGGCCAGCTTGGCTTCGGTGGCCTGGTCGATGGCGATCGAACCGATGGCGCGGGTTTCGCTGTGGACCATCGGCCCCAGTTCGTCGTATTGGACGAAGGGGTTGAGGTGCTTGCGGAGGATTTTGGCCGACTCGACCAGAGCCATCTCAGGCGCGATCGAGCCGTTGGTCCAGATTTCCAGAGTCAGCTTATCGAAGTTGGTCTTCTGGCCGACGCGGGTCTCCTCGACCTCGTAGCGGACGCGGACCACGGGGCTGAAAGCGGCGTCGATCGGGATGATGCCGATCTCTTGAGCCTGGGGCGTGTGCTCGGCGGCCGGCACGTATCCACGACCGTTCTCCACCACCATTTCCAGCAAAAACGGCACGTCTTCGGTCAGCGTGGTGATGACGTGGTCCTTG
>JAHIKV010000262.1 GCA_018897395.1 Planctomycetota bacterium | reverse complement strand
TTTTTCTTGGCATTTTCGTTTAACCCGGAGCCAACGGCGACGGAGATAACTGGAAAAGACTACTCCATCTCCACACCGTCGCCGTTGGCTCCGGGTTAAACGAACATTTCAGTGCGTTGCCAAGATTTTTTGCCACACCCGGGGGATACGGATTGCCGTTTATTGAGCATCAGGATGACAATGTTAGGAGTCGTAACAGAATAACTTGGTCAATTGGGTGGCACGCCCAGAACGAAGTGATGGGCGTGGCGCCCGAGGAAACACGCCCTTCGCTGCGCTCAGGGACGTGCCGCCCAGCGTCGAAATCGCGCTATTCCACGCACTTTGAGGGCGGTCTGCGATGGTGGATTACCACCATCCGAGCAAGATCGCCAGACGATTGGCGAAGATGATCGAGCCGACGATCGAGGCGCCGATAGAGGCGATCAGCACGGCGGCGCTGCCGATGTCCAACGAGTCGCCCAGGTGGGGATCGCTCTCGCCGGTGATCGCTTTGGCCATCGACTCCAACGCGCCGTTGAACATCTCGACGGTCAGGACTCCGGCGATGCACAGCGCCAGGATGCACCATTCATAGAGGTCCACGCCGAGCACTACGCCGGCGATGACGACCAGCACGGCGACGAAGAAGTGGACGAAGAAGCTGCTCTGTCCGCGGACGCCCTCCTTCAGGCCGCGGAAGGCGTCGCGGAACTTCCGCCGCCAGGGATGATCGGGGGCGGGAGGAGGTGAAAACATGGTACTGTGCCCGAAAAAAATGATGAATGATGAGTAATGAATGATGAATTGAGGGGCAATTACTTGTTTCTCTTGGCGGTCTTAATGGAAGCGGTGAAGATAGCGATAAGTTCGTTGGTTTCTCGGTGTAAGTCGTCAAGTCTCTTCTGTGCAACGATACCGCCATCGGCCAACAATTCGAGCCAATATGCCGTTTCGTCCAGCTCTTGCGTCGCGCCGGCCATCTTGCTGATAAACTCCGCCGTTGATCGGGATCGACAAGCTTCGCGGTATTGAGCGCCGACCGAAGTGCCGCTGCGAAATACTTGTCCGCCAATATTACGAGCCGCCAATGAGTTGGGCAACGCGGAAACCATCTTCACAATTCGCAGAGCGAACGCCTTCGTTCTACCTCGTAAGTCATGGTCCGTTCCACGTTCTTTCACGGACGTGATTCCTTGTTCCGTTTCAATTCATCATTCATCATTCATAATTCATCATTCCAGCCCAAACGCTCCGGCCGGTGGAATCTGAGCGCCGCCGATTCTACCCAATCGGCTTTTCGGTAGGAAGCGGGGCTCGATGGCCAAGGCCACGCCCACGCTGTCCCGCGAGGCGTCCACGTTGAAGCCGGCGCTGACCAGGAACGACTCGCCGACGCGCGTGACGCTGAAGTTTTGGCCGAGGTTCCCTTGGTTGCCCAGGTCGATCGTCGTGCCGAACGAGGAAACCCATTTCGGACTCATCCAATAAGTGTATGAGAAGGAGAGGATTTTGCCGTGGATGGGGCCTTCCAGGATGCGGAAGCCGGCATAGAGGCTGCCGCGCGGCGGGCGGTTGAGAAAACCGCCGACCGTGACGATCTGCTGCCCTTGGTTGAAGAAATCGAAGATGCCGTCGCTGACGAAGGTCAGCCGATCGCCCGCGTGCCAGCGGAAGTCGTAGTCCAGCAGCCCGAAGGTCTGGCCGTAATCGTCGCGGCCCGGCTCGGGAAAGATCGTCAGATTCGTGTCCAGCGTGATCCAGTCGATGATGCGTCGGCGGATGGGCGGACCGCGCTTGGTCTGCCAGCGCTGCCTGGCGCCCAGGCGAAACGCCGTCAGGTCGTCGGCGATCTCGGTGCTCGGCGAGGCGACCCAATTTTGCAGACCCGTCCGCAGGGCGTAGTAACGCTCGTCGAACCGCCGCGGAATGACGGCCGCCGTCGGCGGAACGGTCGACGGCCAGCCGAACGTGCTGGTGACGAACCGCCGCCGGAACGCCTCCACCGAATCGTCGTCCAATGGATCGTAGAGCGGCAGCAACGAAAGGTCGCGGTTGGCGTCGGCGCAGGAAAGCTCCAGGTCGAAGACCACCTTGTGGGCCAAACCGTGGACGTTCAGCAGGCGGCTGTTTACGGTGGGATCGACGTTCCAGATGGGCATGCTCGCCCGGGCGCCGACTTGTCCCCACAATCTGTCCAGCGGTTGGCCGTTGATGTCCTCGCCCCAATGTGCGATCTCGCCCATCGCGTAGGGGACCACCTTGACCACGCCGAGCTGGAACGGCCAGTCGATTTCCTGCCGGGTGGCGAACCGCTCCCCTTCGCACGACGCCGCCTCCCACGGCAGATAGCTGAACGGCTGGTCGTTCGGGTTGGTCGGCGGCTCCAGCCGGCGGAATTGGCCGTAAGCGATCTGCGAGTGTTCGTACCAAGTGAATGTGTCGCGCAACAGCGATTGCCCGATCCAGTAGTGGTCGGCCCGCGGCAGCCAGTTGGTCTGCGTGAAGAAGTCGTTGATGCGGTAATCGGCGGTGATGCTCCAATCGCGGTTTTCCGTGATTCGTTTGAGTTCCAGGCCGGTGGACTCGTCCTTCAGCTCTTCCCACTCGCGTTTGTAGTATTCTTCGAGGAAGTTCCGATCGCTGATCCAGCCGACCTCCGCGCTCAAGCGGAGATCGAAAGGGAGCATCTGGCGGTGCTGCCAAAAGAGGCGGTTGCGGTATGATTTCTCGGGCACTAGGTTCATCCGATCGCGGCCGAGGTCGTCTCGGCCGTGGTCCTGGATGCCCCAATAATCGGCCAGTCCGGCCGTCTGGCCGGGGACGCCGAAGAAGCCTTCGCGGTCGTAGCTGAAAGCGCCGCCGTGGCCGAAGCCGCGCTCGCCGAGGTAGTCCAGCTTGATATCGAGATCGGTCCCCAGCGGAGGGTTCCGGATGCCCAGCAACTCGTAGCCGCTCCAGTTGGTCAACACCTGCGTGCCGTAGACGTTGTCCTGCCTCAGCCGCGCGCGGCGGATGTAGTAGGTCGGATCGTTCAGGTCGGTGGCCAGAGTGGGCCAATAAAAGACCGGCAAGGGGCCTAAGAAGAGGAAGTTGTGCGACGCGGTGGCCAACCGCTGGTGGTCGATGGCCGGTTGGCCCGTGACCGGATCGAGGACCGGCCGGCCGCTGAGCGGATCGACCACTGCCCGCTGAATGTCTTGAAAATACACGTCGCCGGCCTGGAGCCGATAGGTCGGTTCACCCATCCGGCTCGATGTGATGAAGGCGTTTTGGGCGAAGAAACTGTTCGGGGCGGTCTGCTGGACCACGTCGGCGTGCAACCGCAACAGCCCCTGATAGGTGCGGACCGGCGTGAGCAGGTCGGCGTTCAGAACCGTGCCCACCTGGTTCGGCACGTCGTAGTACATCCGATCGGCCTGTATCACCCGTTCGCCCTGGCGGAAAACGATGTTTCCCTCCATGTAGAACTCCAGAGGCACGCGTTCGTCCTGCCGGGTCCGGCCGGTCAGGTCCGGCTCCTGCATCCCGGTGGTCCAAATCACCAGCCGATCGGTCGAAACGTCGATCGTGCCGTATTCGGCCAGCCCGTCGACGATCACGTTCACCCCCGAATGGATCACCGCGATCCACTGGTTGCCGGTCGGATCGGGGAACCACTGGACCTGGACGGGCACGTTGCTGCGGGGGAAGACGCGGATCCGCCGCGCCCCGCCGGGCAAGGCAACCGGTCGGGTGGCACTGGCATCTTGCCAGTGGCCGCCGGGTGCCACTGCCGGCTTGTCCGGCAGTGCGGGGTCAACGGGCGGATTCACCAGTCCCGGCGCCTCGGCCGTGTACTGTGCCGGTCGCACGCCAGTGTGCCGTACATTGCTCGCCGGCTCGGGGACACGCCGCTCCATGCCTCGCCAATAGATCGGCGGCAGCGAGTCGGGCCGACCGTCCGTCCTCGTCGCGCGGACCTCGACGCCCGCGACGCTGTAAAACCGGCCGAACCACGTCTGATCGGTCAATCGAGGCGCGCCGGACTGTCGGTCCAACACCATCCGCACGTCGCCTTCGAGATATGCGATTACCTTGTGCGGCCGTCGGTCGAAAGCCTCCGCGCGGTCGATCCACAAGACGGCCTCGCGGCATCGGGTGGTAGCCTTCCCCTGTCGAATCGTGCAATCGCCGCGCAGCACCCAGACTTTGTAGGAGCCGAGTTCCCAGCGGTTGCCCGCCTGGGCGCCGACGATGATCGGCTCGGCCGAGTTTCCTTCCGGCAGTTGCACCTGCGCCGCGGCCGAAGCGGCAAGGAGGAGAAAGATGACGAGTGCGGAAAAAATCCTCCTCGTTCCCACGCTCTGCGTGGGAACGGACTGCCGGACGCTCCGCGTCCATTGGCCCGCCAACTCCCGTTCCTCACGGCCGTTCCCACGCGGAGCGTGGGAGCGAGAGGGTGCCGCCCTGCGCGCGGCATCTCTCCGCGCGCGCGCCGCAAGCGCTACACACCCGTTGCGGGCCAACAGCTCGCCAAGTCTATCTACCAGAACAGCATCCTTGCTCCGCCGGACCGCCACAGGTTGCAGACCGCCCGGCGCCGAATCGCAACACGAAGAGGGTAAAGTCCTTAGCGCGAAAAGTGCCCCGTCCTTGCGCGGCGGGATTATAAGAAGACCGGCCCTTTGGATCAAGGCGGGTTGGCCGAGATGCCAGGTGACATAAATGCTTGCGACACCTTTACTTACGGCATAATCAGATGCAATTCGCGTGGCCGGCGCGTTTGCACGCCGGCGATTGAGAGACTATCCGCCGGAGGTATCTCGGAAAAAATGCCGTGGGGCGGAAAAGACGGGCTATGGTTGGACCACCTCCAATTTACCCAACTCGATTTTCGCCTTGTGTCCTGCGACCATTGCACGCCACTATACGTTGTGCTCTGAGAGGCAGTTGCATACCGCATGTTGCGGCAAAACCGTCCCGCGCAACGGTCGTAGGACACAAGGGAATTCCGGGGACACCCTCAATTAAGCTGCTATTGCTAGATTGCTGGAATTTTCAATGCCATTGCTTGCGTGACAGTCAGGGAGCCTGCGCCGTCGTTCAGCGCTTCTTGCCGTCGATCGTCAGGCCGTCCTGGCGGTTGCCCAGGCGGCGGTGGATTTCCGGGTCGATCGAATAGTTGATCCACTGCACCGATCCGTCGCAGAAGGCCATCTGGAAGCCGTTCGAGTGCGCGCTGCCGAAAGCGCCCTGGGCCACGGGGCAACGTTCACGATCACGTTGCCGACTGCGGCACTCTAAATTCCAAGGATCACCACCTCTTCTCCATTTGCCAATATCGGACCTGTCCCGTTTTTCCCGTTCATTGAGGTCGTATAGGTTGCCGCGCAGCCGACCGTTCATTCCCGTAGCGGGCGAAACAGGCGCTCGCGAAAGCTTGGCTGGCGGAGCAGCACCGCCTGCAGGAAGGAGTAACTGTACGTTAAATGGCCTTCATAGCCGCAGGTCTTGCCGTCCCACGTGTAAAACTCTGCTCCGCCCGGGTAGGAGTTGACGACCCCGTTCTGAAAACCGCCCCCGTTGGGAAACACGCCTTTCTCCTGGCGCTGCAACATGGCGCGCAGAATGCGATCCGCTTTCTTACTCTCCCCCACGATGTGCAGAGCCGTAATGAAGTAGACCGCGTCGGAGACCAAGCATCCGCCGTTGAGGTACTGACCAAAGGTGTCGGAGCCGTCCTCGCGACTCGGCACGCCGCAGACGCCGGGCGGCAGGCCCATAAGATAATCGCCACGGCGCACCGGCGTCAGCGCGATAGGCACTCCCAGCTCAAACCGCCGGAAGCCGACGGCTTCGATCTTCGTCCAGAGCCGCTTCAACATCTCGTGCCCCCGAGCAGGCTCCACGAGCCCATAGCAAATTGCCAGACTGCTGATCATCGGGGAGGACAGGTCGTGCAGTTCGCCGTCCTTGCTCCGCCACCAAGCCAGCCAGCCTGTCGCCGGGTTCTCAAACGTCTTCAGGTAGGCCGCTTTGAGCCGCTGGGCACGCTGCGAATACCGGGCCTGCTGTTGGTTGCGCTGCAACTGCTTTTCTAGGTCGGCTAGGCACTTGAAGGCACGGTAGACGAGTGCATTCAAGTAGGCGTTCTTATGGCCGGCATTGATCGTGTCGTAAGCGGAGTCGGCTCGCATGGGATCCTTCAGCGTGCCGTAGTTGCCGCTATGGGTGGACTCGACGATTCCGTCGTCATCTACGTCGCGGCGGATCATGTAATCGGCGATGAGCTCCAACCGCTCGATGCGTTGTGCCAGCCACGCGCGATCGCCCGTGGCCTCGACGTAGTCCCAAGCGGCAATCAACGGACTAGCATTCGCGTCGAGCATGTCGGCGTGATCCCAGTATGCAAAGACTTCGCCCGTCGGGCGCACGCGGTGATCCAGCCACCAGTCGAGCGTGCGCCGCACCATGTTCATCGGGTGAATGTCCGGTGAAAACTGGGGCGTCAAGAACGCCTGGTCTGCCCAGAGGTGGAGCAAACAACTTACCGGGTCGCTGATGACGTTGTTGGCGAGGATGCCTGGCGGAGCGCTAAAGGATACGCTCTGGTCGCCCCACACCGCGGAAGCCTGGAATGCGTTGAACCACCCGCGCCGGGCCAGCCGCCAGAGCGACTTGTCCTGCATTCCGGCCGGCTCGGGCAAGCGCAGAGGCTGCATCGTGAGGGTGATCGCCTGGCCGGGACGCGGCATTGGCAACTCCAGCGTGAATTCCACCGTGCAGTTGGCTCGGCTGCCGCGCAGCCAACCCCTGACATTTTTGCACGGACTACACGCCAGGAGCATTTGCCCAAAGTCCGGTGCGCTGATGACGGCCGGCAGTCGCAGACTGCCATCCGTCTCCCAGCGGGCGGGCAAAAGCGTGGTCGCCGCCATGCGCGGTTCAAAAGGAAAGACCAGTTCCAACCTATCCGCGTCGTGCCCGGCCGCGCCGCCGCTGAATTGCATCGTCAGCCGGTCGCCCTCCATGCCCACGGTCCAGGCGATAGGCTCCTGCGAGCCAACCATCTCGAATTTTACTTGTTGCGTGCCGCTTTTCTTGCCCTTCCCGGTAAGATTGACCAATTGCCCATGCGAGCGTTTTTTCAGCGATAGGCCGGCTCGCAGCAGGTTGTTCTTAGCGCGGTCGCCGCCCTCGGTGTCCCAACTGAACCACGGCAACGTGGCCGAATCGCAATCCGCGTCGACGCGTACCGTTGGTTGGCCCGGCGACGGCGTACCCCCGAGGCTCAATGTGACCGTTCGCTTCTGCGCCTCGTCCTGCCTGGGCGGAGCGTTCTCGGCGCCGCATCCAGAAACGGGACCGCTCAGAACGATGAGCAAACCGCTCCAACATAGATGCCGGTAAAGCGGTGACATAGGATCCTCCGTTCTCTGCAGCGGTGCGCGAATAATGCGGGTATGCAATGTACTCCTCACGCTCCGCGTGAGGCATTGTAATCCAAAGCCGCCGCCGCAACACCCGCTAGAACTTCTTCCCGTCGATCGTCAGGCCGTCCTTGCGGTTGCCCAGCCGGTAATGCGTCTCCGGATCGATCGAGTAGTTCATCTTCTGCACCGAGCCGTCGCACAGGGCCATGTTGAAGCCACTCGGATGGGCGCTGCCGAAGGAGCCGGTCGCGTGCAAGCCGGGCGTATCTATCCCGGGCGGGAACATCCCAATCATCGTCCAGCGGTTCAAGTCAAAGTCGTCGCCGCCCAACGCCGCATTGTTGTCGCCGCCATCCGAGCCGTCGAAGTAGGAGTCGGGGCAGAGGGATTTCTCGCCCACCAAGTAGGTGTAACTCGTGCCGTCGGTGATCTCGGCCATTTTCACCTTGCTCCGCTGGGCGCTAATGCCGTTGGTGCTGCTCATGTCGTAGAATCCGTGCGCCCCGCTCGGGTCTCCGGGCTTCCAGGCTGCGGCGTCCGCCCACGAGCCCGGTCCGAACGCCCAGGGGACGTACACCGATCCGGCGTTCGCCGCGTAGTCTTGTCGGAACCAACACGCACTCTGTACGTTCGGGGCCGGGGCGCAATTCACCGGCCAGCCGAAGTTGAGGATAACCAGCGGAAAGACGATGGCATTGCGGCGGGTCGGGCAGCTCAACATCGACAACGAGGTCTGGACCATTTGCAAGGCTTTTTGCATCTGCGCGGGGCTAGCGCGGGTGGCGCCCAGTTGCAGGTCGTGAAGGGCCTCTTGTTCCATGTAGGGGAGACAATTGTAGAAGAAGCCGCCGGGCTGGTCCGTGCCGAATCCGCAACTTGGGTCGCCAATCCAACCGTAGCCCCAACCGCCGGTCGGCAGCCAGCCGTGGATGTGCTCGTGGTCCAGCGCCGCCAGACTGATCTGCTTGAGGTTGTTTTGGCATTGAAGCATCCTCGCCGCTTCCCTCGCCGCCTGCACCGCCGGCAGCAACAGCGCGATCAGAATGCCGATGATCGTAATGACGACCAAAAGCTCGACTAACGTAAACGCGGCGGATTTCTGATTTCTGATTGATGATTGATGATTGCCGCCGTACATCGTTTGCCTCCTGGTTCAATAGAAAAGCTACCGAGGTAAATCACAACGAATATCACGCCAAGGCGCAAAGACAACAAAGAGTTCCTTCTCTTTGCGCCTTTGCGTGAGTTCTTGTGCTTCCGAGAATGACCGGCTCTCCGAGCGTCGTCACGAAATGCCTTCGTGACGACGCCGGAGATCGCCAGTCAAATCAGAAATCATACATCGATTGTCCCCTCTCCCTCCGGGAGAGGGTTAGGGTGAGGGCTGCGGTGAGTATGGCCGAAACCCACTCACGCCAACAGCCCTCACCCCCTGCCCCTCTCCCAAAGGGAGAGGGGAGTAGTTATCTACCGCCGCTTCCGCCAGGCGTAGCATAGCAGACCGACCAAGCCCGCAGCCAACAGCACCAGTGTCGACGGCTCCGGAATCGGGGTGTATGACGCCGAGACGTTGTCCACCAAAACCCCGCCATCATACCACGGGCTTTGGCTAGTCGTCGTGTTGGCTATCGTGAGGTACATATCCTTTCCAAGGTCGGACGCCGTGGTGGCCGTATAGGTGAGCGTACGAAGCGTCCAGGTCTGGCCAGGATCGACGGTGCTTTGGTACGTGTTGAGCACCGTGGTGTCCGAGTTGGTGAACTCGATATAGACGCCGTGTCCGACCCAGGCGTTGTCATCACGCCTTGCTTCGTAGAGACTGATGCTCACTGAATCACCGATAGCGGCAAAATGGTACGGGTTTACGCCGTCCATTAGCGTCTGCTTTATAGAGCCAGGGTTACTCGGGTTGCCACTTTTGAGAATCCCCATATAAGTGTCGAACGGCGTGACGCCTCCAAGCGGTCCGGTGGAATTAGCGGTCATGCCAGTGACGGTCCAAATTTTTATGGGGCCATCCAATACGTCGGGGGGGGTCTCAAAACCCGCGTTTGCGATGGTAATGGTGCCCGCCTGGGCCACTACGGCGGTGAGGGCGAAGCAGCAGACAACCAACGCGGTCAAAATACTCTTGCGACTCATTGTAATTTCTCCCAAAAAAGAAAAACCAAGGTTACACAAAACAGAAGACACAAAACACGCTAGTCCAAACGATTGTACTCGTCACGCTCCGCGTGACGCGGTTTCCTCACGCGGAGCGCGAGGAGCACATTGGAGATGTCGTCCGTTCCTATGCGGAGCATGGGAACGAGAGGACTTTCTGGTTCCCACGCTTTGCGTGGGAACCCGTGGCGGTCGAAATCATTTCATGGGAGCACCCTCCTTTCTCGATGGGAGTTGGGTAATCGTCAGATTGTCCACGGTGTTGATGTCTAACGTCGCCACGTCCATGTTGCACGCGCCGAGGGAAATGAAGTTGTCCTTGGTCTCGGCCAGCAGGCCGGTGAGCGTGCGGGCAGGCCCGGCGCCGCCGGGATCGAGGCTGAGCGTGCTGCCGTTGACCTGTATCTCCAGCCGGTCGCCGGCCACGCGCATCGCCACGCGGTAAGGGTGGGCGGGCGGAACGCGGCCCTCGGCAATCCGTTTTCCGTTCTCGAAGTAGCCCCACTTGCCGTTGGAGCGGACCTGGAGCACGGCTCCCGCGTCGGAGGCCAAGGGAAGCTCCCTGTGGTCGAACGACAGACCCCGGCCGCGGACCCCCAGGGCCATCCAGTTTTCGCTGGTCAGGTCGCCTGGGACGGTCTTGGGAACAAGCGACGTCGTGTCGGTGGGGCGGAGGGCATCGGGATCGAGTTCGGCGGCGACCTCCACGTTGCGAGGGAAGTTCCGGTACAGCACCAGCCAGCCCGCCATACCGAAGTCGGCGACCAGGTACAACTTGCCCGGACACACGGCGTGCGCGACCTGAGTCATGTTGGGGAGGCCGGTATAATCGCCGCCGGAGGCATAGAGTACCGGCCGGCACGGACCGGACTGCCGCACCGACAGGCATTGGTTTAGCCCGTAGTCGTCGTGGTAGGTGCTTGAGTCGCTTGGGTTGTCGAAGGTGTCGCGCAACAGCACCACCGGCGGCGGCTCGGGCATCTGGCGCGCGAACGCCTCCGGTTGGGCCGCCTCTCGACGGATCGCCACAATCTGGTCCGTACCTGGTTCCACTCGCGCCGACTCGTTCTCGCTCAAAATCACCTCGCGCCCACTGCTGGGCGAACCGGCAGTGCCACCCAACACCAGCACCTTCACCTTGCCTCGGAAAACGTGCGACTGGGTGGCGCCGGACTTGTCAACTTCCACGCCGAACTCGGTGCCCAAGTCGGTGACGATGGCGGTGGGAGTACGGATAGCGAACAAGGGATTAGGGATTAGGGATTGGGGATTAGAATTAGTGGCTAGTGGTTGGTGGCTAGTGGTTAGTGAAGCAGACCTTGAACCTTGAACCTTGGAACTTGAACCTTTTCCTCCAACCGCCCCCACTCTTGCCGTCAGTTTCCCCAGCGACAGGTAGCCGCCGGCGGTGGATTCGGCCTCATACGTGCAAGGCCCCTGGAGAATGACTTTCGCCCCGGAGTCGTAGGTTATTTCCATCAGGCCGGAGGCCAGGGCGTATTTGCGTCCCAAGGCCACATAAGACGTGACGGCGGCGGTCGTGGTGTCGGACCATTTCACATCGACCATGCCGGTGATGCGGCCGACGAACACCATCTCCGGCATGGCGTCCGAAGGAACCGACTTCGACGGCGCCTCGGCGATATGTTGGTGGTGGGTGACTTTTACCGCCCAGAACCCCAGCAGCATCGCGCCCACGATTACCGTTGCGACCATGCAGGCGAACGTCCAACTGCCGATAAAGTCAGAAGTGGACGGTGGATAGTGGGTAGTGGTTAGTAAGGGGAAAGGGGGATTCGAGATTTGAGAATCGAGATCGAGATGGTGCGGCAGTTGAACTGCCGCACCAACGGGATGTTCAACTGCCGCACCAACGGGATGTTCAACTGCCGCACCAACGGGATGTTC
>JAHIKV010000261.1 GCA_018897395.1 Planctomycetota bacterium | reverse complement strand
CGATTCGGATGGAAGACTCCGCTGGCGGTCATCGTCGCCGCAGTGGCGCTGGCCGTGACGGCCGCGGCAATCGGAAAACTAGACCACGATACCGCCTTGAAATCTCTCGGCTACCGCCTGCAATACTGGCGGTCGAGCCTGGACATGATCGACGATCACCCGTGGCTCGGCTGCGGGCCGGGCAATTTTCAGGACGCCTACACCCGCTACAAGCTGCCGGAGGCCAGTGAGGAGGTCGCCGATCCGCATAATTTCCTGTTCGAGATTTGGACCACCGCCGGCACGCCCGCCGCGCTGGCGTTTTTGGCCGTGTTGGGCTGTTTCGCTTGGACCATTTTTAGGGGCGGGGGACGGGGGGCGGGGGACGGGGGATGGAGGGCGGAAGGCGGAGGGCGGAGGGCGGAAGAAATCACCAAATCCCAAATCCCAAATCCCAAATCCCCCGTCCCCCGTCCCCCGCCCCCCGCCCCCGACGCCTGGCCGTTCGTCCTTGCCGGAGGAGCGGTCGGGTTCCTATTGTCGTTGCCGCTGGGGATGCTCAGCGCCGCGCCGCCGGGCGCGACGGTCGTGCTGCTGGGGTTTCCGTTGGCAGGCGCAGCCGTGGCGCTGCTGCTCGGCTGGATTCGCGAAGGCCGGCTGCCGCGGTTGTTGCCGGCATTGGCCGTCGCCGTGCTGCTGATGAATCTGCTCACGGCCGGGGGGATCGGAATGCCGGGCGTGGCCGGTTCGTTCTGGCTGTTGATGGCGTTGGGACTTGTGGGCCAACAGCCGCGATTGTTGCGCACGGTTTGGGCCTGGGCAGCACTCAGCGGGGCAATCGCTCTGGCGGTGGCCTGTTACGCCACGGCGTACTCGCCCGTGCTCGGTTGTCAGGCACAATTGCGATTGTCGGAGAGCAAACCGACCCGGGCGATCAAACATCTCGAAGCGGCCGCGGCGGCCGACCCCTGGGCGACCGAGCCGTGGCGGCGGCTGGCGGCCGTCGAGTTTGACAATTGGCGGCGCTCGCCCACTAACGATGCCTACCAACGCTTCGAGCGGGCAGCCGCCAACCTCACGCGGCTGGCCCCCAATTCCGCGCAATCCTGGTCGGCCATTGGCGACTGGTACTCACAAGCCGCATCGATTACCAACCGCTCGGGCAACAGAATCGCCGGCAACGCCGTATCAAAGGCCGTGGAAGCGTATCGCCGGACGGTCGATTTATATCCAAACAGCGCGTTGAACCGGGCGAAACTGGCCGAAGCATATCGAACGGCCGGCGACCGGGAGGCGTATTGCCGCGAGGCCGAGACCGCCCTTCGGCTGGACAAAGCCACCCCCCATGCCGACAAAAAACTACCCGCCGCATTACGCGATCGGCTAAAGCACAATCTGTCCGATAAATAACGTTCGGCGAACCGGCGGTTTCCGATCCGATGTTGTCGTTTGGGGTGTGATTGCGGTAAACTACACAGCTATGAACATCTCCATTTAGCCCGCCGTGAATACACGGCGGGGAATGCTGGTTGCATATCGCGTACAAATGCCCCGGGTGTATTCACCCGGGGCTAAATGAATTATTGAACCACTTTGAGGACGTGCGGGAGGGCAAACCGACGATGAAAACGTATTTGGGGCTAATGTTGGTAATCGTTCTGGGCATCGGCCTGGGCATCGGAGTGGCCGCGCTGCGGACCGAAAAAACGTGGTGGACGCCGGATATCAACGTGGGCGGCGAAGATACTTTCGCAACGGACCGACCCGGCGAACCGAAGCCCAAGTTGGTAATCGACAAGACCGAATACGACTTCGGCACGCTCGATATGAAGTCCGGCGGGAAGCACGATTTCGTGTTCACCAACGCCGGCGAAGGCCCCCTGAAGCTCGTCTCGGGCAGTACCTCCTGCCGCTGCACAACGAGCGACGTGGACAACAAAGTTATTCCGCCCGGCGGTTCGGACAAGGTGACGATTTCCTGGAAGCCCGCCGAGAGAGTCGGTCCCTACCAGCAGACGGCCAAGATATTGACCAACGATCCGGCCAGGCCGGAGGTAACGCTGACCGTCTCGGGAAAGATATCCGCTGCCACGCAAGTCTATCCGTCCGAGTTGGTCTTCAGCCGCGTGTCGTCCGGCGAGGCCGCAACCGCCGAGGCGCGGCTGCTGTGCTATCTCGACGAGCAGTTTGGAATTTTGGACCGCGAGTGGTCGGACAAGGCCACGGCCGAATACTTCGACGTGGATTTACGACCGCTGACGGCCGAGGAGTTGAAGCAGTGGCCGACGGCTAAGAGCGGCTATCTGGCCACGATTACGGTCAAGCCGGGACTTCCCCAGGGACCGTTTCGGCGGAAATTGACGATTCGGACCAGTCTGTCGTCGACGCCGAAAATGGAGTTGCGGATCGAAGGGATCGTCGGCAGCGAGATCGCCGTCGTCGGCCCCGGCTGGGACGCCGACAAGGGCGTGTTGACCATCGGCGCCGTCTCCAGCAGCGAGGGGGCCAAGCGGCGGCTGATGCTGATAGTCCGCGGCGCTGATCGCCGGGAGGTTTCGTTCAAGCCCGTCGATGTCTCCCCGAGCGCTATGAAAGTGGGCCTGGGAGAACGTCGCGAAATCAATCGCGGCGCCGTCGTTCAGACGCCGTTGCTGATCGACATACCACCTGACAGTCCCACGGTAAATTGTCTCGGCTCCGACTTGGGCAAATTCGGCGAGATTATCTTGGAAACCACTCACCCCCAGGTGCCCAAGCTGCGAATCCTCGTGCGAATGGCCATCGAAAAATAGCACGGAACGGTTCACGACGCAGGACGTGGCAATGGATATGCAACGTTTTTTCCGCTCGATCGCGGCCGTGGTTCTGACCATCGTGTTTGCGACGGCGGCGGGTTGCCCTTCTTCGGCCGAGAAGTCCGGCGTGGCCGAGCCGAAGGCTTCGGCCGCCAAGCAACCGACGATCGACGAACAGAGCGCGGCGCCGGAATTGCCGGTCGCCGAGTTCCAGCAGCCGCCCGCGCTGCCGGCCGGAGATCCGCTGCCCAAGTTGACGGACGAGCCGGTCGCACCGCTCGAGCCCGTCACGACGCCGAAGCAGCGGCCCGGCAAGCAAAGCGACGTCCCCTTCGACCCGATCAAGGAGAACGGCCCGATCTTCGTCGATTGGCCCAAGCCGAAGCTGGCGATCGTCATTACCGGCATGGAGGACGGATACCTGGAGCCGTGCGGCTGCGCGGGCCTGGACCGGATGAGGGGAGGCATGGGCCGCCGGCACACGTTCATCGAAGGGCTACGCGAGGACGGTTGGCCGGTGGTTGTGCTGGACGTGGGCGGAATGGCCCGCGGCTTCGGACGACAGGCCGAACTGAAATTTCAGACGATGGTCGAAGGGAAGCGGAAGATGGGATACGACGTGATCGCCTTCGGCACGGGCGACCTTCGTCTTCCGGCCGGCGAGCTGGTCTCGGTGGCGGCCGGAGTGGACGGCCGTCCAAGCTCCTTCGTTTCGGCCAACGTCGGGCTGTTCGGCTTCGACGCCGGGATCACGCCCGCCAGCCGGGTCGTCGAGGCGGGAGGCATGAAAATCGGCGTGACCGCCGTCTTGGGACTGAAGTATCAAATGGAAATCAACAACGACGAGATCGAACTGAGCGATCCGGCCGAAGCGCTGAAGGCGATCGTGCCTGAGTTGAAACAGAAGGCCGACTACCTCGTGCTGCTTGCCCACGCGACGAAAGAAGAATCGATCGCTTTGGCCCGAGAGTTCCCCGAGTTCAACGTGGTGGCGGCCTCCGACGGACCGCCGACGCCGCCGAAGACCTCGGAGATCATCGAGGGGTCCAAGACGCTATTGATAACCGTCGGCCACAAGGGGATGGAGGCGATCGTGCTGGGGTTGTACGACGGCCGTCCGCCGCGCTATCAGCGCGTGCCGCTCGATTCGCGCTTTCCCGCCTCGGAGGACATGAAAATGCTGATGACCGCCTATCAGGACCAGTTGAAGGTCATCGGGTTCGCCGGGTTGGGGCTGCGCCCGGCGCCGCATCCGCTGGCGGAAACCAACGGCCGGTTCGTCGGCTCGAAGAAATGCCAGTCGTGCCACGAGAAATCTTACGACATCTGGATTCGCAGCGGACACGGCCGCGCCTACAAGACGCTGGCCGAGCTGGATCCGCCGCGGAACTACGATCCCGAGTGCATCGGTTGCCACGTAATCGGCTGGCACCCGACCAAGTATTTTCCCTATCAGAGCGGATACGAAAGTCTGGGGAAAACGCCGCACTTGATCGACACCGGCTGCGAAGCCTGCCACGGCCCCGGCGAGAAACACGTGGCAGCCGAAGACGGGACCGATGAAAAGCTGCAAGAGAAGTACCGCAAGGCGGTGGTCATCACCAAGGAGGAATCGAAGAAGCGCCAGTGCGTCTCGTGCCACGACCTGGACAACAGCCCCGACTTCGATTTCGACGCCTGCTGGCCGCTGGTCGAACACTACGAGGATGAGGAAGAGTGAGTGGGTAGTGGGTAGTGGGTAGTGGATAGTGGGTAGTGGATAGTGGGTAGTGGGTAGTGGGTAGTGGGTAGTGAAAACGCCACGCGACTGCGGTCGCGGGGGGAAAACCGCTTGCGGTTTCGCAATGACCTACTCGCAAGCCCTTCCTTGCCGCATTGCCAAAACCCCGCTATTGGTATAGGATAATGTTATGTCCACTATCGAGCGAATCACGACCGCCAAAGAGCTGTTCGAGGCTTCCGGACTCGAGCGCTGCGAATTGATCAGGGGAGAACTCATTATGATGTCGCCGGCAGGGTTCGATCACGGACGATTTGCGATAAACGTTGGGAACGCATTGGCCAACTTTGTAAAGAACAAAGCCTTGGGTATCGTAGTAAGCGCGGAGGCCGGTTTCTGCATCGCCCACGATCCCGACACGGTCCGCGCCCCCGACGTGGCGTTCGTTCGCGCCGACCGCATTCCGCCGGGCGGCGTGAAGGGTTTTTTCCAAGGCCCGCCGGACATCGCCGTCGAGGTCCTATCGCCCAACGATCGCGCCAGCGAGGTCGCGGCGAAGGTGCAGGATTGGTTGCAGGCGGGCTGCCCGATGGTGTGGGTCGTCGATCCAGAAACGCGCACCGCTACCGTCTATCGCAGCCGCAGCGAGATCGTCGTTCTGACTGCCGCCGACACGCTTGCCGGCGGGGACGTATTGCCGGATTTTTCGGTGCCGGTGGCGGAAATGTTTGCGTGAGAGGTGTCGCGGAACACCGACCTCTGTCCGTCGGAGCAACAGCCATGCGAGCACGTAATGTCTGGTTTAACCTGCCGAGTATCCTTATCGCTATGCTTACGGGAATAGGGATAGGTATGGGGGCAGTTGCTTCTATTGCCGGGTATCGGAGCAATCAAAATGGTAGCCTTACGGAGATCGGGATCGGTACCGGATTACCGTTGCTTCTTACGGTGCTGTTGTATTGGATGTCATTATACCTCCTCAATTGCCGGAAGAAAATCCTTGAGAAAAGGAGCCAAAAAACGGAGTTAAGTGATGGTTCCAAGGGGCCAATTGGGCAGTGAACTGCCCACTCCTCGCCTCTCGCCGCGTGGACGCGGCGGTTAAGCGAAAATCCAATCCCTCGTCCCCCGTCCCCCGTCCCCCGTCCCCTGTCCCCCGTCCCCCGTCCCCCGTCCCCCGCCCCCTCACCCCTCGCCGATCGCCTTCATGACTTCGTCGGGGATGTTGAAATTGGCCGAAACGTTCTGCACGTCGTCGTGGTCGTCGAGACGCTCCATCAGCTTGAGTACTTTTCGGGCCGCCTCCGGATCGTCGATGTCGACCGTGTTTTGCGGCAGGCGGGTAATCTCGCTAACCTCGTGCGTAAGTCCCGCGTCGGTTAGAGCCTTGGCCACGTCGCGGAATACGGCCGGATCGCAAATCACCTCGAACTTGTCCTCGACGCGCCGCACGTCGTCGGCGCCGGACTCGAGGGCCAACTCCATCAGCTTGTCCTCCTCCACGGCGTCGCAGGGGATGACCAGCAATCCCTTGCTGTCGAACATCCAGGCGACGCATCCGCTGCCTCCGAGCTTGCCGTCGGAAAGCTCGAAGCTTTTCCGGATTTCGCCGGCGGTGCGGTTGCGGTTGTCGGTGAGCACTTCGCAGAGGACGGCCACTCCGCCGGCCCCGTAGCCTTCGTAGACGACTTCTTCGAGATTGCCGCCCGCCAGTTCGCCGGTGCCGCGTTTGATCGCCCGTTGGATGTTCTCCTTGGGCATGCTGACGGCCTTGGCGTCGTCGATGGCGTAGCGGAGGCGGAGGTTTGCGTCCGGATCGCCGCCGCCGTGTTTCGCGGCGACGATGATCGCCTTCGCCAGCTTGCTCCAGAGTTTTCCGCGTTTGGCGTCGATCAACGCCTTTTTGTGTTTAATGCCCGCCCAGTGGGAATGACCAGCCATGCTCGTAACTCCATATTGCGAATTGAAAATTGAATTTTCAATTTTCCTCGTTCCCACGGTCCTCCGTAGGAACCGGAAAATCATCAATTTTCAATTGTCAATAACTTCTGTTCCACCGTCTTTGCTTTCTCCGTATCAAATTCCTTCCGAAACTCCTCGGCCGCCTTGCGCCAGGCCGCTACGGCCTTGTCGCGTTGCCCCGTTTTGAAATATGAGTCGCCGAGATGATCGAGGACGACCCCATCGGGCTCGTCGTCGGCGGCCTTTTCCAACTCGGTCACTGCTTCCGAGTATTTTTGGGTGCGGTAAAGCACCCAACCGAGGCTGTCGCGGTAGGCCGTTTTTTCCGGCTCGGCGGCGACGGCCCGACGGATCATCCGTTCCGCGCGCCGGAGATTCTTGCCTTGATCGGCCCAGAGGTATCCCAAGTCGTTCATAGCGCCGAGATCGTCGGGAAACTCGTCGAGCACCTGTTCGAGCCACTCTTCCGCCTGGGGCTTGTCGCCTTTGATGACCGCGAGGTTCGACAGCGCCATCCGCGCCTCGTGCAACACCTCGCGGGTCTCAGCGAAGGCGTGGTCCGCGTCGAACTCGTCGATCAACTCGCGGTAGGCTTCCATTGCCTCGTCGTGGCGCCGGCAATAGTAGAGCACCCAAGCCGCGCGGCCGCGGTGGCGAGCGGAACTCTTGTTTTTCTCGGCGGCGATTCGCGCGGCGGCCAGTGCCTTGTCAACTCGCCCCTCCAGGGCCAGCGCTCCGGCCAGGTAGAAGTGAAAAGCAGGGCCTCCGTTCGGCAGCGCGGTTTGGTCAATTGCCCGGCGAAAGACCACGACGGCCTCGGCCGCACGATCTCCCGAGAGCAACCCGACGCCCCAGAGCATCAGCGCCTCGTCGGCCCGTTGCGGATCGGCTTCGAGCGCCAGGCCGAAGAATTCGCCGGCTGTTTCAAACCGCTTCGCCTCCAGCGCCAACACGGCAACGGCCAAGGCTTTGCAGAAAGCCGACTTGTCGGGCGTCTTTCCGATCGACTTTCGCGCCGCATCGACGAGACCGCGCAACGATTCCCCGTCGCCGGAGATGGTTTGCTCCTCGCCGCCGAGCGTGTTCAAGACGCCGATCTTCTCCACGCTTTCGCCCAAGACGGAGAGCAGTGCGTCGAACCGTTTGGCCCGGCGGAGGATGTCGGCCAACTCTCGGTATCCGGCAGGCATGGGCTTGCCGTCGAGCAGCTTCCGATAGAGCGATTCGGCCTGGCGGGTTTTTCCGGTGTCGCGGAGCCGCGCGGCCAGGAAGTATCCCAGCGGCAGGTTGTCCGGCTCGGCGGCGTGGAGTTTTTCGAGCCGGCCGATCAATTCGTCCTTCTTGCCGAGTTTTTCCAGCACGTCGGCCAGCGTTTCGCATGGGGCCGTACCTTGGCCGGAAGGGGACAGGTCCGATTTGTGCGAAGCACCCTTCGGGCCGCTCTGCGGCAAATCGGACCTGTCCCCTTTCTCGGCGAAGCACGCCTCCAGCGCCTCCAACGCCTCGGCCGGTTTGCCGGTTTGGGCATTAACGCGGGCCAGGTTGTACTGCCGCATTGCATTATTGAGGCTATGTTCCTCGATCTTCTGAAAGGCGGCCCGCGCGTCCTCCGGCCGATCGGCGGCCAAGAAGCACTCACCCATCAGTTGGTAGGTCTGCCCGGGGTCGTCGAGCAAGGCCTTGCTGAGATGAGCGTCGAGGGCGAACTCGTCGGGGTGTTCCACGGCGTTGACGACGTGTGCGAAACATTCGGCCGCCCGTCCGTATTTCTCCATCAGGAGATAAAGCCGTCCCATTTCCATCCGCAGAAAGACGTCGGCGGCGGATTGCTTGGCGTCTTTGCGGACGGAGACGGCCTTTTCGTAGAGCGCCGCCGCCGAGGTCCAATCGCCCTCTCCGGCCAGAAAGACCGCCAGCCGGCGGAGCAACATCGGATCGGCGTCCTTCAGTTCCACATCAATCAGCGCGTATCGGGCGGCAACGGCGTGACGGTCCAACCGGTCGGCGATGGGGATGATTGCCTGGACAATCTCCGACGACCGTGGATCGAACCGCAGCGCGCGTTGGTAGCAGCGCAGCGCCTTGGCGTACTCTTTATTTTGTTGATGGGTCCTTCCCGCGGCCCACAGCGCCAGCGCTTCGATATGGTCGCGGTCGGCCTCGGTCCGGGGCCGCCGGGGCGCGAGAAGTTCCGGCGCGTCGTCGAGCACAAGCGGCGCGGGGGCGGGCGAGGCCGCCGCGGATATCGTCAGACAGAGGCAGAGAAGTGGAAGCATGAAGAGCGAAAGACGAGGGAGTATCGAATCGCTCCGCGCCGCGTGGGCACGGCGGCTAAACGTTGCTATGCCCCTCTCATTCCTCATCTCTCATCCCTTTTTCACCGCGGCTTCCGCTTCGAGAGGCCCTCGGAAGACGAACATTTCTTTGAGGCAACGGTTCGAGAGGACGATTTTTTTCGGGAAACCGGCTTTGATGAAGTGGCCGACTTCTTTTCCCGGCTCTTCCGCGCCTGTTCCGTCTGGGAGGTATCCGGGACAGTCGACTTTTTTTCAGCGCCCGACTTCCGCTTGGTCTCGGCCGGCGTTCCGGTCGTGGACGCCTTGGCTTCGACGCCTTCTCTTTTGGTCCGAGGGGGCTCTTGCGGTTTCCGCTGTGCGCGTTTGGCGCGCCGCTTGGGCAACCGGTCTTCACACTCCGGGTTGATCTTCAGGAGTATTTCCCGGACGGTTGAAGAGTAAGGGTTGGCGGAATAAACCGCGCCCAACTCGTGGAGCAGCGAACCGAACTCGACCCCCTTCGATTTGGCGACGGCCCGCTCCAGCCCCGGCACCGTCTTGGCGGCGACGTCTTTCTCGGTCACCAGGTCCAGCACACGGAGGGCCGCCATGGTGCTGCCGTCGACGGGGATAGCGTGTCCACCCAACGCCGCCTGAACGACGTATGCCACCGTGAACCGCGTCGTCCCGTCGAGTTTTTTCAGCCAGGCCACCGTCGGGCCGAGATTCTTTTTGCGGTATTCTTCCAGGTCGAAGTTGAAGGTGGCCTCGAAGACGGCGTGCAGCACCCGTTTGACGCGGTTGGCCGCGGCGCGGGGGTCGGGTAAAGAGGCCATCACCTCCGACAGCTCGGAAATCGAGGTTACCCGCACCTCGTTCCAATCGAAGAATGTGTGGACCAGCGCCGCGAACGCCTCCTCGGCCGCGTCGTGGCGGGTGTCTTCCAGGCAGCAGGCGAACAGCAGATGCTCGATCACCGTGCGCCCGGCGTGGAAGGGCGCCGGTTTGAAGTGCTTTTTCAGCGACTTATGCACCTTGGCAAACTGTGCGGTACGGCTCGGGACAGTCATGGAGTTGGCTCGTTAAGGTCTTGGTCGGCAGCCGGCGGCGAATCCTCGGCGGCGGAGGGCGACTCCATGCCCGTCTCGGCGGGTTCTTCCTTGGGGAGGACTTCCTGCAGGATCCGGGCCACCGCGATCGAACGCTTGACTCCTTGGTCCAACAAGAAACTCAGTCTCGGGGTGTAGCGGATATCGATCCGCTCGGCGATTTTCGCTTGCAGAAAACCGGCGGCGCTCTGCAAGCCGCACAGCGTCAACTTCTGGCGGCCTTCGTCGCCCATCACCGACACGTGGACCTTGGCATGACGCAGGTCGGGCGAAACCTCGACAAAAGTCACCGTGACGTCCCGGACGCGGGGGTCTTTCAATTCGGACAGGATAGCCATGCTCACGACTTCGCGGATGGCGGCGGCGGCTTTTTCGAGGCGTCGGGAGGACATCAGTGGTTAGTGGCTAGTGGTTAGTGGACAAGTGTCACAGGATTAAGGTCACTTTTATAGCCAAAGGAACTGGGAAGTGTATCCAAGTGGGGGTCCATGCTTTTTCTGTCTCGAAGGCTCCTTCGCTTGCGTTTTGAGGAGACTTCGAGACAGAAAAAGCAT
>JAHIKV010000260.1 GCA_018897395.1 Planctomycetota bacterium | reverse complement strand
TTGTCGAGACGATGCTGACGGTGATTGAGAGTTGTCGTCAGCAGCGTCGCAATGTATTTTCCTTCGTCACATCCGCCGTCGAAGCTCATCTCGCCCACAATTCCGCTCCTTCATTGCTCCCCGGGGTGTGAACGGTTACGGACAAGCGAAGATACAACGAAGGTTGCATTGCATAGAATCATTTTACCAGAGATGGAATTGTCGTACAGGCGTTGGATTATAGCAAGATCCCCGGTAACCCCCTCACCGTTCCGGTACGCCACGCTCGACGTGCGATCTGTGTGGGCAATGTCGCTCCTCGCAGTGTTGAGGCGTGCCAAGGAGCCATTGCCGACAGAACAGGTTCCACATGAATTGCTGGACAAAATAGGGATGATACTGCGGGGGTATCTGATATCTACATCTCTTGCGGACCAACATGAACAGTCGGAACCGATCTTCGCGTTTCAAGACAGTTCGTTGCTTTCTGGATTGGGCGAGTGGGATAGGTGGATTCCCGAAGATGAACATGATACTTTTTTGCAAGTCATCGCGTTTCGTAACCGTCTGGCGGGTGAGTGTGAGCTTCAATCGCAGTTAGAGCGGTTGGTGGAGTTGCCCGAAGACGAGCAACGGCTCACGCTTTTGTTCTTGAACGAAGCCATTTGTTCAACCCATAAGTATGATGGCGTGATCGCGGCGTGGCTCGCCCAGACAGAACGAGTTGTAGATGCTGTGCAGCAACTCTCGGGATTGTCCTTTGTGCAAGCTCTAGACTTTATAGCCGAGTTCCATCAGCGTCAACGGACCGAGTGGACCACCCAACTTCCTCATGTCTTGGCTTACATTCTCGAAAAGACGAATGACGCCGAACGCGCACAACTGCTTATTGGACATATTGTGCTGATGTCAATCAATGGTGGGATTGTCAGTCCTATTCAACGAATTGCCGCATCGAAGTGGCGGGCTGAGGTGGCAAAACTGCTCCCAAACTGGCGGGATAGCATTGTCGAGCTCGGGCGACATTCTGAGCCTTGGGTTTGCGCCCGAGTTCGTGCTACATCATCGGCGATTTCTCGCCTATTTGGCCCAAGACACCAGCAGGCTGCGAATGTTGATCCAATCTCGCAAGCAGCACCGTGATGTCAGGAAATGCACGGCTGCGGATCAGCGGGCAGCGAGGCCAAGATTGCGCGAGTTCGGCCAGCTTGGCTCGCAGGCACATCCCTCGTTGTAGCCGCGCCTGCCTGCTTATTTGGGGTCGTTGGAATTTCACGACACGGCCACCGTTGTTGTGTGGGAATCCCGCTCCCGCAGGCGGAGACCGAAAGGCCAACTTTTCCGGACAACTCGAAACCGCGTCCGGTAGGTTAACAGTATAGCGCCGTGGATTGTTCCCCACGATCATCCCCGGTGTCTGCCGCCACGCGAGTTACATTCCTTTCAAGGAGTAATTCCCCTATGCCAAACTGCGCTGATACTACGCACCCGTCACCCGAAGAACGTCTCCGTGAAGTAGCCGCCATCCTGGCGACCGGCGTTCTGCGGCTCCGCCAACGGGCCGCACTGCCGCCCGACAAAAACCTGGAAATCTCGGGAAAAATGCCGCCCGAGGGCCTTGAACTTTCCGGCGAAACGAGGCTCAGTGTGCGTGTTGGTTAACGGTACCCGAGACTCGTACAAGGAGCCATAAGCATGAATCTGAACATTGGAAAAGAACTGGCCACTCTGCAGCGCATGTCGGTAAACGAACTCCGCATGCGCTACGTGGAGGTGTTTGGGGAAGCGACCAATACCCGACACAAGGACTGGCTAATAAAACGTGTCATCTGGCGGATGCAGGCGCTGGCCGAAGGCGACCTCACAGAGCGGGCACGCCGGCGAGCCGAGGAACTGGCCAACGACGCCGACCTGCGGTGCAAGCCGCCCAGGGCGCCTTCGGCAACAACCGAGTTAGCGCAGACGTCGACTCGCAAACCAGCGACGAACGGTGATTCGCGGATTCCCCTGCCGGCTACGATCATCACCCGCGTCTATAAGGGCGAGACACTTCAGGTGAGGGTGCTGCCGGCGGGGTTCGAGTACGAGGGTGAGGTCTACAAGTCGCTGAGCGCCGTGGCGAAGAAGATCACGGGCACCCACTGCAACGGTTACCTCTTTTTCAATTTGACAAAGGACGGAGGTGTGCGATGACCACGAACAACGGCAGGCCCGGCGCAAAGGCCATCCAGCAGGTTCGTTGCGCCATCTACACCCGAAAGTCGACGGAAGACGGCCTGGAGCAGGAATTCAACTCTCTGGACGCCCAGCGCGAGTCGGGCGAAGCGTATATCAAGAGCCAGGCCCACGAAGCCTGGGAGTGCTTGCCCGACCGCTATGACGACGGCGGCTATTCCGGCGGCAACATGGAGCGGCCGGCGATGCAGCGACTGTTGGACGACATACAGGCCGGCAGGGTCGACTGCGTGGTCGTCTATAAGGTGGACCGACTCAGTCGCTCGCTCTTGGATTTCGCCCGAATGATGGAGGTGTTCGACAGTAAAGCTTCGTCTAACCCGTCCGTTGGGGTGGATCAGCAAGGATATTGATCTGGTCTGAGGCGGACAATCTGGTTATAGCATGGCCCTATGAATGCCACGCTTCTGGACCTTCCGATCGAGACGGCCGAAACGTCGGTTG
>JAHIKV010000259.1 GCA_018897395.1 Planctomycetota bacterium | reverse complement strand
GGTCCTGGGACTGTTGGATTGGGACGCGGCGACGGCCGAGGGGCGGCTGGAGTGTTCGACCTCGCTGGCGCACGAGGCGGGCCGCGCCCTGTTCCCCCAGTTGCACTTCTGGCGACCGCCCTGGGACGACCTGCCGGCCGCTAAGCCCACGGGTTGCAACCCGTGGGCTTGATGCGGCTTCTCAACCAAGGTTCTCCCACTGGATGCCGACCCGTTTCAGGGCGTAACCGATTTCCTTCAGGTAGTCGCCGTAGCAGGTCATCCAGTGAAAGCCGGGCATCCGCTGGGCCAGCTTCAGGCTGTCGCACTCGAAGCGGATGTCGATCTGGTCGCGGCAGATCGGCAGGAAGGGGACGTCGATGATTTCGCCGCGCAGGCCCACGTAGCGCTCGGCCTTGAAGTCGGGAATGACGTTGGTGACCACCTGGCCCTTGCGCATCTCGACCTTCGGGGCGGCGCCGTAGTCGGACTCGAAGTGCGTCAGAATCCGCGCCGGCTCGATGGTCTTGCCGTCCATCATTCGCGGCCCGGTGCAATGGGCCAGCGTAATCACCCCGTCGTGCGGATAGGTCGGATCGTTGAGGAACTGGGGCCTGCCGGAGATGTTTCCCAGCAGGATGCCCGCGGGGACGACCACGAAATCCGACTCGCAGAAGGCCAGCCATCCGGCGTCGTTCAGCGTGCTCAGCGGCAGGCAGGCCGTCGTTTCCGCGATCGGCATGATCGTGCCCATGCAATCCTTGACGGTGATTGCCCGGCAATCGGCCTTCTTCATCAGGCCGCGGAAGATTTCTTCCAAAAGAAAGGCGTTGTCGACGAACTTCCGCTCGGTCTCCAACGTGGTGCCCGGCTGTCTGAGGTAGTCGTCGGCGCGTCGGCGGGCGCGCTCCGCGACGGCCCGATCGGCGCGAGCTTCCTTGATTAACTTGCCCAGTTCGTCGTAGGAGACCGTTTGGATGTCGAGCTTGAAGCGGTCCTTGGCCAAAGCGGGGGCATCCGGCGCGGACCAGCCGGTGGGACCGCCGACGGCCAGAATCCGGCTGCCCAGCGTGTTTCGCAGGCCGCAGAGCGACCGCAGCCGCCAGAGTATCTCCTCCTGGCTGTCGATCACCACGTCCTGCTCGTCGATGCCCTTCAGGGAGAGTTTGTCGGTGCCTTGGCGGAGATAAACGGGGCTGACAATCTCATACCACAAATACGTCGGCCCCGACTTGTGACGGCAGAAGATGATCATGTCTTTGGCCGTCTTGCCGACCATCTCCAGTACGCCCCCGCCGCCTGCCGCATAAACCAGTGCCACATCAGCGGAGGCGATTTCGTCCTTCGCGCCGGCCAATTCGCCGGGGTTGCGCCCGGCGGCGATGGGGAGGAACTTCACGGGGAAATCGGCCGCGGCCTGGAGCTTGTCCAGCTCGCCCTGGATGCGGGCGATTTCCTGGTCGGCGTCCTCGCGGGTCTGGATTCCGCCCCAGCTTCGCCAACTGGTCTGCGGGCGGCGTTTGGGGGTCCCGAAGCAGAAGACCGGCTTGACGACCAGGGGGTGTCGCTGGGGCGGGGCGTCGTCGGCCCCTTCGGCGGCCAGTGCCGCCCAGGAAAGTCCCGACAGCGCGACGCCGCCCAGCGCGGCCGCACCGCCCAGCCCGCCGAGGAAAACGCGGCGGCTCATCCCATCCACGGCATGGTTCCCACACGGGCAACAGTGGGCGTGAAACGTCGGTCGTTGGCCTTTCTCGCGCACTTGCATGATTTTTCTCCTGTTGAATCTGGAAAGCAACTAGAACTTCTTTCCGTCGATCGGCAGGCCGTCGTTGCGCTTGCCCAAACGGCGGTGGGTCTCGGGGTCGATCGAGTAGTTGATGAACTGCACCGAGCCGTCGCACATGGCCATGTGGAGGCCGACGGCGTGGGCGCTGCCAAATCGATAGACCTGGACGCTCCCCGACTGGTCCGGCAACGGGGGGCTGCCCGTGGCGCCTTGGTCCTCGCTCACCCAGCGGTGCCAATCCCAGTCCACGCCGGCGTAGATTGGATTGTTGTCGGTCGGATCCATACCGTTAAAATAGTAGTCGGGGCAGAGATACTTTTCGCCCACCATATAGGTGCTGGAAGTCCCATCGGTCACGTCGATCATCTTTACCGTGCTGATAATGTAACTGATGCCGTCGCACATTGACACGTTGGGCCATACGTAGCCGGGCTGGTCGACGTCCGTCATGGTCTGAACAGTCGGCTCGGGACGTCCGTCGGTGGGCCAAAACTTAATGTAGCTTCCGCCGTTGGCGGCGTAGTCCGTCCGCACCCCGACCAAGGGCACCCGAGTACCGGCGTTAAATGGATAATTTTGATAAAGGTCGGGAGTGACGATGGGGCTACGGCGGGTGGGGCAATAGAACACCGACACCGGCGTCTGCACCATTGTCGCAATCGCGGCAGTCCTAGCCGCTCCGGTCTTGCTCAAGGCGATGTCGAACAGACCCTGTTGCTCGATGTACGGCAGGACCGTGTAGGTCCACCCGCCGGGCTGCCGGCGGTCGAAGCCCCGTTCCGGCTCGCCGGCCAACGACCAATACCAGCCGCCGGTGGGGAAGAACTTCTGCCGCTCCTCATGCTGCAAGCAGCCCAGGGCGAGTTGCTTCAGGTTGTTGGTGCACTGCAACCTGCGGGCCGCCTCGCGGGCCGCCTGCACCGCCGGCAGCAATAGCGCGATCAAAATGGCGATGATCGTAATTACCACCAAAAGTTCCACTAATGTGAACCCAGATTTTGGATGGTGGATGGCGGATGGTGGATTTGAGTTCATGGCATATCATCCTTTCTTTCTGTTCCATAGCAGCCGGATCAAACCGGCAATGGCGGCGCAAACGACCAACGTGATGCCGCCCGGCTCGGGAACAACTTTCACGCCCTGAATAAGCGTTGTTCCATCGTAACTTGCAATTTTGCACTTGTAGCCGTCGCTCGCGTCATAATAACCTATTACGAACGTCGTTCCCGTCCAATCAATTGTATTGATTCTCCATGAAGTAGACCATTCAGAAACAGACGTCCATGAGGCGCCGTCATATTCCTTTAACATGGCGGGGTTTCCTTCCGAGCCGACTAACCAATAGTTGAGTGTTGGCGACCAATTAATGCCAAATACACACTTCCCCGATGTAAATCCTGCTGCCGATGACAAATCCGTCCAGGTAGCGCCGTCGTATCTCCCTACTTTGCCCTGCCAGTTACCTGCCAACCAATAAGAGCCGTTCCATCCGAGAGCGTCTATATCCAAACCCTGCCCCACTCCCCATCCAGTACTCACATTCGTCCATGTGGCGGCGCCGTCGTATTTTTTAACCCAGCCCCCATTTCCAACGATTAACCAATACGTGCCGCTGTATAGCATCTTGGTAATGCCGTAGTTTTGGTCCGCGATATGGCTCGATAAATCGGTCCATGTAGTGCCGTCGTATTTGTTCAACTTAGGTTTTGAGTAATAATTGGCGGCGCCGGCGATCAGCCAATGTCCGCAACTCCCCCACCTTACAATATCAACTCGGTTCCCGCTAAACCCAATAAGATTGCCCTTCAAGTCGGTGAACGTCGTGCCATCCCACTTGTTAAGTGCATATTTCCACGGACTGCCATCGTCCCGCGAAGCGCCTGGAAGCAGCCAATAATCGCCGGGCTTTTTGTCTTTAAACCTCACGGTACAACCGGTGAAGTTTTTCAAATCGGAATAGTAGTCCTTCCATTTGTAGCCGTCATAATACTTCATGAAATTATTTCCGGCGACGTGCTCGGCGCTGCCGGCCATAATGCAACCGTCGTTTATTGCCTGAACAAAATGTCTGCCCGTGCCGAAATTTTCATCGGCGATTGCCCGTGCGGCGGCGGCCGACATCGCGACCAGGGCCAACAAGCTGAAGGCGGTGGATTTATGATTTATGATTTCTGATTTATGATTGCTGCGGTCCATCATTTGCCTCATGGTTGAGTGGAAAGGGCGATTAACAAACCTCGAGCATCTCACGCCAAGGCGCAAAGACGGCAATGAGTCCGTTCTCTTTGCGCCTCAGCGCCTTTGCGTGAGTCCTTGTGCTTCCGAGAATGGCCGGCGCTCCGAGCGTCGTCACGAGAGCTGCTCGTGACGACGCCGGAAAAGCGCCAGTCAAATCAGAAATCATACATCCTAAATCATAAATCTATTTCCGCTTCCTCCATGCGTAGCAGAGCAGGCCGATCAGGCCAGTGGCCAGCAACGCCAGCGTCGACGGCTCCGGGATCACAAAGGCGTTGGCGAAAGCGCCTACGTCAGGAGCGCGATCGCTGGTGTTAGCCACGGTGAACGTGATGCTACCGCCTGCCGGGGCGATGTACGTTACGTCGACCCGGTCGATGGGAATATCGGTGCTCGATGTCGAGAGGTGCCCAGTGTGGTACTGGAACGCGTCGCTGTTGGCATTATTTGTGAGCGTTGCGATCCCATCACCGACGCCCAGCCATGCCTGTTGCTCGAAGAGGGACAGTTTGTACGTCCACCCCGCCGTCAGCCCGTTCAACGTCACAGTCATGGGGGTGCCGGCGCCGGTACCCATGAACTCATCGCCCACCAGGGCTATCTGGCCTGTGACGGTGTGGGTCTTGCCCCAACCGTAGGCCGAGTACCGATTACCGGCGGTCCAACTCCAGGTAAACGGCGCAGTGCCGCCGCTGCCCGTAGCGGTACTGCTGCTCGCCACAAAGCTCGGCGTGAAAGGGACGCCGTTGACCGTGTAGCCGGCAGCGGAAAAACTTTTGAAGTAAATATCAACCGCGTGGGTGTAGGCGCTGGGGTCGTAGCCGCCCCCGGCAAGCCCGATCCCGGAGTCGGCATCTCCAGTCACTTGGGTTTGGCTGTAAATGAAGCCCGCCTGGGCCGGGACCGTCAGGCCAAGCGTCATAGCGGCCACGACCAAGAGAATACTGAAATAACGAAACTTGCGAGACATGACACACTTCCTTCTCCCCGATGGGGGAAAAAACACACCTTTTGAAGCGCCCTCAGGCCCCAGAAACACTCTGGATGAATCAACCCGGACGCTTCCGCGCCTCCTCTGAACCGTTCGTTTTCTGGTTCCCACGCTCTGCGTGGGAACCCACGTTCTCCGACGCTCTGCGTCGGCAAGCGAGACAGCCGCCGACGCAGAGCGTCGCGGTTGTCCGTTCCCACGCGGAGCGTGGGAACGAGATACGATCTGTGAGTCCGCTACGGACCATTCATGGCAGCACCCTCCTTTCGGTTCTGGGAGAAAAAGGGGACAGGTCCAATTTGTGCGAAGCACCCTCCGGGCCGTTCCGGCAAATTGGACCTGTCCCCTTTTTCTCCGACTGCTCCGTATCGCCGCCGGCCGACTCCTCCGGCTCGGTCGAGGCCATTTGCAACACGGGGTCGCCGAAGACGACCCGGTCGCGTTGGTTGCCATTGCCTCCGTCGGTCGAAACGAGCGTAAGGAAGCGGTCGGCGGGGGCTAGCTCGACGTCCACTTTCACCGGGCCGTCCTGAGCGTGGAGTCCGGCCCGCTTGAACTTTAGCCGCCCATCGACGAGGACCCAAACGTCGGCCATGCCCTCTCCCGTGCCGTCCGGGTGGAGATCGTCGCTTCGGGTTAGGCCGGCAACAGCGCGAAACCGCGCCAGCCGCTCGCTGGGGTGCATCTTGCGCATCGCCTCGAGGTTGAAGGTGATGCCGCCGTTGGCGTGCATGCAGAGGAGTCCGCGGCGTTCCGGCATGAACCGTCCGCAGCGGTCGATCATGTACACCCAAGGCACATACTGCTGGTTGAGGGATACCGGCGAGACGTCCGCCGCCCGCGCCCAAATCGAGCCCCAAAATCTGCCGTCGGTGGGCGGAAACCCGTCGAAGGCGTGACCGGCGGAGTCGAGTTGCACCGCCCCGGCGCGGCCGTCGGGCACGAACACCCCGTCGATCAGCCCGCCGCGGAAGGCGACGGGCCGGTATCGGCCGTCGCCCCGGCCGTCGCGCGCGACGAACAGCGGGTCTTCCATGCCGGTGGTCTGGTCGATGCCGCGTTCGCGGCCCCAGCGCGTGCCGTTGCCGCCGGCCACGATGTCCAATAGATCGAGCAGCTTGGGCGGCCGAACCAGCCGCCGGACAAAGACCGGCGGATCGCCGGCCGCGCCGTGCAACACCAGCCGCGGACCGCCGCCACCCTCGCCCTTCTCCACCCGCGCCGATTCGTTCTCGCGCAAAATCACCTCACGCCCACTGCCCTCACCCCCTGCCCCTCTCCCGGAGGGAGAGGGGAGATTTCCAGTGCCATCCAACACCAGCACCTTCACCTTGCCGCGGAAGACGTGCGACTCGGTAACGCCCGCCTCGTCAACCTCTACGCCGAACTCGGTGCCCAGGTCGGTGACGATGGCGGTGGGAGTGCGGACTGCGAATAAGGGATTAGGGATTAGGGATTGGGGATTAGAATTAGTGGCTAGTGGTTGGTGGCTAGTGGTTAGTGAAGTAGACCTTGAACCTTGAACCTTGGAACTTGAACCTTTTCCGTCCCCCGCCCCCACTCTCGCCGTCAATTTCCCCAGCGCGAGGTAGCCGCCGGCGGTGGATTCGACCTTGTAGGTGCAGGGGCCTTGGAGGATGACTTTCGCGCCGGAGTCGTAGGTGATCTGCATCAACCCGGAGTCGAGTTTGTACTTGTGGCCCAGCGGGACGTAGGCGTAGCCATGAGGGGGCAAGAAGTCCTTGTCGTCCGACCATTTCACGTCGAGCAGCCCGGTGATGCGGCCGACGAAGACAAACTCCGG
>JAHIKV010000258.1 GCA_018897395.1 Planctomycetota bacterium | reverse complement strand
GGCCAGGATGAGTACGCCCCCGCCGTTCGGAGCGGTCCTCACGGCTTCAGCCGGAGTATCGCAGCGCGGATAGACGGCGCCGTCGGCGGTCATCACCCGATACAGATCGTTATCCGGCGCGCAACAAAAAGTCAAATCCGACGCCGCGGCGGCGATCGCGGTCCAACAGGCAACCAACGCGCAGCACGCCAACATCCGCACAAAGTTCCGCACAAAGTGTCGACAACGCATGAAAATCTCCTTGAACAATGGGCCCTTCCGGGCGGTTACCTAGCAAGTTGACGATCGCTGGAGAATGTAAAGCGAGCGTCCTTCGAGGTTCCAGCGGCTTTTGGGGGCGGACTTGGGATCGGCGGCCAGAACATATTCGCCCGAAGTCACGATCTCGGCCGGCACACGGCCATAGTTTGCCAGGACCAGGTACATGTCTCGATTGGCAAAGGCCGAGGCAACCACGTCCTTCGGCAACGGCTGCGCGAACAGATCGGAGTCGCTGATATCGAGGTAGGCCCACGTGCCCTCTTCCACCATGGGCAAGTACTGCTTGAGCCAGCGCGCGTGCGTGGGCCGAGCCTCGGGCCGGCCGGCAGGCACCGAATCCCACCAGCCATAGCGGTGAGGGCCCTCGGGGTGAGCCTTGTAGTACTCCCAGGTCTGTCGGAGTTCCCGGTAGTTGTTGGTGTAGTAATGAACGCCGGGGACGAACCCGCGTTCCCCCGTAAGCGGCCGGCCAGCCATCAGCAGCGGAAATTGCATATAGGGAACCGCTTGCAGGTATAGCTCCTCCTCTCTCTCGACCTTGGGGCCCCAGCAACGATCAATACACGGAACCACATAAGGCGCATGATTCTTGACTGCCTCTCGAAGACCGTCCACGTCGCCGACGAGTTCGCCGACCCAGAGGTAGTCGTAGACTGGGAGCTTGGTTGGAGGCGCGTTCGCGCCGCCGGAATGCACCTTGACAATGCCGCCTCGGCGCTTGACCTCCGCATAGATCAGCGCAAATAGATCGGCCGTAACGGCCTCGTCCGTAGGGCCTTCCTTAAAAGGACGCACCTCGTCCGAGGTCGGCGGCCGGTCGTTGCTGACGCCGGCGGCGTCGTTGTAGAGACCGTCTATGCCGTAGTCATCCAAGAGCCGGGCGAGTTGCGGCAAGAGATAGGCCCGCCAGCCGACGCTGGCGGCCGAACAGACCGCAAGGTTCATACAGAAGTTTTTCCATTCGTGCCCTCGAGTCCACTCCTTGCGGAAGGCCGGATCGCCTTGCCCGAAGTAGTAAGTCGACATGTAAACGATCACTTTCATCCCGCGTTTGTGAACCATGTCGAGGAACCGCCGGAAGCCGGCCGGATTATGGGGGACGAAGTGGCTGCCGCCGAAGAGCCCCAACTCGTCTCGCCACTCGCTATGCAACTGGATTAGCCCGATGCCGTGGTCCCGCAGCCTATCAAGTTCTTGCTCGTCATAGTCGTTCGGCTCCCATCCCTTCAAGGGATATTCGCAAAGGTTGTAGATGCACTGGCCCGGCAGGTAGCTGGTGATCAGGTGCCTCCGCAGGCACTTGCGGATGCCGCGCTCGCAAACCCCGATATTCTCAAGCCGCCGCCGATGGTCCTCCGGAGTGTAGGTCTTGAGCACTGCGGGCGTGGTTGTCGTTCTCGGTTCGGTGGCGGCGGCCCGCACAGTCGAGTCTGCATGACCCGAGACAATCGTTCCCGCTACCGTTGCACCTGCGCCAACCTTAAGGAATTCGCGTCTGTCCATTGCATACCTTTTCCTTTCTGCCCGGCGCTAACGCTCGGACTTTTAGGTTTGACGGTCCACTAGAACTTCTTCGCGTCGATCGTCCGGCCGTCGTGGCGGTTCGCCAGGTAGGTGGCGATCAGCGGTTCGATCGAGTAGTTGATCGCTTGCACCGAGCCGTCGCAGAAGGCGAAACTGCAACTGCCGGCGTGCGGACTGCCGAAAATCCAGGGCTGCATTCCGCCGGGAACCTCCTGCTTAGGCGTGTAGGCCCCAGGGAAGCCTGGGTCGTAAGGATTGATGGTACACCAGCGGGCGGAGTCCACGCCGTGCCCTTCATACATCCCGTGGTCGTCGCCGTGGTCCTCGCCGGTGAAGTACCAGTCGGGGTTGATATACTTTTCGCCCAGCATGAACGTGTTGCTGGCGCCGTCGGTGATGTCCGCCATTTTCACCACGAAGCCGGCGCCTGCAATTCCGTCGCCGTCCCAGGGGGGCTGCTTCGGGTTCGTCCAGTCAGCCCCGTACCATATCCGGACGCCGGCGTTGATGCAGTATTCCATACCGCCGGCGGTCGTCAATTCCGCCGCACTAGGCCCGTTGATGTAGTACATCCACGGGTATATGTGGTAGGGGCGCGGGAAAAGCATCGTCGGCCGCCGCGACGGACACGTGAACACGGTCAAGGGGATTTGCTCGCGTCTCAGCGCGCCCTGGCGCTGTTGCGCGGTGACGGTGTTCGCATTGCCGTCGCTGCCCATGTCATAGACGGCCTGCTGCTCGATGAAGGGCAGGATGGCGTAGCTCCATCCGCCCGGCTGGTTTACGCCCGGGGGGGCGTCCGGGTCGCCCGTCCACGAAGTGCCCAAACCGCCGCCGGGAAAGAAGCCGTGTATCTCTTCGTGGGCGAGCATCGCCAAGGAAAGCTGCTTGAGGTTGTTGGTGCATTGCAGCCTCCTTGCCGCCTCGCGCGCCGCCTGCACCGCCGGAAGCAGCAACGCGATCAAAATGCCGATGATCGTGATCACCACCAAAAGCTCCACTAGGGTGAAGGCTGATTTCTGATTTCTGATTTCTGATTTCTGATTGTTTGGGTACATCGTTTGTCTCACTTTAACGGGAAAAGTCCTTAACCTGAAGTCCAATATCCGGCGCCCCTTCCGCCACCCTTGAACGCGTGGTATAATGAAATAAGCAATATAGCATGAGGAGAAGGAGAAATTGGCCGTGTTCACACGCGTTGTCTGCAATCCGAACGTTCTGGGCGGTAAGCCTTGCATCAAAGGAACTCGCATCAGTGTCGAGTTCCTTTTGGAGTTGGTGGCTTCCGGCGCCAGCCGCGACGACATCCTGCGGGCGTATCCGCATCTCGCACCCGAGGACGTTGAGGAAGCCCTGCGGTATGCCGTCCACTTTTTGGAGAACGACGTTCTGGTCTCCGTCGAGGTGGGGCCGTGAGGCTGAGCGACTTCTCCTTCCTGACCGATGAGAACATCCATCCTACCGTTGTTGCCGGGTTGCGGGCAGCGGGTCGGGACGTTTTCGACGTCCGCGAAAGCGGCTGGACCGGCTCGGACGACGCCGTGCTGCTGCAACGGGCATACTCGATGAATCGTGTCGTGGTTACGCATGACAGAGACTTTGGCGCCTTGTCCATCGGCCGTTTGGACCCGATAGTGGGTGTGGTTTTTCTGCGACCGGGACATATTAAACCGCGATTTACCCTTGAAGCTCTGCAATTGTTGTTCGCCGGGAATCTCGAGCTTACGCCGCCGTTTCTCTTGATCGCCAAGCGAACCGGCAACGCCGTGACGATCCGAGTGCGAAATCTGTGACGACTTCACGCCCGCTAAGGCGCTCCGAGCGTCGTCACGAAACGCCTCCGTGACGACGCCGGAGATCGCCAGTCAAATCAGAAATCATACTCTGTTGGGGTGGCAGTTGAACTGCCGCCCCAACGATCTATTTCCGCTTCCTCCATGCGTAGCAGAGCAGACCGACCAAGCCGGTGGCCAGCAGCGCCAAGGCCGATGGCTCGGGAATGGTCGTAATGCTTACAGCGTCGATCGATGTCCGTGCGTCTGCACCCCAAGCAACCTCTGTGCCCACGAAGCTCAGCGTGTGAGTGCCCGCCGCCACGGTGATCGGATCGCTCGTGTACAACGTAAACGGATAGCCCGTAGGAGCTACCGTGGTTAGTCCACTTTGTCCGTTCCCACGCGGAGCGTGGGAACGAGAGGCAGTCGGCTACGGGCCATTCATGGCAGCACCCTCCTTTCGTCTTCTGGGTCATGGTTGCGGTTTCTTGCCGTTCTTAGTTGTGTCTGCGGGCGAAATCCCTCGTTGCTTGTTCCCCGCCGGGGTGGCAAACACTCGAATCTCGTTCAGCCCACAGCCTCCGTATTCGCCCTTGCAGTAATGCGTCTTGGCGACGAACTTGACGTACCGGGCGCGGAACGGCTGAAAATCTCCCGCGGCGGCCGAAAAAACGTCGAAAGGAATCTTGGCGCCCGCCCCGAATCGGCAGGGCAGCGTGCCTTTGAGCACGAGTCGGGGAGCGATCAACTCGCAGTATTGATCGATTTCGTCGCCGGCCCAGATTTCAAAGTCCTCGGTGCCGCGATCGTTGGCGATGCTGTTGTGCGTGTTCATCAACTCGATCCGCTCGACGTCGAAACGATGCCTCAGATCGATGGTGAAGTACTCGTTGGCCGTGTGGTTGCGTCCCAACCAGTAGGCGTCGCCGTGGACCGTTTCGTCGGTCATCCCGTCGTTGACGTTTCGGGCGCGGTACATTCCCAAGAGTATGATGTCGTTCACGCCCGGCAGTGAGTCGCCTTCCCCAAACGTCCCGCTGCACTTGACGATGAGCTTATGGGCGGCGACATCGACCGGAACCCGGGGCGGCACGACGATGCTCGGGAATCCTTGAGCTTGGGAAACGAATGATGCAGCGACAACTCCCCGTCGATCGAACTTGGCTGCCTTCCCCTCGATCAACTGAACTTTTTTGCCCGAGGCTCCCGCCGGCCCAATCCATTCCGCCTCGACCTTCCCCTGGAAAACGTGTACCTCCGTGCCCATGCCGGGCTTGACCTCTACGCCGAACTCCGTGCCCAGGTCGGTCACGATGGCGGTGGGAGTACGGACGGAGAAGAGGGGATTAGGGATTAGGGATTGGGGATTAGAATTAGTGGAGAGGGGATAGTGATCTGACCTCTGACCTCTGACCTCTGACCTCTCCTTCTCCACTCTTGCCGTGAGTTTTCCCAGCGCGAGGTAGCCGCCGCTGGTGGATTCGACTTCGTAGGTGCAAGGGCCTTGAAGGATGACCTTCGCGCCGGTGTCGTAGGTGATTTCCATCAGGCCGGAGTCTAGTTTGTACTTGCGGCCCAAAGATACATGAGCGTAGCCCATTGGCGGCAGATAGTAGGGATCGTCCGACCACTTCACGTCGACCAGCCCGGTGATCCGGCCGACGAACACCATCTCGGGCCTGGCGTCCGACGGAACCGACTTCGACGGCGCCGTGGCGAAATGCTGGTGGGGGGTGATTTTGTACGCCCAAGCCCCCAGCAACATCATGCCCATAATCACCGTGGTAATTAACAGGCTCAAGGGCAATTCCTGGGAGAAAAATCCCACCGTGCCGTGATAGGCGCTGCCGAGGAAGCCGAGGGGGAGGCTGGCCGCCGCGCCGCGCGGCAGGACGGGCTGCTGTTCGTCGCCAACGCATGGCGACGGAATCGAGGCCAGCTCCTTCAGCCGACACGCCGATTCCCATTCAGAATGCGACTTGCAGTCCCAGAGCAAGGTGCCATGTACCTGGATGTACCGCAAGTAGAACCATTGCGCTTCGCCGTCGTGGAGCAACTCCCTCTCCAAACGTGCAGCCTGCTCAGGCGTAATCGTACCGCCGCACACCGCATCGATAAGTTTGGCCAACTGCGCCTGTCGCTCGAATGACAGCGTCATGGCTCAGTCCTCTTGTAAACAGCGCGTTCAACGCAGTCGTACAGCCATTTCCGGATTCGTCGCAACGAGCGATAAATGCTGGTAGGCTTCCGATTCATTTGTTGCGCCAGGCACGGCACGCTTATCTCTCTGCCATACACGGCATCCATGAGATCCCGGTCTTGCGCAGGCAACTGCTCGACGCAGCCAGGCAGTGCCGCTTGCCGTATTTCGAGCAGATCGTTGTAACAGTGATACTCCACCGACAGTTCGTCAATCAGTTCGGTGCTGAAGCTTACTCCCGCCGGACGCTGACGGCTGCGGAACTTACAGATCTCGTAATAGCAGATCTGAAAGATCCATGCCCGAAAGTCCGTGCCGGGATGAAACTGGTCAAACTTCCGCCAAACCACGATGTTCGTGTTCTGAAGCACGTCCTCGGCGTCGGCCTGGTTGGGAAGCACCGAAAGGATATACGAGTACAACCGTCGCTGATACCTGGCGAACAATTCCAGGACGTCTTTCGGTTCCGAAGCCATCCGACACTCCTGCACTCGGTGGTATAGGGCAATGGCGGAGCGCAACCTTCGCGCACAGCCTCATTTCGTGCCACGACCGTTGCTCTGTAGAGTATACCCACACGCGGATCGTAAAGTGAACACGGAAAAACGGAAATGTCTCCGTTTGCTCGCGTCAAGTGGTTTCTATCGCAGAAAGTAGTTTGGGCTACCGAACAGCATAAAGTTCACTGACAGGGGTGATCGTTCTCGGTACGCTCGGCCTTGCGGATTGCCCCGAGCACCAGTCGCTTGACGGCCCAACGGGCGCCAGGGAGATTGGCGACCCGCCAACCACGGCGCTGGGCCTCGTCCAGCAGCCAGCCGACGATCTCATTCGATATGCTCTCGGCAGCCTTGTGGCCCCCGGGAGTTCATCTGGGCGATCCGCGAGCGGCATTGGCAGTCTGCGGTCGGACTCTCGCCAACCCAACGCAAGATGGCATCGTGCAGATAGTCGCCCGGGCCACGGACGGCCGGCACTGTCGATTCCACGGATGATGATGCAGGATCAGGCGGGGGCGGTTTGGGTTTCTCCGGATCGGCGTCACACTGACGGGCGGGCAGGTAGCCGTAGCGGGCGTGGCAGTGGAGGCACTCCCATTTGCCGTCGGTGGTTTTCTCGAAGACACAGTCCATCAGACGTTGCTTATGATCGCGGTTTTCGACCCGCTGGTGAGGGTGATCGTGAAATTGGAGCAGTCGATCGGCCAGGTCTGAGAACCCCAGACGCCGTCCCAGTAACTGCCGTGGTCAACAAACACGTTGATGTTTGGCGGTTGTTTGTTGTAAACGAATCGCATGATCCAGGTCACGGCCAGGAAGCTAACCCCGATGGTGTTGTCGGTCGAAGCGTAGACGGCAATGCCGGAGGGGCGGTCCGGGCCAACTGTGCAAAACTACCAAACGGGCGAAGCGGGATATAGTCAATGTCGCACCACATTCCTCCGCGGGTGCTCGGCAAGATCGTGCGAATCGCGTCACCACTGAAAACGTTACCGTCCGCGAGTCAGGGCCGCGAGTTCCGCGGCTGTCAGCCGTTTGCGTTTGGAAACGGCCTGAAGTGTCCCCATGCCAGCCAACGCCACGCCCTGCATCGAGGCCCCAACCGCGCAGCCGATCAGACAGTCTAGTGGTCTGTCCAAGTTGAAATTACGGGTGCCACGGTTGGCTTGTCCAACCGTGTTTCCGGCACTGCTGGACAAGCCAGCAGTGGCACCCAACGTGTAAAGTCGAGATGGACAGACCACTAGTGCTCTGTCAATCGTGTAGTGATAGGTTGGGGCGGCAGTTGTACTGCCGCCCCGTATCACCGTCCATCGGGGTGGCAGTACAACTGCCACCCCAACGAAACCCATCAAATCACGATTGACGGAGCACTAGTGCTTTGTCATGATAAAAAACAGGGGTAGAGGGACTTGAGTTTTGTTCTGGCATCGTCGATTTTGAACTGCCAGTCAACTCCGCGTTGTTTGTCGTTGCTGGCGGTGGCCCAGGCTTGTGTTTCCTCGCGAAGTTGTTCGATGTCTCCGATGCGGCGACCGTTCAAGCATTGACGCGTCATGGAACTGAGTTCGTTTTCTGAGATGTTCAGCCAGCTTCCATGCTTGGGAGTAAAGCGGAAGTCAATACGACGGACAAGCTTCCTCGCTTGGCTTGCAGGAAAGGCTTCGTAGAAAGCTCCCATCGTGTGCGTGTTCAGGTTGTCGCAGACCAGAATCAATTTTTCCGCTTCCGCATACTTCGTAGCAATGGTTTCAGCCCAAACCGAATCATCACTGAAGACGAGAGACGCCGACGGATGGCGCAAGCAAGGCAAATACTACATCAAGACGGTGATCCGTTAATGAGCAATTTATCGCATCCGCTCGACGGATGGGCACGTTTTTTAGCATGGCATCGACAGTTGAAGCATCTTTCAGATCAGGAAAAAAAATCGTTTGAGAGAAGCAGTTCGAAAGGCTCGGATGGTCTATAGGCATTGGCGTCCCGAGTTGCGATACAAAACGACCTGTGTTTCGCCGCGCCAATTCGATGAAGTGCGTCACTGCACCCGTTGGTTTATCGAACAGCGAGGCCGCTTTTTAGAATCGAGTGAATTCAATTGTTGGCAGTTCCGGTCTTGTTCCAACTTGGGTTCAATGTCTTCACGATACTGTCTTCCAGACCAGCAGCAAGGTTGATATGGAATCCACCAAAATGGAGTAGGCCGTTGTCCGGCAAGGCAAAGATATTAACCTGCTTGCCATCGGCAAGAAGGCTGCAAATATTCTTATTGCCCTTGATGTTGGTGCTCTGGGTAGGGCCTGGATTCTGATATCCATACATCCTTTTTTTCAGCGATTGTACAGTCTTGCCGACATATAGCACTGCTTGCTCGCAAACAAAGCAGTAAAGAATGTTGCGAGCATCGGCACAGTCATGCAGAGAGTATTCAATTCCCGATTGAGTTAAATTCCACTCTCCAACTTTGCGAAAACCGATGTCTATAAGTCTTTTCATACTTTCCTTCCAACTGCGTTTTCACGAGATTCTTCGCTTCGCTCAGAATGACAAGAATAAATGCCGGTTAATCGACAGCCAGCAGTTTTTCGATTTCCCCCCGAGCCGCTTCCAGCGCGGCGGGGAGTTTTTCGGGGAGTTTGCCGCCGGCTTGGGCCATGTCGGCCCGTCCGCCGCCGCCGCCATCGACCACGCTCGCTACCGCACGGACCCACTTGACCGCATCCAGACCGCGCTCGGTCAACTCGCGGCTCAGCCCGGCGATCAGCGTAACCTTCTTCTCTTCCTCTTGCCGATTGGCCAGCAGCACGGCCACCGGCGCGGCCTTGCGGCGCAGTTGGTCAATCAGTTGCCGCAACTCATTAGGCCCGCCGGGAACTTCGGCTATGACCACCTTCACGCCGCCCACGTCCGCCGCGCCGGCGATCAACTGCTCGACGCTCGGACCGTCGGCCCTTGGTCCGGCCGCCGCCTGCTTCTTCAGTTGCCGGATTTCCTTGGCCAGCGATTCGACCCGCTCGGGCAATTCCTCGGGCGGAACCTTCACCGAAGCGGCCGCGCGGCGGAGGATCGCCTGGAGCCGCTGGATGCTCTCGAGCGCACGGAGTCCGGTCAGGGCGGTGATCCGCCGTGTGCCGGCGGCGATGCTCTCCTCGCCGACGATCTTGAACAGGCCGACCCCGGCGGTGTTGTCCAGATGCGTGCCGCCGCAGAGTTCCTTGCTGAACCCGCCGGCCGAGACCACGCGGACCACGTCCGGATATTTTTCGCCGAAGAGCATGGTGGCCCCGGCCTTGCGGGCCTCGGCAAGCGGCAGGTTTTCGCAGCCGATCGGCTCGCCGGCCAACACTTTCTCGTTCACCTCGTTCTCGATCCGGGCAAGCTCCTCCTCGCCGACGGCCGAAGGGTTGGTGAAATCGAACCTCAGCCAATCGCGATCGACCTTCGAGCCTTGTTGCAGGGCGTGTTTGCCGAGCCGCTTTTGCAAGGCGTAGTGGAGCAGGTGCGTGGCCGAGTGGGCGCGGCGGACGGCCTGGCGCCGCTGGGGGGCAACCTGCGCGGTCACGGTGGTCCCCAACTCGATCCGTCCCTCGCGCAAGTGGCCCCGGTGCAGGGTGAATCCGCCGTCGATCTGCGAGTCGATCACCTCGAAGTGGAACCCCGGGGCGACGATCCGGCCGGTGTCGCCCACCTGGCCGCCCATCTCGCCGTAGAACGGGGTCTTGTCCAGCACCACGACGATCGGATGCTCGTGGTCCACCTCATTCACCCGATCGCAAAGCCGGTCGTTGGCCACGATGGCGATTACCTTGGCGCCCTTGACCTCAAGGGAATCGTAGCCGATGAACTCGCTTCCGTGCATGGCTTTTTTCAGTCCTTCGAGCGGGTCGTGGCGAAACAGTTCGACCTTCCGCCCGCCGCCCGACTCGATCCCGTGCTTCTCCATCTCCTTCTCGAAGCCGTCCCAGTCGAAGGCCAGGTTGCGTTCGGCGGCCAGCGTCTCGAACAACTCGGGCGGAAAGCCGTAAGTCTGAAACATCTCGGCGGCCTCCGCGCCCGAGACGGTCCCTTGCCGCTGGTCCCTCATCTGCTTGAAGAGCCGCTCGATCCGCTCCAGTCCCACGTCGAGCGCGGCGAGGAAGTTGGCCTCTTCCTTCTCGATTGCTCCGGCCACTGCGGCGGTGGTTTCGCTCAGTTCGGGGTACGGACTTTTCATAAGCTCGGCGACTTTTCCGACTAACTTATACAAAAACGGCTCGCGGACGCCCAACTGATGGCCGTCGAGGACCGCGCGGCGCAGCAGCCGGCGGATCACGTAGCCCTGCTTTTTGTTGCCGGGGTAGACGTTCTCGTGGACGGCGAACGCGCAGGCCCGCAGATGGTCGGCGATCCGCCGCAGCCGCCGGCCGTTCTCGTCTTCCGGGTTGTATTTCACTTTGCAGATATCGCCGGCCGCCTCGACCAGCGGGCGGAGGATGTCGATATGGAAGTTCGTTTCCACCCCTTGCAACACGGCCGCCGTCCGTTCCAGGCCCATGCCGGTGTCGATGTTCTTGCTCGGCAGCGGGCTGAGATTATCCGGCGGGTCGCCCGAGCGGTTGAACTGCGTGAAGACCAGGTTCCATATCTCGACCTGGCCGAAGGGTGAGTGGAAGTAGATTTCGCTGCACGGTCCGCAGACGCCGTTCGGTCCCTTGCTCGGCGCGTTGGCCGGCCAGAAGTTTTCGTCCTCGCCCAACCGTTGCAGTTTTTCCGGCGGCAGCTTGATTTCGTTCAGCCAGACGGCGGCCGCCTCGTCGTCGTCCAGATAGACGGTGGCCGAGAGCTTTTCTTGGTCCAACCCGAGCCACTTTTTGTCGGTTAGAAATTCCCATGCCCAACAGATCGCCTCGCGCTTGAAGTAGTCGCCGAAGCTGAAGTTGCCGAGCATCTCGAAGAAGGTGTGGTGATAGGCGGTCCGGCCGACGTTGTCGATGTCGCCCGTGCGGAGACATTTTTGGCAGCTTGCGGCGCGGGTGAACTCCAGCTTGCATCGGCCAAGGAAATGGTCCTTAAACTGGTTCATGCCCGCCGGGGTGAACAGCACCGACGGATCCCAGCGGGGGACCAGCACGTCGCTGGGCCGCCGGACGCAGCCCTTGGTCTCGAAGAAGGCCAGATATATTTCGCGGAGTTCGTCGGTTTTCATGGGGATTTTACATTGCGTTGGTGCGGCAGTTGCACTGCCGCACCGTTTGCGAGTCTGTCCGCCAAAACGGCCGGTGCGGCAGTACAACTGCCGCACCAACGTCGCGCACCAACGATTATTATGTGAAAAAGTCGAATCGTTTATCATATCCACCCCAAACGGCGACGAAAAGCGGGGTGGCGGGGTTGCTCCGCCGCAAATTTCGGCCGATAATGATATGAGGGTTAAAAGGGGGTTGCAGTGAAAGGGTATCTCTTATGGCAATCATGGTGCTCGAACCCGACGTGGAAGAACGTCTGCTGGCCGAGCGGCGGGCCTGCGACGGCGAACAGTACGACGAAGTTTGGGAAGGAGTCTACATTATGACCCCGCTGCCGAATAATGAACACCAAGAGTTGGTGTTTGAGATTGCGTCCGTTTTGGGAGAGACCGTAGGCCGAGCCGGCTTTGGCCGTGTGTTTCCGGGGGTAAACCTCAGCGATTGCGGAGATGGTTGGAGACAAAACTACCGCGAGCCGGACGTGGCCGTCTTCCTCCGCGACGGCAAGGCGATCAACCGCGGCACGCACTGGCAGGGGGCGGCCGACTTCCTGGTCGAGATCATCAGCCCCGGCGAGCGGACACACGACAAAATCCCCTTCTACGGCCGCATCGGAGTGGTCGAACTGCTGGTGATCGACCGCGATCCCTGGACCATCGAGCTTTACCGTCAGCAGGACGGGCAGATGGCGAAAGTCGGGCAAGCGACCCTCGACGCCCCCGACGTTCTCGAGTGCCGATCGGTCGGTCTGACCTTCCAACTCTTGCCCGGCGAACAACGCCCGCGAATCAAAGCCACGCATCCGGAGACCGGCCGGCAGTGGCAATTCTGAATGCCTATGATCTCTTTTGGCGATAGCAGTCAATTGCCGCTCGTGCGGATCCAGCGTTCAGCGCGGGGCGAAAGAATGACTAGGTGATCCACGAACTCTTCCTGACGATGACTTTCGAGAAAAGGGAGCAATAACCGTGCGATGTTGTTCGTAGTGGCGGGGTGGGCCTTCACGCGAACGACGCCGGGATGGTTGTCCAGCGGCAGGATTGCCCAGTCCCCAAAATGCTCGTCCAAGGTAACAAGGATCCGCCCTTCGCTGATTGCCAGCCGCAGTATTTCGGTGTCGTCCGCGGTGTTTTGTCCCGCCTCCGCGGCGCACAGAACTTCGTGTCCCCGCGCGCTAAGGAGCTTTGCCAGATCGAGCCGGAACATCTGGTCAAGATAGAGCTTCATCGGCAATCACCCCGTGGTTGCAGGGACGATTTCCGTGTGTTCCACCGATGCTTTGGCAAAGAGAATCGCCGCTTGGATGTCCTCGCGGGTCAAGCCGGGATAGCCTTTCAACAGCGATTCCCAATCTTCGCCCGAGGCAAGCTGATCTAGAACCACGGCAACCGGGATACGCGTCCCTCTGATCACCGGCGTTCCGCCGCAGCGGCGAGGATCGATTTCTATCCGGTCGATCATCTTCGTTTCCTTGCTATTACGACGCTATTACGGATATCCGCCGATGTTACGGAGCGCCGATGTAGAGATTGCACGGGGTGTCCTCGACAATCTCCGCCACGTGGCCGTCGCAGAACGTGACGATCACCACGCCGGGATGTATCGCCGGCAACGGAGCAGGTAACACAGTCGTCTCAAAGCCTATGAGCGTCGATTGAATAATCCCGGTAGCGTTTGTGTCGGGCCACAGAAATCCGACATCCGTTGGCAGCATGGGCTGTGTGTTCCACGGCCGCGCCGGGAGTTTCTCCGAAAGCATCACCGTCTGTGACGGAGACCTGATGTCCGACAACGAAATTCTTGCATCGGGTGGAACATTAGCGTAGTTGCGGAATATACCCTGGCCCGGGTTGCTAATCGTAATAAGAGGAAAAGTTGTTGGATCATTGTACAGACCGCAGTTTATCACGTAGGTCAAACGTGCATCTCCTGTCGATTGCACATCATTCGGACATACAAGTAGGCCGATGTACGGCGTGGGAGTATTCGGTAGATTCCATCCCATGCGCCAACCATTGGGACCCTCCCAAAGATCCATGCGGCCGAGAAACGGGAACAACACCGGCACCCAACTGACCGTGGTCCCGCGCACCAGGTTCGCATAGCCCGGCAGTCGCTTCTTAGCGGCTTCATACCCTAGAATCGCCACGCCGAGTTGCCGTTGGTTGTTGGCGCACTCTGTTTTTCTGGCGTTTGCTCGGGCGCCCATCACCGCCGGCAGCAACAAGCCGACCAACATCGAGATGATTACCACCACGACCAACAACTCCACCAGCGTAAAGGCGCTGGGGACGTGGGACGGGGGGCGTGGGACGGGGGAAAGAGAAAGTTTAGCGGCCGCCGGCACGGCGGCACGAAGCCCGCCGCCGCCGCGCTGAATTTGCTCGTTGCTCGTCATAATCCAACTCCTCTCCTGCCGGTTCCAATTGGCCGGCCGTTTGCCCTCCGATTACATTCTTCCAGAATTCGGTAGAAATATCCAGCGGGATTTGCGATTCTTACCCCTCCGGGAGCGTAGGGTGGGTCAAGCGAAGCGCAGCCCCACCGCGGTTTGTTCCCGCGATTTGTTCCCGCAGTTGGTGGGGCTGCGCTTCGCTTGACCCACCCTACGCGAGAAACACCCCCCTCGACTGAGGGCTGGCGTGCGGCCGCTTCCGGCTCGTCCCGGCGGAGTTTCCCGCGATTCTTGTCAAAGTCCCTGGATTTTCCGGCGCGTTTATGAGAAGATAAGATATGGGCAAGGCTCGTCGTGAAGAAACAGAGATTGGGGAGAGAATCCATGAATCGCCAAAAACACGTTAGGTCTCGGTCCGCCGCCTTTACGCTGGTGGAGTTGCTGGTGGTCATCACCATCATCGGCATGTTGATGGCATTGTTGCTGCCGGCCGTCCAATCCGCCCGAGAAGCAGGACGCAAGGCAGTCTGCATGAACAATGAAAAAAACCTTTCCCTTGCAATGCTGAACTTCGAGTCTAGTCGGAAATTTTTTCCCGGCTATGTCAATCAGCAGAAAATCACGACCACTGCAGCAAGTTACCACCCTGTCAGTTGGGTGGTTATGCTGTTTCCGTATCTCGACCGCAAAGATTTGTATGATCTCTGGGCGGGAGCCGAGGATCCATGGGGAGACACCGATACTTACTTCAAGTCCCTCAAAATCCTTACTTGTCCGAGCGACCCGCCTTCCTCTGCGTCCACGGGCACTACCTGGCTGGCATACGTCTGCAACCGAGGCGTCAACGGAATGGATAATCCGGCCATGGGCGTATGCATGAATCAAAGCGGCTATATAGCCGGAGATTATCGTTCCGGTGGGACTGTATTGCCTCCCACCCGCGTGAGCCAGGATTACATAAGCTCCCACGACGGCGCGACAACGACGCTGTTGTTGGCGGAATCGGTCTTGATCAATCCGTCACCGGGGCTTTGGCTTCCGCGGAACCTCGATGGTTCCCCCGAGCCGCTCAACGTGCCGGTGTGGACCAGCCACTATGGCGGTGACGCAGGTACGTTGACCGGGTTCGGGAGAATGGAAGTGGACGTTGGATTCGAGTGGGGGACGTTTTCCTCGTATCCAAAAGTGAACGACAAGATACTTTCTTTTCATAGCGGCGGCGTTCACGTGTCGTTCTGCGACGGACATCAACAGTTCTTACAGACCGATATCGACCTCAGAACGTACTTTCACCTGATGACGCCTTATGGCAAGGGTTGCCCGACAAACGACGGCTATTGCACTGTGTCGTTTCTTCCTGATTCCAGCACCGTCTTGGATGAGGCCAATTACTAGGAATTGCCTTTGCCCGGACGGCCGGCGCGAGGATTTGTCTTGATTCGATTCAAGCCCACGGGTTGCAACCCGTGGGCTTTTCTTTTTTTCCGCGGTGGCGGGGTGGCACTGGCGTCTCGCCAGTGCTGGCCGGAGCACGGGCAAGATGCCCGTGCCACCTCTCGGCGGCTGTTTCTTCCCTTTTTCCCCGAATCGGGGCAAAGTCCACGCTCAACTTTGCCGATTATTCCG
>JAHIKV010000386.1 GCA_018897395.1 Planctomycetota bacterium | reverse complement strand
GTCTATGACCACGGTCAGACGCTCCTTGGTCCTGTCCAGTCCCATGACCACGCCGAACATCTCGTCCATTACCTCTCCGAACAGCTTGCTGTCGTGCAGGTTCCCCGGGTAGGCGCGGTAGTAGAGGGGAAGCCCTGTGCCACGGGCAACCAGCAGTCCCAGGCCCACCTGTCTTAAGTTGTCCTTCCCGTCCTTGTTCTTTCCCCGGCGGGCAAGTTCTGATTCGGTGTTGCTTGCCATGTAGGTGTAGTAGTTGGTGGTGTCGAACAACAGGCAGTCGGCTTCCGGTGACTCCGCCTCCCAGATCGCGGAAAAGAACCGCCCGGCGATCTCCCGGAGGTCCTCCTCACCCACCCTGTCCCACTTCTCCCAGTAGCACTGGCTGGTAAGCTTGGCTATCTCCACCGGCCTGATGCGCTGTATGGCGGTTCGCTCATACCGGTCCGCCAGCTTGTTCTTGCTGACCGCCTCAACCATCCTGTTTAACACGCAGTAGAGGAAGTACTCACCGACGGTCGGGCTCTTCTCCCTGGCCCCCCGTCCGATGACACCGTCCACGATACCGGCCAGATCGATATCCCTGTCCATCTGCAGCGCCGTCCATAATGCTCCGAACTCCTCCACACTCAGCTTGGTCACCTCCTGTCCCCCGCCCTTGGCGAGGGAGGCCACCTTGTCGGGGCAGCCTATGTATATCTGGGATACGACCTTGGGCTTCCCGTCAACACGGGCAATCTCCCGCACGTAGAGGTACGGTCTTCCTCTCTTTCTCTTGATATGGAAGTGAGCCATGAACACAATATAGCACGTTAGGTCTTACATGTCAATACCAGATGTGGAATATCCCGCAATCTTACGCCTTACATACACCTTTAGGAAACGGTTAGCGTAGGGTCTTACGTCTTGAGGTAGAAAAAAGCCCGCTACAATGCGGTTTTGGGGAAGTATTAGCGTTTATCTCTTAAAGTCCTGTTTGAACCACGGGGAACTACCGCCCACAGGAGTTTTCGAGACCGTCTCGGGAAAGATGATGAGGATGGCAGGAATCCTTATTGGAGGTTTTCCTCCTACTGGATGTCACTCTTTACTTAGCTATAGTAATGACCTTGTACTTCTTGATTCCTCCGGGTGTATTGACAGATACGATATCACCGAGTTTTGAATTCATCAGAGACATTCCGATGGGGCAGAGGTGAGATATCTTACCATTCTCGGGGTTCGATTCGGTCGGGCCAACAAGCCTGAATTTCTTCTTATTACTGTCGTTTTCAACATCCTCGATTTGCACGAGAGACCCCACACCTACACTTTCCGTACTTATGTCGTTCTCCCCAATAACCCTGGCCCTGGCTATAAGCGTAGCAGTCTCATTGATCTGCTTTTCCAATTTCAAATAAGCATTTCTGGCTTCGTCATATTCAGCGTTCTCCGACAGGTCCCCGTGGTCGATAGCGTTTTTCATCTGCTCGGAAACCTCGCGCCGTCTGGTGGTCTCGAGATGTTGCAGTTTTTCTTCAAGTGCCTGCATGCCTTCGGACGTAAGTACTGGCTCGTGTTCCATAGTTTCTCCTAAACTGATATCTCTCGATTATGCCTGATTATACACGCCTGCGATGCTTTTGTTGATCTGAGAAAGAGGATTCATTAAGCTGATTCTGTCGGTTAGCTCGAAACGGACCTTGGTACATGCACAAAGTTTGGGATTGCTGAGGCACATGGACGTTGACTACATAGCACAGCCTGACATCATAGTTGACGACGTGGGTGTAGATCTGTGTGATGGAGATGTTCTTGTGGCCCAGGGCATCCTGGATTACCCGAAGGTATACCCCGCGGCGCAGGAGCTCGGTCGCGCAGGCGTGACGGAGCATGTGGGGGTTAGCCTTTATTTCGCAGTCTTATTTGCTAAACGTCATTTGACGTCGCTTACGCTTCTCCCCTCAACAAAGAGCTACCGGGGGGCTCGCCGCTCGTCGTCGCGGACCTGAACCGGCTCTAGGCATGCGCAACCCCGGGCTCTATCGAAAAAGCCGATAATGGCCGCAGCCCCTAGTGGGACCCGGCCGGCGCTCCGAGCGGTCCGGGCCCTTCAGTGCGACCAGTCGCCGACGGTGTTAGTGCCAACGCCCCGGTTGTTCCAGTACATGGAGCGCTCGGCGAGTATCTTTTTGTCCGACGTGAGGCACGTGACCGCGACTGAGGCCCTTCCCGAGGTGAGCCGCGCCCCCATGCTGAAGGTTTCGCGCGAGTTCGCAGGGAGGGTCACCTGGAAGTAGCTCGACCCTGTACCGTCGGCGTAGAGGTAGGAGACCATCACGTCGACGGGGCTATCGTTGGGATTCGCCACCAGTGTGAACGTCTCCCTGCCGTCGGAGGTCTGGCCGTCGGGCAGGAAAAACATCGCGTGGGGCTCGTCGAGCCCGATGGAATCGTGGCACGCCTCTCCCAGGGCGCTTCCCGCTCCCCAGTACATTGCGCGCTCGGCGATTATCGGCACGTCCGCGGTCACCTTGGTCGAGAAGTCGGTATCGGCAATGAGGTCGTTCATCCAGACTGTCTCGCGCGACTGCGGTGGCACGGTGAACGGATCGAGAGCCCTGGGGCCCGTGTTGGTCAAGCACGTCAGCGTTACGTTCGCCCCTGTCTCGTTGGGGTTCTGCACCAATACGAAGGTGTCAAAGCCCCAGGCGGTGGAGCCCTCGGCAAGGTAGAAGCTGTCCGACGGCACATCGGTGCCTATCGAGTTGGAGCCCTCCCTGCGGTCGTGGCGGTACATGCTCCTCTCCGCCACCACCGGCAGGCTCGAGCCCACCTCGATGGAGGCGTTCTGAGCGCCTATATCCGCGATCATGGAGTACGTGGCCCTGGTGCGCGCGGGCACCACCCTGTCGAACTGCATGGGCCCGTTCTCCTCGGTCATGTAAAGGATGGAGACACTCGTGTCCAGGTCATTGGGATTCTCGACCAGGGTCCACGTCTCGAACCCGAAGGCCGAGGAGCCCTCCGGCAGGTACCAGGTGGTTGCGGGAGCCGCCACCCCGACCGAGCAGTGCGCCTCCGGGGACGCCGCCCCGGGCCCGGTCCAGCTCATGGTCCGGTCGACCGCTATCGTATCGTTTTCGATGCACTCCACGTGCGTGGAGAAGTCGGCCTCGCCCAGGACGGCCGCCGGGTTCACCGTCACCTGCGATAGCGGTGGAAGGCCGACGGTCTGCTCATCCGTCGAGCCGTCGGAGAGCATGTAGGTTAGGCGGGCGTTGAGACCCTGCGTGTTCGGGTTCTCGATGCAGATGTAGGAGGAGAAGCCCCAGGCGGTGGAGCCCTCCGCAAGGTAGAAGTCGGCCGACGCGTCGTACGCGAAGCTGACCGTCACGTCGTGGTTCGCGGTGGTGTCGTCGATGAAGTACGGGCTGGTCACCGCTTTGTGAACTCCGTTGTCGATGATCGTCGAGGGGTGGTAGTCCGTGTCGGGGTAAAGACCGATCACGGTCGTGTCCCCGTACGCGACCGTCTGCTTCTCGGGAGTCACCGAGCCGTTGCTTCCCGCTACGCTGGCCGTCGCGGTGTACTCGTTTATCGCGAACGTGATGACTATCGTGTGGTTCGCGGTGACGCCCGTTAGGATGTACGGATTGGCGACGGCGACGTGCGCCTCGTTGTCGGTGATCGTTTCGATGTGGTAGCCTGTGTCGGCCACTATGTTTATCGCGGCCGTGCCGCCCCCCATTACGGTCTGGGTGCCCGGATCCACCGTGCCGTGCCCGCCACTCACCGACGCATCTACGTCATACTGGTTCAAGGCGAAGCCCACCACGACCGTGTGGTCGGCGGTGACACCGGTAATTACGTAAGGGTCTTCGATCGTCATCGGAGACCCGTTGTCGATGATAGAAGCGATGTCGTAGCCGGGATCCGGCGTAATGTCGATCGTCGCGGTATGGTCGTACTTCACCGTTTGCGTCGGAGGCGCGACCGAGCCGTGGCCTCCCGCGTCAGTCGCGGTCACCGTGTACTCCAGGATATCGAACGTCACGATCACGTCGTGTTCTTCCGTGACGTTGTTTATCACGTACGGGTTCGAGATCGGCATGGCAATCCCGTTATCCGATATCGTCTCGATCTCGTACCCGGCATCCGGGGTTATGTTGATTGCAGCGGTCACACCCTGGTCCACGGTCTGGGTAACCGGGTCCACGGCGCCGTGTCCTCCACTGACGGAAGCGTCGACCGGGTAGCGGTCAGTATCGAAGGTGATTACCACCACGTGTATGGCCGTCACGTTCTCAATGATGTACGGGTCGGTGACGGGGACGGGCGTCCCGTTGTCGGTAATCGAGGAGATGTGATAGCCGGGATCGGGCGTCATGTCCACTCGGGCGGTTCCCCCGTACGCGATGGTCTGGGCGGGAGGATCCACGGAACCGTATCCTCCGGGGGCGTCCGCCGTAACCGCGTACTGGTTGAGGGAAAAGGTGACGACCACGTCGTGAGCTTCGTTGACCGGGTTTATCACATACGGGTTCGATATCGGCATCGCGACGCCGTTGTCGGACATCGTGGCGATCTCATAACCGGCATCGGGCGTAATGGCTATCGAAGCGGTCGCTCCTGCCGCAACCGTCTGCGTCGGCGGGCTTACCGCGCCGTGCCCTCCCTGGACCAGGGCGTCAACGGTGAAGTTGTCGAGCGCGAAAGTAACGACAACCGAATGGTCGTCGGTGACGATCAGCACGGTGTAGGGGCTCAACGGTGGCTGCGACACCCCGTTGTCCGTTACGGTCGAGATGTGGTAACCGGCCTCCGGCGTGAAGACTATCGGCTGCGAGTCCCCGCCGGACGCCACTGTCTGCGTCGCGGGCGTGGCGGTGCCGTGTCCCCCGGCGGCTGAGGCGGCGACCATGTAGTCCGAGATCTTGAAGGTGACCACAACTTCGTGGTCAGCGGTCGCGTTGTTGATCACATACGGATTGACATCGGGTATGAGGACCCCGTTGTCGGTTATGGTGCCCACCTGGTAGCCGGGATCGGGCGTAAGGTCGATCGAGGCGGTCGCGCCGTGGTTCACGGTCTGGGTTGTCGGCGACACCGTGCCGTGCCCGCCACTCACCGACGCATCTACGTCATACTGGTTCAAGGCGAAGCTCACCACCACGTCGTGGTCGGCGGTGACACCGGTAATTACGTAAGGGTCTTCGATCGTCATCGGAGACCCGTTGTCGATGATGGAAGCGATGTGGTAGCCGGCGTCGGGGATGATGTCGATCACGGCCGTTCCCCCGTGTAAGACGTCCTGGGAGAGGGGGTCCACGTTGCCATTCCCACCCGCGACCGTGGCGTCTACTGTGTACTGGTTGAGCGCGAACGTCACGATCACGTCGTGTTCTTCCGTGACGTTGTTTATCACATACGGGTTCGATATCGGCATCGCGACGCCGTTATCGGATATGGTGGCGATCTCGTACCCGGCATCGGGCGTGATGTTGATCGCGGCGGTCGCTCCCTGGTCGACCGTCTGGGTAACCGGGTCCACGGCGCCGTGTCCTCCACTGACGGAAGCGTCGACCGGGTAACGGTCAGTATCGAAGGTGACTACCACCACGTGTATGGTCGTCACGTTGTCGATGATGTACGGGTCGGTGACGGGGACGGGCGTCCCGTTGTCGGTGATCGAGGAGATGTGATAGCCGGGATCGGGGGCGAGGTCGATAGAGGCGGCCTGGCCGTACTCGACCGTCTGCGTGGGCGGCGCCGCCGTGCCGTTTCCTCCCGCTACCGTCGCGGTGACCATATACTCCCGTATACCGAACGTCACCACCACGTCGTGATCCGCCGCCACCCCTGTGATGACATACGGGTTCGATATCGGCACTTCGCTCTGGTTGTCGGATATGCTCACGATCTCGTACCCAGCGTCCGGTGTGATGCTGATCGAGGCGGTGGCTCCCCCGGCAACCGTCTGCGTCGGCGGTCTCACGGAGCCGTGCCCTCCACTTACGGACGCGTTCACGGCGTACTGGTCGCGGGTGAAGGTGACGACCACGTCGTGGTTCGCCGTGACGTTGTTTATCACGTATGGGTCCGCGACAGGTTTCGACGCACCGTTGTCGGTGATCGTCGCTATTACGTACACCGGATCGGCCTTCAGGTCTATGGAAACCGTCCCTCCATACAGGACAGACTGCGTCGCGGGAGTGGCCGTGCCGTGGCCTCCGTTCACCGAGGCGTTAACGGTGTACTTGTTCCTGGCGAACGTCACGTAGACATCGTGCGTTTCTTTGACTTTGGATATCTTGTAGGGATTTGCGACAGGCATGACTCTCGCGTTGTCGATAATCATGTCGATGTGATAGCCGGTATCGGGGGTTATGTTGATGGTCGCCGTATGACGCCTGAAGACCCATTGTTTCGTCGGACTCACGGAACCGTGCCCGCCGATCACCGACGCACGGACGGTGTATATGCAGTTCGAAACCTCTGCGGCCGACGCGCCCGTTCCGAACAGCGGAAGCACCGTGAGAGGTAGTAACAGGCACATCAAGACGGCAAGTAACGCAATGCGGCTGCGACGTGGAAGCAAGACTCTGACTCTCATAACTACACCTCGATTCACTCGAACTGGAGCGGTGCTGTTCTTCGTCAGTAGCATAAACCGACATTTCCCCATATCCGCCTCCCAACATCGTGATTATAACGTTTTCGGGTCCTTTTCGGGTCCGGTATAAGGCTTCGACTGACATTTCCCATTTCCAGCCACCGACGCCATCATTATACCCCTCTGAAGCCGATTTCCTAGGCGCAATCCCGCCCTCGGCTCTTTCTTAGTTATTGGAAGGTTTCTTAAAACGGCTCTCAGCCCGATGCGCACGATAATAGGCGTTACTGTGCTCATTGGCTTATATCTGTGTTGTGTGAGATTCAGAATTCAGACGTGCCGATTCAGACCGAATCATCATGTAGTCATCTGACCTGTTATGTAGTCATTTGAACTTATTTGTGATACACTTTGATCACTATGAAGCTGAACAGTCCACTTGACGAGATACTGGGAAGCCGGGTCAAAGTACAGATCTTGCGCCTCCTTTGCCTGACAGGCAGTCCTTACACCGGAAGAGAGATATCACGTTTAATAAAGCGTGCCCAGAACAGGGTAAGGCTCTGCCTCGATGAGTTCGAGGCTATCGGCATCGTCAGCAGGCGTAGCGTTGGCACGGCCAAGCTGTTCCAACTGTCAACAAACAACATCATCGTGAACGACGTGCTGGTCCCGTTGTTCAAGAAGGAAGCGTCCTTGATCGCAGCTCTTGGGAACCACTTCTTTCGTGAACTCTCCGAAGGCCTGGACTCGCTGATTCTATTCGGGAGTGTAGCCAGGGGTGAGGGGAGCGATCGAAGTGACATTGACCTGATGATCGTCCTGAACAACGACGTTGATTTCGCCAAGACAGAGGCAAGGGTCTTCGATACCGTTACCAAGGCCCAGAAGGAGTTCGGGCTCCCTATCTTGCCGATAGTGGTCACCCGGAGTGAATACGACAGCCATATGAAAGAAGAAAAAGGTATGTGGAAGTCTGTACGTGAGGAAGGGATTCCAATCGTGAGTGAAGGAGGAGGCATCATTTGATTGCCGCGAAGGGGCCCCGCACGCGAGATGAAGACCAGGCCAAGGCCCCTATCTTCTGGCAGAGGGCCAGGGAGTATCGTGAGTCCATGAATGACTCTCTGGGCAAAGACCGCTGGGAAGCAGCCGCCGGCGCGGCGATACACTGCATGATTTCCGCCAGCGATGCGGTAACAGTTGCATTATCGGGGTCAAGGTGCGCGGCTCAGGACCACGGAGGTGCCCCGACAGTAACTATCGCTTTCTGACTTCCAGGCTCTCTGACGAGACGCCTGAATTCCGGGACCTCTTGGACCTGCTCTACGGCAATGAGCAGGAGGCAGGGGTCGCTGTGTGGACGTTTCTATCAAGTCGAGGATTCGAAGTGACAGACAGC
>JAHIKV010000342.1 GCA_018897395.1 Planctomycetota bacterium | reverse complement strand
CTTCAATTAAAGTATTGATTAAAACGTTGTAATCATCATCAAATCGTTTTTGAATTTCCTTATACAGTATTTCCTTAAACTTCTCATCTTCAGAAAACCCAATAAGTCCAAGCGAAAGATAATCCAAATACCGCTGCAGGGTATTTTGATTATTTTTTGTAAGATCAATTTCCATCATGTTTTCTTCAACACTGACATTTTCTGCTTTGAGCAGCAATTGATTGTGCGAGAAGAACAAACAAAGTAAAAACAAGGTTAACCCAGTTCTTTGAAGAACACGAAAAATTCCTTCAACGATTATTGTTTTCATAGCTATTTTCCCTCCTTGGGATCGCAAGTATATTTGACAATATTTTTTTTATCAAGTTATTTGACAATTATTTTTTTGTCGTATTATTTTCAAAATGTTCGGAACTGGTCATCACGCCCATGCTCTTCTTTTCCGGCGTCTTCTTTCCCCTGGACAAGTTCCCGGGCTGGATGAAGACCCTCTCGCTGTTCATGCCCCTGACCCATGCCGTGGCCATTTCCCGAGCTATTTTCAACGGCACCTACAACCGCGGCCTGATATTCAACTTCCTGGTTATTTTCGTCCTGGAAGTCATTGCTTTTTTCATCGGCGTCAAGCTGATGAAAAAACGTTTGATCAAGTAAACCGTTCAAAAAACCTATACAGATAGATCATCTCCCAATCAAGGTATTTATATAACCATTTTTTCAATTTCTTTAATAACCTCCTGAACGGTTTCTGTCAATTCATTACCCATTTTTTTAAATTTATCCTGGTATTCACTTCCCAGCAAAGAGAGAAGAGCATAATAAATCGGTTTGTATTTATCCTTAGATATCATATCAATCTTATCCCAAAATAAGATTTTTACACAAAAGAGATAATTTTATTAAAAAAGAGAAACTTTTATTCCAGTAAGGATTACAAAATGTTCAACTTTGCCGAATCTTTTTAAAAGTCCACACGAAAACCCCAAACCATTGCATATTTTTTTTTCAAGACCAATTTTTAAAAGCGGATAAAAATAATCTTCCGATTTTGGACCGCAAATTACAGGTTCAATTAAAGGAGGAGTTCTGATCCATTCTGCATAACGCTGATAACCAGCTCCCAACTCTCCTTTAAGCAACCAAGCCCCATTCCCCCACTTTTTAAAAACATACCCCATTAACAATTCCCAGCTTTCAGCATAACTGTTTCTTAAGAATTGTTCACTAGGGTCAGGCTGTCTAAAATTTGGCATTGCAATGTAATAAAATTCACCCAATAATTTTTCGCTTATTTTATATTCAATTCCCAGTTGAAACTCATAAAAAAGAACAAAATCATCACCATACCACTTATCCACCCCAAGGTTGATAATTCCACTCAGTCTGGAATTTTCAGCCCTCAAGCTCAATACCAGAAAAAATAAAAAACAGCATAAAACAATTTTTTTCATCTTAATCTCCCTGAAATTTTTTTAATAAAGTCGCCATTCAATTAAACCTGTATTATATGGAGCATCATAGTAATCACTGTTAACTGTCTGCCCGCCGGCAGGATCATCCGCACTTCCAATCTTAAAACTCACACCAATCGAAGGACCTCCTTTTATTGGCGTAAAAGTAAATGTAATCGTTTGAGTATTACTACCACCATCTTCTTCATACCAGGAAAAATATAAGGCATCTCCAGAGGTAGCATAATCCCAATACCCAATCCAACGATTTACATTATACCAAACATTAGCAATTTCAGCTCTTCTCATATGAAAATATTGCTTACTAAATTCTGCTTTATTCTTATCAAAAACAACCAGCCATAATTCCGGGCCTCCCCTTGTCCAGCTTTCAAGAGCACTCAAATCAGGACACCTAATCTTAGAAAGATTAATTTGCCTTGCTCCAGACATATTCCCTTGATACTCATTAAACCTCATAGGTTTTTTAACACCCATCTTTTTCGGCTTACCATTACCATCCACCCTTTCATTAAAAGCAACAACCCACACTTCATTATTTTGGGCATATTCTTCATTAACCATGAGATCTTCAGTGCGCATGTTTTTTCTATTAAAATGCTTGCCTTGATAAAAAGGGTTTTTACTTTTAGACACTCTATCAGCTAAAATTACTGGATTTCCCCCACTTAATGAATCAATTGTTAATCTGTTTTTTTCGATTACTTCAAAAATCGGAATATATATTTGGGGATACAATCCCTTGATTTTACATTTATTTAAAATACTATTAAAATCAATTGTTTCTTGATAATTTAAATAAATATAATTTTCCATTTCTTGTATTAAATCTATGCCATTTATTTTACATTCTTCAATTAAAGTATTGATTAAAACGTTGTAATCATCATCAAATCGTTTTTGAATTTCCTTATACAGTATTTCCTTAAACTTCTCATCTTCAGAAAACCCAATAAGTCCAAGCGAAAGATAATCCAAATACCGCTGCAGGG
>JAHIKV010000257.1 GCA_018897395.1 Planctomycetota bacterium | reverse complement strand
GGCCATTTCCGGGTCGGTCATGATCGTGGCCGGGTTGGAGTTGACCAACACGACCTGATAGCCCTCCTCCCGCAGCGCCTTGCACGCTTGAACGCCGGAATAGTCGAACTCGCAGGCCTGTCCGATGATGATCGGCCCGGAACCGATAAGCAGGATTTTTTTGATGTCGTCGCGACGCGGCACGGCAGTAGCTTCCTTGATGCGGCCTTGGGCCTTGGAAAGAGTCTGTAATATTGAACCAATCGTATTTAACCCCTGGTGAATACACCCGGGGCAAGCGTTTTTCTACGTTCACCCCGGCCCGCCGTGTATTCACGGCGGGCTAAATGAACAATTTCAAGATACGGCCATATGTATCCGACCACCGCTTCCCCGCTTAATAGGGGGGGAGGCGGTGTCTAAAATCTCTTTACGCTAACACAGAATTGGGGGAATGTTCAAGAGGCCCAGTCTCTCGGCAGTGTCCTAATTTCACGCCATGCCATGCCGCATATAGGGGGATTGACTTATAGCTGTTGGCGTTGGTCTAATTGCTAAAAGTCCGATTTTTCCATGATGTGTTAGATCGAGACATAAGCCCTTGTGGACAAGTACGGCTGTCGGCTTGGATGATGAAGAGAGGTCATCCAAAGCCGTATACCCGGGGAGCGGTGGCCGAGTGGCTGATGGCACCAGCCTGATAAGCTGGAAATCGTTCTAACAAATGATTCATGGGTTCGAATCCCATCCGCTCCGTTTTTGTATTGACTTTTTCTGCGTTTGACCGATAATATAATTGTTAGAACGATTTCCAGCCAACTTGGCTGACGCCGTGCCCGTCAAACGGTGCGGCGTTTTTTATGCGCCATATCACGCTACGGTCGCAAATAAATCATCGAAAACCGCGAAAAGGACTGGGCTTGTCCCGCCTTACTTTCCGCTACAGAAACGAATTACAACCCGATTCCTTTGGGTTTTTCGATCAGGCCGTAGGAGAGGGCCAAGAGTGTGATTGGATGTAGGGTTGGTTTTTCGGTGCCTTGTTCCATTTGGGTTTTACAGGCGCTGCACTCGGTGACCCCCGCCTGGATGTCCGGATCTCGGAGCCGCGAGATGAGCTTCAGTCCCGTCCGCAGACTACTCCGGTAATTTTTCTTCGAGAGTCCGAAGGTGCCTGCCATGCCGGAACATCCGCTTTCGATGCGATGCACGCGCAGACCGGGAATCAATCCCAACAAGTTTTTGCCCGGCGTACCCACCCGCAGTGCCCGCAGGTGGCAGGGGGTGTGGTATCCCAGGGTCAGGTTGAGCGGGTTCAGGTCGAGTTGGAGATTTCCGAGTGTGTGCATGTTCCAGAGGAAGCTGCCGGCTTCGCTGCTGTTTTCGGCGACCAGCCGGGCGTCGTCGTCGTCGATCAGTTGGGGATATTCGTGTCGGAGGCAGAGTGCGGCGGCCGGCTCGGTGGCAACGACGTGATACCCCTGGCGGACCGATTCGGCCAGCAGCGCGACGTTGTGTTCGGCCAGCCGCCGCGCGCGATCGAGCGCGCCGCAGGCGATCGAGGGCATCCCCGCCTGCTTTTGGCCGGGATGGACGTACACGCTGAGACGGTTGTGTTCCAACACGGCGACCAGGGCTTCGGCTAGCTGCGGGTCGAAATAATTGGCATAGACGTCGACGAAGTAGAGGACTTTTTGTCCGCCGCGGCGCGAGGGGCGCGTCAGCCGTCGGCGGGCGGCGCGGCGCAGGAAACTCCGCGAGGCCACCCGCGGCAGCTTTCGACCCTGGGCTATCCCGAGAGTCTTTTCCAACAGCCAGCGCATTTGCCGGTTGGTCAGCGCCCAATTGGCGGCCGGCGCGATCAGTCCGCCCAGGGCGGCGAGCAGATCGAGCTGCGTCATTGCCCGATCGGCAAAAGAAAGTCCGTTCGCGGCAACATAAGCGCCCTTGCTCTCGCGCATCAGTAGCGGCACATCCACGCCGGCCGGACATTCCAGCCGGCAGCAATGACAATGGACGCACAGATCGGCCACCGCCTTGAACTCGTCGCCGGTCAAGAGTCCAAGGTCCAGAGTGCCGGTAAGAACGCCGCGGAGGAGATTGGCTTTTGCCCGCGGCGATGCCTCTTCGGTGGGCAGGAACCGGAAGATGGGGCACATGCGGAGCCGCGCCTCTTGCGTGCGGCACTCTCCGCAGCGATTGCACGCCGCCACGGCCTCGACGACCCTGGCGGGCTCCCAATCCAACTGCAATTCGACCAGGTTCCGCATTCCCTGTGGCGCGGCCGCCGATTGTGGCACAATCGCCCCCGGCTGTGAAGATAATTTCTCACGGCCGAGGGAGGCCGTGTCGGGCACGGCGAAAACCCGAATCGAGGGCCGCAGATAGCGGGTCATCATGTCGGGATCGTCGCCGACGATCTTGCCGGGGTTGAGGATGTTTTCGGGGTCGAAGATTTTTTTCACTTCGAGGAGCACGTCCCACAACGGGCCGGCCTGGCGGCGGACGAACGGCGTGCGGCTCAGTCCGCAGGCGTGTTCCCCGCCGATGCTCCCCTTTACGGCCAGCACTTCCTCGTAGAGTTCCTCGGCCAGCCGCCGCATGCGCTGAACGTCGTCGGGTTTGGCGAGATCGAGGAACGGCTGGACGTGGAGCTGTCCCTGGCCGGCGTGGCAGTAGAGCGACGCGGTTGCCTGGTTGCGTTTCAGCACGTTTTGCACCCGTACCAGAAAATCGGGGAGCGTCTCGGGCGCGACCGCCATGTCTTCCACTATCGGCAGCGGACGGCTTGGCCCCGCCATCCGGTGCAACGCCGACTGCACCTTGTCCATCAGATGCCAATACAACTCCGTCTCGTCGTCCTCGAACGCCTGCCTCGCTCCGAACGCCAAACGCTTCCGCTGCCACAATTCGCCCACCAGCCGGTGCAACCGCTCGCGCACTTCGTGCGGGTCGTCGCCGTCTTGCTCGACCAGGAGCAAAGCCTCGGTCTCGGCGGGGATCAATTGCTCGAAGCGGCGCTCGGCCTCCCGGGCAAGACTCAAATGGCGGCGGTCCATTAGATCGCAGGCCGCCGGAGCGTGAGCAAGGATGTCCGGCACGGCGCGGGCGGCCTTTTCCATGCTGTCGAAAAGCAGCAAGGCAACACCCCGAGACGACGGCAGGCGATCGGTGCTCAGCGTGGCTTCGGTCGTCAGGGCCAGCGTCCCCTCGGAACCGACCAACAGCCGCGCAACGTCGAGGTAGCCGTCGCCCAGCACCTCCACGAGGTTGTATCCGCAGTGGTTTTCCGGGCTGTTCGGTCGGTTCCGGCGGATCGGCTCGGCGTTCTCCCGCAGCAGGGAGGCCAATCGGTCGACGAGTTCCCGTTTTCGCGGGATGGTGCTTGTGCTCCGGCCGTCGGCGAGCGGTTCGCGGCCAAGCTCGAGCATCTCTCCGTCGGCCAAGACGACTTGGAGACTCAACGCGTGCCGTCGCGTCGAGCCGTACTTCAACCATCGGCTGCCGGCGGCGTCGATGGCGATCATGCCGCCGACGGTGGCCACCGCGCCGGCGGCCGAGTCGGGGCCGAACACGCGGCCTTGTTTGCGCAATTGCTCGTTGAGCCGCTCGTGCACCACGCCCGGCTGCACGCGGACCCGGTCCTCGTCGACGCGGATCACGCGGCGGAGATGGGCGGAGAAATCGACCACCAGCCCCGGCCCCAGGGATTCGCCCGCCACGCCGCTGCCGGCGCCGCGGGCATGCAACGGAATGTGCTTCTCGGCCGCGTAACCGACGCAGGCGGACAGATCGGCCGCCGAGCGCGGCCGGACAACGCCCAGCGGTTTGATCTCGTAAATCCCAGCGTCGCTGGCGAAGAGTTGCAGAAACACGTCGTCGCAACGCACTTCGCCGGCGATCAGCCCGCGGAGATCGTCTTGAATGCGTTCTCGCTGCTGGTCGAGTAGGCTCATGCCGTGTTGCCGTGGGACAGATTTTCCCATCAGGAAAGTAGGGTGGGACAAGCGAAGTGCAGTCCCACCATGCTTTATCGCGGCTTTGGTGGGACTGCGCTTCGCTTGTCCCACCCTACAATGTAAATTGAACCGTATCCGTTATCGTCGGTCCCCGTAAATCAGCGTCATCAATTCCGCGCGAGTGGAGGCCTTGGTGCGGAAGCAGCCTTTCATGGCGGAAGTAACGCAGAGCGAACCGGGTTTCCGGACTCCGCGGATGGTCATGCAAGTATGAACCGCCTCGATCACCACCGCCACCCCCTTGGCGCGAAGCTCCTCGACCAGCAGGTTGGCGATTTCCTCGGTCATGCGCTCCTGGACTTGCGGCCGTCGGGCGACTTCGTCCACCACGCGGGCAAGTTTGCTCAGTCCGACCACTCGATCGCCCGGCAGATACGCGACGTGCGCCGTGCCCATGAAGGGGAGCAGGTGGTGTTCGCACATGCCGTTGAAACTGATGTTCCGCACCAGCACCACTTCGTCGCAGGTTTCGCTGAAGGACTTGCTGAGATGGCGGCGGGGATCCTGATGCAGACCCCCGAACAGTTCGGCATACATTCGGGCAACCCTCGCGGGGGTCTCGCGCAACCCCTCGCGGTCAGGATCCTCGCCGATGGCCGACAATATCTCCCGTACCGCACGTTCGATGCGCGGCCGATCGACCGGATGTTCGATCAACCCCAGCTCTTGCTCCTCTTCGGCATCCAGGCTGCCGACGACCCTTTCGCTAAGCTCGGATACAAACGCCACGTTTTTACACCTTGCTGTGCAACGAATTAAACACTTCATCATAAGAGCGGGCCACCGAGCGGTCAAGCCGCCCCGCAGCCGTGGAAGAAGGCCCACTCAGTGTGCCGTACTTGACAGTAGGGGGATAACCGTTGCAGAATCGGGTTTCTCCACCGAGATGCGCTAACAGCCCGTTGAAAAAGTCGTATGTTGGGGTGGCAGTTGTACTGCCACCCCTGTATTTGCCGCGATTTCGGGGGTGGCAGTACAACTGCCACCCCAACAATCTCCTTTGGATAACTTTTTCAACAGGTTGCTAATGCCCAGCACCGCCGAAAAACGATGCGCCGCCCGAATTGCTCGACTGTTGGCCAAGCATTATCCCGACGCCACGTGTTCGCTCGACTTCCAATCGCCCTTGGAATTGCTCGTGGCCACGATCCTTTCGGCCCAATGCACCGACGAGCGGGTCAACCAGGTGACAAAGACGCTCTTCCGCAAATATCCGACCGTCGCCCATTACGCACGGGCCGGCTTGCCCCAGTTGCAGCGGGAAATAAAAAGCACCGGCTTCTTCCGCAACAAGGCCAAGAGCATCAAAAACTGCTGCCGCGCTCTGTTTGAGCAGTACGACGGCCGAGTGCCGGACGACATCGAGCAGCTTGTGTTGCTGCCGGGCATCGGCCGGAAGACCGCCAACGTGGTTTTGGGCACGGCATACGGCATCGCCTCCGGCGTGGTCGTCGATACGCACGTCGCCCGGATCGCCCGCCGGCTCGGACTGACCGCAGAGAAGGACCCCGAGAAAATCGAGCGGGACTTGATCGCGCTGTTCGCCGAGAAAGAGTGGATCGCACTGAGCCACCGCCTGATCCAGCACGGCCGCGCGATATGCACGGCGCGGAAGCCCGCGTGCGACGAGTGCCCCTTGGAATCGCTTTGCCCCAGGACGAGAATTTAACGCAATTCGCCATTTTACTTTCCACACTCATCATTTCATCCCATGATCCTCTCCGGCCGCGAAATCAAACGACAGTTGGGCACGAACGTCGTCATCGACCCGTTCGACGAGTCGAAACTGAATCCCAACAGCTACAACCTCACGTTGCACGACGAATTGATGGTCTACGAGGAAGTCGTGCTCGACATGCGGAAGGCCAATCGGGTGCGTCGGATCGGTATTCCGCCCGAGGGACTCGTACTGCAACCCCACCAACTCTATCTTGGCCGGACGGTCGAACGCACCGAAACGCACAACCTCGTGCCGATGATCGAGGGGCGCTCGTCGATCGGCCGGCTGGGGCTGTTCGTACACGTGACGGCCGGATTCGGCGACGTCGGGTTTTGCGGATATTGGACGCTCGAAATGTTCGCCGTCCAACCGGTTCGGATATACGCGGACGTGGCCATCTGCCAGATTTTCTATCACGACATCCGCGGCGACTTCACCGAGTACCGCAGCGACAAGTACCAGAACAACACCGACATCCAGCCGAGTCTGTTGTTCAAGGAGTTGAACCCCGACTGCGAGCGAGACCCGCAATTGCAACTCCCCTTCGGCATCGAACGCTCGCACGGATAGGGCATTTTGTGAGGCATAGGTGCTTTTTCCAGACACTTCCCCGAAGGTCCACTACCAGAACTTACCATTGATAAGTATCCTGTCGAGAGGTATAATAAGCAAGGCATGGGAAAAATGGGTAAGAGCAAACATGGTAATATCTCTAGCAAGGGGAAGACCTCCCCTTATTTGGTTTTTGTCAGTCATGCCACCGCAGATAAATGGATTGCCAAGACGCTGTGTGAAAAGATCGAGGCCGTCGGAGCGGTGACCTTTCGAGATGATCGCGATATCGCTGGAGGAGACGATATCCCGGAGCAAATTCGACAACATATTATCCGCTCCAACGAGATGGTTGTTCTAATGACGCCGGAATCAGTCAATCGCCAGTGGGTGCTTGTTGAAGTTGGGGTCGCCTGGGGAAGAAGGCAGAATGCCCGAATCATTGCCATCCTGTGCCATGTGAAAGTTGATAACATTCCGAACATTATCCGATCCAAGAAGGCAGTGCCGATCAACTCATTCGACGAGTACTTGAAGGAGTTGAGGCAGCGCGTGGAAAGGCATCGCTCATGAGCACTCAAACCACTACAACATACGATGTCTTCTTGTCATATCCTCTGACGGAAGCAGGGTTGGCGGCCCAGGTGGCTCGCACCCTTAAAGAAGTTGGTCTCGACGTATTCTGGCACGATGGGGTTGAGGCTGGAGAGAGTTTCCAGGACACGATCTGGCGAGCCACTGCCGAGAGTGCTGCCCTAATTGTGATCGTCCCCACCGAGAGCCCGCTTACTTCCTCTGTTGCCGTTGAGGTTGGAGCCTTTAAGGCGTGGCAAAAGCCAATCTATGTTATTCAGGCCGCGCGGGGAAGCATCAAGCTGCCGGCGTTCCTTGCGGGCTGCCCCGTGTATCCGCTTTCGCGCGTGGACGACGTGGTCGAGTCCATCAAGCGAGGACTTGCGTCGCTATCTGAAGATGATCGCGATGTTCTTGTAACCATCTACCATGAAATGGGCATCCCAGTCGACCAACTACTCGTGAAGCCCGCTTCCATCGAGATGCTGGCACGCGAGTTTCGCACAAAGAGTGGAAAAATGGCTTCTGGCGAACGGCTGGTTCGGGAGTTGCTGACTCTGCGTAAAAGAGGAAACCTGCCTCGCCGGCGCGGTTAAGTTTGCCGGGAAAGTGCCCCCGGAGCGGCTCGTAGTTTTTCTACCAATCATGGTCCAACACCCAATGTCTTCGAGGAGTGACATCATGCGAAATCGATTGTATTGGACATTTTTCTTGTCATTTGGAATCGTCTCCGTTTACTGGATCACGGACGCCAGTTGCTGCACTTCGATCATGGTCGGCCGCAAGGCCTCGGTCGATGGATCGGTAATGACCTCGCACACCTGCGACAGCCATCGCGACGCCTCGACGATCTTCGTTGTTCCGCCGATGAGGCACGCCCCCGGCGAAGAGATTCTGCTGACCAAGCGAGTGGACGACGACAGCGGCGTCATGCAGCGATACGGCCGCAAACCCACCGGCAAGATTCCTCAAGTGGCCGAGACCTTCGGCTACATCTCCGCCGTCTATGCTCTCATGAACGAGCATCAACTGGCCATCGGCGAATCGACCTTCGAGGGACGCGAGGAGTTGCAGAGCGACAAGGGATTGATCGACTGCGAGACGTTGACCCGCTTGATGCTCGAGCGTGCAAGAACCGCCCGCGAGGCCGTTCGCATCGGCGGAGCGCTGATCGAAAAATATGGTTGGTGCGACCTGGGCGAGGCACTGACCATCGCCGACACCAAGGAAGTGTGGCTGATGGAAATCGTCGGGCCGGGCAAGGACGCCGTCGGCGCGGCTTGGGTCGCGCGGCGAGTACCCGACGATCACGTCTCGGTGGTGGCCAACGGGGCGCGGATCGGCGAGATCGACCTTTCCGACCCCGACTATTACATGGCCTCGAAAAGCGTCTTCACGATCGCCGAGAAGCTGGGATACTGGGACCCGAAGAGCGGGCGGCCGTTCCGCTTTTACGACGCCTACAGCCCCGAAAGCCGGGTGAAGGTGGCCGCCACGCGGCGCGAGTGGAGGGCCTTCGACATGTTGGCCCCCTCGCTGAAGCTGCACCCGGACAGCAACCACTTTCCGTTCTCGGTTAAGCCGGAGAAGCCGGTCGCGCCGGAGCGGATCATGGAGATTTTCCGCGACACCTTCGAGGGGACCGACTTCGATATGACGAAGAACCTTACCGTCACCGACGAAGAAACCGGCAAGACGGTGAAAAGCCCGCTGGCCAACCCGTTCATGCCCTACGAGATGAACAAGCTGCTGAAGATCAACGGCGGTTGGAGTTGGCGAGGCGAGCGTCCGATGGCCCGCTGGTACTGCATGTACGTCACCATCACCCAGTCGCGCGGCTGGCTTCCCGACGCGGTCGGGGGCATCGTCTGGCTCGGCTACGGCAATACGGCCATGACCACTTACGTGCCGATCTACGCGGGCGTGACCGACATGCCCGAGGATTACAAGACCGACGGACGGACGACCGGCTTCAGCCGACGCTCGGCGTGGTGGGCGTTCAACCGTGCGGCGACCCTGGCGGCCCATCGCTGGGGAGAGATGCGCGTCGACGTGGCCAAGGTCCGCGATCCGATCCAGAAACAATTCCTGGCCGAGCAGAAAGCCGTCGTCGAGCGGGCAAGCGAGTTGTTCAATGAGTCGCCGGCCAAGGCACGCGCCTTTTTGACCGAAACGACCCACGCCGCCTGCCGCAAGGCGACCGAGGCCTACTGGGACCTGGGCGACCTGCTTTGGACCAAGTACGACGAGAAATGGTAGCCGCTTCAATGACGCCGCGTGAACGAGTTATTACAGCCCTGGAACATCGGCCGCCCGACCGCTCGCCCCGCGATTTCTGGGCCGAGGAGTGTACCTGGAACCGGCTGCTGGCCCACGTAGGTCACGACGACAGGCAGCGGTTGTTGGATGAACTGGGCATCGACGTGCGCCATCTGAAGATCGCCGACCCGCCGGAACGCAAGGTCGATGGCGGCGTATTCCAAAACTTCTGGGGCGAACGCTACGTCTATCGCCAGACGCCCTGGGGACCGATGCGCGAGGACGTCCACGGAGCTTTGGCCGACGCAAAAACCTTCGACGACTTGAGGAACTTCGATTGGCCGTCGCCCGACGCGCTCGATCACGCGCCTCTGGCCGAGCAATGTCGCTGCCTGGACGAATATGCACTACTCTACGGATTTGCCGACGTTTGGCAGCGCCCCGCGCTGGTCCGCGGCTGGGAGGGGATGTTCGTCGACATGATCGAACGGCCCGATTGGGCGCACTTTCTCAGCCGCAAGTTCACCGACTTCTATCTGGAGGACTACACTCGGGCGGCCGAAGCCACCGGCGGGCGGATCGACCTGTTCCTGTTGATCAGCGACCTGGGCAGCCAGAACGGCCCGTTGATCTCGCTGCCCATGTTCCGCGAGTTCGTCGCGCCATACATCAAGGAGATGGTCGATTGCATCCACGCGCTGGGGGCGAAGATGCTTTACCATAGCTGTGGGCGGATCGGGCCGTTCATCCCGGAACTGATTGCCCTGGGCGTGGACGTGCTGGACTCGATCCAGCCGGTCGGGCCGGAAATGGCGCCGGAGCGGCTGGCGGCCGATTTCGCCGGGCGGATCAGTTTCCGCGGCGGGATGGACATGCAGCACCTGCTGCCGCACGGCTCGCCGGAGGAGGTCCGTACCGAGGCCCGCCGCTATTGCGACGTCCTCGGCCGCGACGGTGGCTATATCCTTGCCCCCGCCAATCTCTTCCACCCCGACGCGCCGCCGGAAAACATTCTGGCGGTATACCAGACCGATCGCTGAGTCGCGGTCGATTTAGCCAGCATCTCTTACCACACGGGGTAAATTAGCAACAGCGTGTCCGTTTAGCCTGGAATCGGGTGGCATGGGTAAGCGCAGCTTACCCGTGTTCCCCGATGTCACGCCACGGGCAAGCTGCGCTTGCCACATGGCACCCTTATGAATAATCCGGACTAAACATTGGTGAAAAATACGATTAACAACCATCCACAGCTACGCACTCGCCGGCTCGGGCTTCTCCTCGGCGTCGAACGGCTTGAATACCCGCTGGTTGTAGATCGCCAGGGCGTGCAGCGCGTGACAGAGGGAAACGATTTCTTGCGTGTTAAGCGAAGGGGCATTCCATCGGTAACGCTGACTTCCCAGCAATCGGGTCAGATAGTGTACCGAATTGACCACTCGGGAGTCTTGCAGCCGCTGGTCGGGCAATGAGAGGGCCAACCATTCGAGCACGCGGCCGGTCGCCCGCAACTGGGCGGCCGGGTCGCCGGCGGTGCTCTTTGCCGCGAGGAAATGCGGCCCCCAACCGCCGTCGGAGTTTTGCAGCTTTAGGGCGTAATCCTGATACTCGCCGATGTACTTCTTCGCCCGCTCGAATTGACCTTCGATCGGCTCGTCCTCTTTTTCGCGTCGCTCGACCGCATAGTTAAGCCCCATCAGCCGATTCAATCCGCCCTCCGGCGCGGTCAGTATCGGCCGGGCGATCTCTTCCTCGATGATCCGCTCGATCGACCACTGTTGGCCCAAATCGTTTTGCCAGACGGGTTCGTCGAGGTAGTAGCTCAATCCGATCAAGGCGAGCGACTTATCGCTCCCCTCGCGGCAGCCGAGCTTTTCCGCCTCGACCAGGTCGGACACCTTCCGCTCGTCCTTGCCGACGCGGACCGGGTAATCGGCCGGGACGCGCGACATCGCCAGCATTGCCAGGAACTCGCCCGGATGCTCTTGGTATCCGTAGCCGATCCGCGCGGCGATATGTTCCCGGCTGTAACCGAGCATGTTGTAGCCGGCGCAGGGATAGTTCCAGCAGAGGCAGGTGATGCCGTTGATGCGCTGTCCGCGGGGCGATTCCAGCGAGACCTCCGTCTCGCACCCGAAGGCCAGGCAACGGCCGAGTATTTCCGTGGCGGAGTTGTCGCGGGTGTTGAAGGTTTGCCGCGAGTGCGCCGCCAGGACACTTCGGACGCGGTCTCTCAGCGCCGCCATCTCGGGGCTAAGCGTCGGCTTCGGCTCCGTCGCGGTTTGCTCCGGCTTGGCGTCGGCTTTCGACGGCGCGTCGTCGGCCAAGGCAATCGTTCCGAGCGATATGAGAAAACATCCGGCCAAGATGCGAATGGTCATAAACACTCCGATGTGTGAACCTGAGATCGAGAGAAAATATGGCAAATAGCCGGGGGCTAACAGCCCCCGGAGAGCTGCCCCAAAGCTGTAACGCCCCTTGCAGTCTTGCTCGCCGCACACCGGGGGCTGTTAGCCCCCGGCTATTTCAACAACGTTACGTAATACCGAATTATGAGCCGGCGGTGTTTTCCGGCGGCGAGTGGTTCGCCGTTGAATCCGACTCGTCCTGTCGCGGCCGGTCGATGACGAATCCGCCCGCGTCTCCTCGCTGAATGTAGCTGCTGTTTCGCGCGCCGCATCCGTATGCGTCCTTGCCGCCGTAATCGACGACAAAACTGAAGTTGCCGCCGCAGCCGGGCAAGTCGTGGTATGAGATGCTCGAAGGGGCATATCCCTGGTTGCGTCCGTGGTACACGTCGTCGCCGTTATAGTCGAAGAGGATTCCGAATCCCATCTGGGCGCCGGTCCCTTGCGTCAGTCCGCCGGTGGGCTTGTACTCGTCGTTTCCGGCGAAGTCACAGAGTATGCCCATCGAGCAGTCCCAGGCCATGCCGGTGCCCATGATCCGGCCATCGTAGACGTCGTTGCCGGCGTCGTCGAACAAGAATCCCATCGCGTAATGACATCCCCAACCGCAACCGAACCGCTGAAAATTAGGTTCGGTCCGCGGTCCTCCGTTGAATGACTTCTGGGTGACCAGACGTTGGTCGTTTCCGCCGAAATCTCGAGCGAAGCCCAGTCCGCACCAATATCCTCCGCCGTGGGCGAGATAGTCGAACTCGTAGACGTCGTCTCCGCCGCCGTCGAGGATCACTCCGACTCCTCCGTTGGCCACTTGCCGCAGGCCCGCGCCGACGCCCTGCCCCCAGCCTTCCAGTCCCGGCGTTTCCTCGTATGAATCTTGCCACATTCCGCCGCAGTAATAGTGGTCGTCGCCGTCCAGGTCGTCCAACAGTCCGAACCCCAAGGGGCCGCCTAGCCCTTGCCCCCAAAGTGCCGCGCGATAGTCGTCGTTGCCCGCGCGGTCCACCAGCAAGCCGATTCCTCCCAGGGCCTGCCCCTGCATCCGCCGAACTCCGGCATAGCTGTCGTTGCCCGCATAATCGACCAACACTCCGACGCCTGCCAACACCGATCCTTGGGCGACTTCCCGTGCCAGGTATGCGTCGTCTCCCTCCAGGTCGAGCAGCATGGAAACGCCGAGGACGGCGCCGCCCTGAATGCCGGGATTGTCGCCGCGATAGGCGTCGTTGCCCGCCAGGTCGATCAGCAGCAGCACTGGCCGCTGCGGGCCGACCGTTCCCTCGTTGTAAACGTCGTTCCCGCCCAGATCGATCACCGCGGCCACGTCGGGCATCTTGTCCAGATCGTAGGTGTTTTGTCCCTTGCCGCCGACGATAATCGCGCCGGCGGGCGTGTCGATCCGCGCAGCCACCGTGCCCGTCACTCCGGCGACCTTTACATTTCCTTCGGCGGGCAAGGATTTGAGTTTCTCCAGGAATCGCACGTCGGCGATCGGGGCCAGTGCTTCGGCGGCGGCGGCCAATGCACCGCGGTCCATCTTTTCCATCAGGTCGCACATTCGTCGCCCGGCGCCACGGTCGCCGAGCGTGTGCCCCAAGCGGTTCTGCGTCGACAGCACGCGGACTGCGTTGTCCAACAGCTCGCGGATTTCCGATTTGCTCAGCGGGGCCAAAGCGGCGCAATACGAAACCTGGGCCTCGCTCAGGGCCTGCTGGATCGCGTCCAGCGCCTGCTGCGGGGATTCGGCCGCGATCGGCCGGCGTGGCTTCCGTTCGCCCAGGTCCAGCTTGGCTGCCGCCATGCCGAGCAGTTTGGTAAGCCCCTGGCGGTCGTCGCGCGCGGCGACGTGCAGCGCGCGGGTAAAACTCTCTGCCTCGGCCGGGGCGGCCAACATGTTGCGCATCAGGTGGTCGTACCATCGCAGCCGGCAGTTGCCCGCCAACTCGGAGCCGGTGTACTTGCCGGCCGAGGCATTCACTTTTCCGATCGCGTAGTTCTGGAAACGTGCGAACCGAGTGGTCATTCCGCGACGTTTAATGCCCGCGACGATCTCGTCTTGCAACAACTTCATCATTCCGGGGGCCAGCGGCTCGCCGACCGTATCGGCGGTTTTTCGTTCGGATTTCTTCTCGGCTGGTTGAGGCTTCTCCTTCTCGGCGGTTTCTTCCGCTTTCGCCTCCTGCTCGGCGGACTCCTTCTTCACCGTCTCCCCGTCCGGCACTTTTTCCGTCCCGGCGGCGGCATTCTCGGACGTAGCGTTCACGTCGGGCTGGGCCGCGTCGTCCTCATGTTTGAAGTATTCCGTCTGCACGGCTTCGTCGGATTGGGGCTTTTTCTCAGCCTCCATCGTCAAGGCCGGGCCTTGCACCTTGGCAGGCTCGTCGCTCGCGGCAAAGACGGGTTCACTAACAACAAGCAGGGAAGAAACCACGGCGAGGACCAGAATCCAATATCCCACGCGACGACGAAGCAGACACGATGACATCAAGTGATCTCCTGCCATGGCAACCAAGGAACGGCGTTAAAGCGAGGTATTTTAGGGAGGATTTGCGGGCCGGTCAATCGGGCAATGAACGGCTCACGGTATGACGTGAATCGGCGCAACATTCGTCACAGCTTGAATTACTCGCAAGCTCCCCCTCTACTTTGACAAATCGGCAAAGCGGAAGGGTTCTACGTTTCTTACCGCCGCTGACCGAGAAAGGGTTTTCGATGGAATGGCTGCTGCAGTGCGGCCACGCACACTTCCCGACCGTTGTGATGGAGCTGCCTGGCACGGACCACGTTGAAGCCCCAGCTTCGGATGCGGTCGAGATGATCGGGCAACTGCTCGGCCAAGTCCCAGCGGGTGAGTTTTAGCGTCAACAGCAGCCCTCGAATGCTGACCCGCGGATGCGCGACAATCGCCTCGATTGCGTCCAGCGTGTATTTCGGGGCGACGTTCATGTCGGCCGTCAACCAACGGATTTTCTGGAACTCGCGCCTGCGCACCTGCGTGCTGCGGCGTCGGATGTGAGTGAAGCAGGGATGATTCAACACGGCCGGATCCATCTCGGCGGGGTCGATTCCGGTGACCCACATCCCACGGGCCAGCAGCGCCTGGCTGGCCCCGCCCGGCGCGCTGCCGATCTCGGCTACCCGTGCGCCGCGCGGGATCGGCAATCGCGACCATCGCAAGGCCTCTTCCATTTTCAGCCACGCCCGCGAGACCGCCTCCAGCGGCAGTTCGAGCGACATCATCCCACCCGGATAAAGCGACGGAATCGAATTTGCCCGGTGATAGCCGATCCACCATTGATCTGGCGTCAACAGGACGCAATCCAGAACCGACTCGCCCGCTCTGGCGGCTTGGGTGGCACTGGCGTCTCGCCAGTGTTGGCCTGAGCACGGGCAAGATGCCCGTGCCACTCCACCTCGGACCAGGTTTTCCGGATGCGGACAAGCCTCGACCAACAGCCGATGTACGTTCGAGGCTTCCTCGGACAGCGAAGGCTCGAATCCCCGGTCTCCGGCCGCTCTGGCGTCCTTCTGCCAAACGTGGATTCTTTGCACCGGCCGTCCTTCGGCCGCCTTCCAGACGCCGGCGGCCAATTCTTCCGGCGTTTGTCCAAAATACTGGCCGCTGAAGCGGCCAGCCCCCGCCCGTAAGTCGGCGGCTATTTTTTCCGGCGTTTTGCCCGTCACTTTTCCGAGCGAGAATCCATAAGCCCGGGCGAAAACCGATTCCAGATCGAAATCTTCTGCCAGGCGATGAATCGACGGCAGCTTGAACGTTAGGAACCCTGGCCGCGAAAAGGCCAGCCGGAACGCCGGCCAACGTCGGGCAAGCTCCCCCTTAACCGCGCCCTCGGCGCCAATCTGGCACGTAACGAATATGAAATCGGACATGGATGTTGAGTCTCGAGATAGAAGTTGCTATCCTCTTGAACCTTCCCAGACGAAAGTGGTATAATTAATTGTATCAAGTTTCTTTGACTTTTGGTGCAGGGCTATTTCAATGAACGCAGAAACGATCCGCGAGTGGTTGAATCGCCGACCCTTCGAGCCGTTCGAGATGCGGCTTTCCAACGGAGAAGTCTATCAGGTCCGCCACCCGGAAGTCCTCGCCGTCGGCAAAAATCGGATGGCCATTGTCGATCCCGCGACCGACCGCTTCGTTCACGTTGCCTTGGTCCACGTCAACAGCATCGAAGTCCTACAGACGGCTTGAGCTTTGCCGTCCCCCTGCGGCCGTCAGTGTCAATAGGTCAAACCGCCGCGGAGCATCACGGTGTCGGTGGGCCGGTATTCGGGCGTGCCGCTGGTGTAGCGGATGCGGCGGCTGAAGACGTAGCCGACCTCGAAGCGGGAACTCAGCCCGCCGGATACCTTGCGCTCCAGTCCTAGAATGACTCGATAGTCGCTCAGAACGACTTGATCGTCGCTTCCGTCGGCTCGGCGGATGGCCCAGGCGTCGCCGGCGAACTCGCCGGCCAGATAGACCCAATCCTGTTTCTCGTCGCCGCCGCACCCACCCCAGTAGATGCGGCGCGAGATTCTCGGGTGTGGGAAAACCAGGTCGAACTTCACGTCCTCGTGCGGCGTCCAGACCACCCCTCCGATGGGAATAACTTCCGCGTCGGGCCGGTCGAGATACGCCGCCCCGAGCACCACCTTGGCCTTATCCGTCCAGTTCCAGGCGGCCGCGCCGTGGCCGGTCAGCCGGAACGAATCGGCGGCTTCCTGCCGGAAATCGCTGTAAACGCCCGGGGTTATCGCCAGATCGAGCCCGAGCTTCGAGTTCAACTGCGAAAGCCACCGGAATTGAACATAGCCCTCGTGGAGCCGCGGCGGCAGATCGACGCGGCGCGGTCCTTGCAAATAATGCACCGCGAAACCGGGTGTTATCAGCAGCGGCGAGTCGATGGTCGGACAGGGCAACGCGAAAATCGACTGCAACTGCAAGTCGTTCATCCCCATGCCGTCGTTGCCTCCGGGCGCAAGCCACGCGGCGTCGAAGAGCAGTTTCTGGAACACGCCGCCGCGCACGCCGGGTGGAAGTTGCGGCTCGCTTTGCGGAGCAGTGGCGGGCGCAACGCCCAACTCGCCCGGCATCTGGAGTATCTCGGCCGACGAGTCGGGGTGCGAAACCAGCCGGCCCGGCGGGCCCGCCTCCGCCGGCGCTACGGCCGGAAGACGGACGACCTGGGCATGGGAAATGATGAATGTAGAATGTAGAATGATGAATGTCAACAACAGAAGCCAATACTTAGCGTTCATCATTCATCACTTATGGGTAGGTTATGCTTTAGAAAGTGTTTTGAAATTGCATTATCCGTATTTAGCCCCGGGTGAATACACCCGGGGCACGGTCTGGTGCGTCCAACCACTCATCCCCGCCGTGTATTCACGGCGGGCTAAATGAATGATTTCAAAACACGTTTTCAGTACGACAACCCGGCGCCGAGATAGACGGTGTTGTTGGGATAGAACGCCGGGGGGAGATCGCTCCGGTAGACCAGTTCGCGCGAGCAAGCGAAACCAACCTCGAAGTACCCGTTGAACTTGCGAAGGGTCTCGAACCTCAGCCCCAGCGCGATGCGGATGTCGTTGTAATCGAAGCGGTCGTAGGTGCCGTCGGTGGCAATACCAAGTCCGCTGTTGCGTTTGATCGTCCAGGTGCCGCCGCCGTAGTCGCCGGCGAAATACATCCACCAATCGGTATTTCCCCAAGTGGTTAGCCGCTTGCCGATTTCCGGGTTGGGAAAGAGGATGTCGAAGTAGACGTCGGCGTTGGGCGTCCAACAGATGCCGCCGGCGGGGAGGATTTTGATCTGATTGCGGTCGAGATACCACACGCCCGCCTTGACCTTCATGTGGGGTGAGAAGTTCAACACCGCCATTCCCTTGCCCATGAATCGCAGGCTGTCGCTGGTTACGCGGGTGAAATCGCTGTAGATGCCGATACGGAAATTTAATTCACCGCCGAACCAGGGGGTGACTTGCGGGTTCCAGGCGGCGTCGAGATACGCGTCGAAGGTCCGCGGCGGCAGGTCGGCCGGCCACGGATCGCTCGGTACCGTTTGCGGAATCGACACCGGACCGTCCCAGCAATGCAGAAAAAAGCCCGGCGTGACCAGCAGCGGCGTCTGCGAGTTGTAGAACATCGGGAAGGCAAAAGTAACGCTCAACCCCATGTCGTGGATGCCCAGTTCGTGGTCGCCGTGGCCGGCGAACCAGTGATAGTCGAGGTCCACGTGTTGCACGAACTTCTGCATGGTCGCCATACTGATGTTCGGCGACGACTGGAAATAGGGGTCATTCGGCAGCAGCGCGCTGGGGGTGCCGCCGGGAGCGGCGTAAGGGTCCCAATTGGTCGGCGGCGGTTGGATCACTCCACCTGGTACGCCCGGCGGAGGCATGTTGATCGCAGGCTGCGGTGTTGAATAAGGCTGGGGCGAGTAGGGCGGGGCCGTCCCGCCGGAGGTCGCGCCGGGTTGGGCATACGTCGGCGACGGAGGAGACGAGAGCAGCGCCGGCGGCGACGGAGATGAATATGGCGCAGGCGTTGGCGAAGAATATGGCGCAGGCGATGGCGTGTTATATGTCGACGCGGGGGGGAAAGTAGTTACTGGAGGAGGACTTGCACCCAATGTCCCCGACGAGTAGGGGGACGTTGTGTTCTGGACCGGCGTGGCAAATTGCACTCGTTGGGCCAAGGCGGGCGACAATGCCCAAATCCAAGACATTGCGACCAGGCCGCATAAAATTTTCGCGGTTTTCACCTCTGTTCCCCTTTATTGTGGAGAGGAGGTTTATTGTGGAGAGGAGGAACTACACGAAAAGAGAGCCGACGGGAGAACAGGTTCAATACCAATGCCTTTCCACGGGGTCAAGAGCGGTTCCGGGCGGAACGCAATGGGGCGTCCTGGTGGCGGTTATTTAGTGAGTCTGGGTGGCATGGGGTGTTTGCGGCGACGGATTAGATCGATTCTTCAACTAGAAACACCCGTATTTAGCCCCCGGTGAATACACCGGGGGCAATCACGGTGAATACACCGGGGGCAATCACGGTGAATACACCGGGGGCAAGCGCGGTTTCCATTGTCAACCCTCCCCGCCGTGTATTCACGGCGGGCTAAATGAAAAATATCTCTGGACTCGAACTGATACTTTGTTGTCCTTACGTTGCCGCGTCTCACCGGTTGTCACCTCCTTCCGCGTTGCCTATACTATCTGATTCTAACTGTACGTCAGGGCAATGCCTGGCTAGCGATGCTGCTCCGTGAACATGGCGGATAGCCTTTCGGCGGGGTGGGCGTTCTGGCCTACCCCCAGGGCGGACGAGCGAGTCTGTCCCGCCTACCAATCAATCAGGACCAATAATTCCATCCGAAGGGACGAAGCATGAGCGAAGAAAAATCCTTGACAACCGGGCAGTGGCTTGTGCTGGCGGCGGCGTTTCTCGGGTGGATGTTCGACGGGGTGGAAATGGGATTGTTTCCGCTCGTTGCCCGGCCTGCCTTGCAGGACTTGATGGGCGTAACCGATGACGCGCTGGTCGGTCAATGGAACGGGTATTTGATTGCCGCTTTCATGCTCGGCGCCGCCGGCGGCGGATTGGTCTTCGGATGGCTTGGCGACAAGATCGGCCGGGTTCGCGGGATGGCCTTGAGCATCTTCGTCTACTCCATATTTACCGGCATATGCTATTTTGCAACGGCGCCTTGGCAACTGTTCATATTCCGCTTCATTGCCGCGCTGGGCATGGGTGGCCAATGGGCACTGGCCGTGGCATTGGTCATGGAATGTTGGCCCGATAGGTTCAGGCCGCTATTGGCCGGTGTCATCGGAGCGGCGGCCAACGTCGGGTTCCTGTTAATTTCGGTCGTGGGCATGTTCTTTGCCGTAACCACCGATACGTGGCGGATAATGATGCTCGCCGGAGCGGCGCCGGCGCTGTTGGCGCTGCTGGTGATCTTTTTCGTTCCTGAATCGGAACGCTGGAAAGCGTCGGTCGATCACCGCCGCACCACGCCGATGCGCGAGATTTTTAAATCGCCGCTTCTTGGAAAAACCTTGTTGGCCATTGCGGTTTGTGCCGTGCCGTTGATTGCCACCTGGGCGGCAGTATCGGGGTTCCTGCCCCTCTGGGCCGACCAACTCGCCGGCAAGGAGAATCCCCACGCCAAAGCCCAGGTGCAGTTCATGCTTTCCATCGGCGCGATCATCGGTTGCCTGTTTGGTTCGATGCTCGGTCATCGCTTGGGCCGCCGTCCCGCCTACTTTCTGTTGTGTGTACTCTCGTTCGGATTGTGTTTCTATCTGTTCCGCATGTTCGACGTCGATCGTCCGTTCGACGACTACTTCGTGCAGTTCATGATAATTTCGGGGCTGGCGGGTATTGTCACGGCCGCCTTCTACGGCTGGGCGCCGCTCTATCTGCCCGAGTTGTTTCCGACCCGGGTCCGCGCCACGGGCCAAGGGTTGTCGTTTAATTTCGGCCGGATTTTTGCCGCCGGCGGCGCCATTACGACCGGCTCGTTGATGGCGGCCTTCGGCGGCAGCTACCCCTCGGCTTGTGCCACCATTACTTTGGTCTACGTCGTCGGCATGGTCGTTATTTGGTTCGGTCCTGAAACCAAAGGAAAACCGCTGCCGGAATAGTATTGCCATGAATTACTCCCGCCCGTGGATGTTTTGCGGCCTGGCGCTGATGGTCGCAGGCGCCGTCCTGTTGTGGCGGCAAGGCAACTTTTCCGCCGGGCAACTCGCCGCCGAACAAGTCGCCGAAGACGCCCCAAAGGACCGAGAAACCGATCGAGCCGAATCACGGCAAAAAGAATCTCCCCCCACGGCTTGGAAAAAACTCTTCGACGGCAAGACGCTGAAAGGTTGGAAAACGCCCCAGTTCGGCGGCGAGGGGAAGGTCCACGTCCGCGACGGCGCGATCGTCATGGAGATGGGCGGCATGATGACCGGCATTACCTGGACCGGAAAGCCGCCGCGGAACAACTACGAGCTGGCACTGGAAGGCATCCGACTGGACGGAAGCGATTTCTTCTGCACCACCACCTTTCCGGTCGGCGACGAGCATTGTTCGTTGGTCGTCGGCGGCTGGGGCGGCATCCTCGTAGGTCTGTCGAACGTCGACCGGTTCGACGCCTCCGAAAACCAGACGACCACGACTTTCGATTTTGAGGAAAAGAAGTGGTATCGCGTGCGGGTCCGCGTTACCGACGCGGCGATCGAGGCCTGGATCGACGATAACCGCGTGGTCAATCAGCCGCGCAAGGGGCACACATTCGGCATCCGCGACGAGGTCGATCTCTGCCGCCCCCTGGGCATTTGCACCTGGTGTACTAAGGGCGCGGTGCGCAACATCCGACTCCGCGAACTGCGTAGGGTGGGACAAGCAAAGCGCAGCCCCACCAGCGGCGGGGAATAAACTGAAACACTTGTTGATCGGCCGTTTAGCGGCCGCCGGCACGGCGGCCCGTGTTCTGCCGCAAGCCGCCGTGCCGGCGGCTGCTAAACGGATGACATAATTTATCCGGCGCGGTACGCCCGCAACTCTTCCAGCACCGCCGCGATGTCGGACGGCAATGGGGCCTCGATCTCCATCGCCTGCCCGGTGGCCGGATGCGTGAACCGCAAGCGCCGGGCGTGCAACGCCTGCCGCTCCAGCAGCACCAACTCGTCGGCCGGTTCGCGGCGAATCTCGCCCCGGGTGATCCGCCGCCGGCCGCCGTACTGCCGATCGCAAAGGACCGGAAAGCCGACGTGGTTCAGATGGACGCGAATTTGGTGCGTCCGGCCGGTCTTCGGCAACAGCCCGAGCGCCGCGAATCCGTCGAACCGCTCCAGCACTTCGTAAAAGGTCTGGGCGGGACGGCTCGCCGAATCGTCCCGGCGGATGGCCATCTTTTCGCGCACCCGCGGATGGAACCCGATCGGAGAGTCGATCAGATCGCGGTCGCGCGGCGGCCGGCCCGAAACCAACGCAAAATACTCCTTTTCGATTTGCCGGTCGGCGAATTGACGCGACAAGGCGGCGTGCATCCGATCGTTTCGGGCGACCAGAATCGCGCCGCTGGTGTCGCGGTCGAGTCGATGGACGATCCCCGGCCGGCTTGCCCCGCCGGCCGCACTGAGCGTCGTTCCGAAGCGGAACTGCAAGGCGGAGGCCAAGGTGCCGGACCAGTGCCCCCTGGCCGGATGCACGACCATGTCCGGCGGCTTGTTGACCACTGCCAGATGCTCGTCCTCGTAGAGCACGTCGAGCGGGATGTTTTCCGGGCTCGGCGACTCGCGTGGAATTTTCGGTAGTACGAACGACACCCGCTGGCCCGGCTTGAGTCGATAGGCCGGCTTGCCGCCGCGGCCGTCGACCTTCACGCCGCCGGCCGAGATTATCCGCCGCAGGTGGACGCGGCTGTAGTCGGCGAAATGGCTCGCCAGAAAGGCGTCCAGCCGAAGGCCGGCCTCCGCCGCGCCGACGGTCAGTTCAACCGGCTGCAAGGAAAGCGACATCTTTGTAGGGTGGGACAAGCGAAGCGCAGCCCCACCGGCAGAGCAGAGGGAAAAATCGTGGTGGGTCTGCGCTTCGCTTGACCCACCCTACTTCTTCTGTTCCCCGTTTTCCTCTTTGTCGAGATTCAGGTCGAGATCGGGAAACTCGGTCGGCCGCTCTTTCGGCACGTCCTTCATGTCGAACCCCGGCCGCCGGCCCGGCACGTCGAACTCGTTCGAGAACGCCGGTACGGGATCGAAATTGCGGAAATCGTCGTACAATTGCTTGATTTCAGGCCGCTTCAGTTCATCCAATCTCTGGTTGGCCGCCGCGGCGTAAGCCCCATTGGGCCAATTCGCCGTGACCTCGCGGTAGTAGCGTTCGGCCTCCTCTAAATCGCCCTTGGCCTCCTTTGCCCGGGCCAGGCCGAACGTGGCCCGCTCGAGCAGCATCGAACTCTTACTCTGCCTCCGGTCGGATTCGTACAAGATGATCGCCTTGCTCAAATGTTGTTCCCCGATCGCCTTGTTTTCAAAAAGCCGGTCGCAACCGTTGATCAGGCGGTAATCTCCCGATAGTACGGTAGCCGTGCGGGCGACTTTGGTGTCGGGATAACTCTCGATCACTTGAGTCAACTCGGTCAGATCACCGGTCTCCATGCCGCCGTTAAATTCATCCCAAGCCTTGGCGGCTTGCGCGGCCGAAGTCCGAGACCACCACGTATATGCGGCAAACGTCACCAGTCCGATCACGACTACCGACAGGATGAAGTTTTGGTATGGTTTGAGTGCCTTGCCCGTCTTTGCCATCCAGTCGGCCAGGGCGTTGTGCTGAAGTTCGTGCCGTCGTTCGCTTTTCATGGTTGGGATATCTTTCCGCTAGTGCGTGGAAAATTGTACGTTGATTGCTCCCCAAAACTCCATAGTATACGGACCACCATAGTGGCGCGTCAATGTCTCAGGCAATTACCCCACACACCCCACGCCCCCCATCTTGCCCGGCAATCGTACAAATCGCCGTAGCACCATTTTATGATCGCAGGTAAACTTTGCGGATGTGTCTATCTCCCGGCTCCGTTTGAGGTTGTGGAAGCCAGGAAGCTCGTTCCCATGCTCTGCGTGGGAACGCACTGAATCGACCAATTCCGTTTAGCCGGCGAGCTTGCTCGCCGTGAGATTTTGCCGCGAAAACACAGCGAGCAAGCCCGCCTGCTAAATGACACAAATGTTGGTTGCATTATTATTCTGAGGATGAAATAGCCCTTGTCCCCCGCGTACGGAGGCGTCCATGTCGATTCGCCCATTTCGGTTCATCCATGCCGGCGACTTTCATCTGGAACGGCCGTTGATGGGCGTGGCGGAGGTGCCCGACCATCTGATGGACTTGTTCCTCGAATCGCCGTTTTCGGCCGCGAAAGCGGTCTTCGACGCCGCGTTGGCCGAAGACGCCGACTTCGTTGTCCTTTCGGGCGGAATCTTGAACACGTCCGAGATCGGTCCGCGCGGGCCAATATTCCTGGCCGAACAATTCGTCCGGCTGGCCGAACGTGGGATCGTAGTTTTTTGGGCCGGTTCGATGATCGACCCGCCGGAGTCATGGCCGGCGGCCGGGAAACTTCCGCAAAACGTCCACTTTTTTCCTCGCGGCCGGGTCGAGGGGCTGCTTGTCCAGGGCGAAGCCGGGCCGCTGGCGCGAGTGGCGGGCGCCAGTTGCGATGCACAACGTCCCTGGCGGCCGGACGATTTCTCGCCCGACTCGGCCGGACTGTACACCGTCGCCGTCGCTCATGGCGAGACCGACTCCGCGGCGCTGCAGGCCCGGGGAATAAACTACTGGGCACTCGGCGGGCGGCACGATCGAAGCACGCCGCTCGGCGGTCCGTCGGTGGTCCACTACTGCGGCGCCACTCAAGGCCGATGCCCCGAGGAAACCGGCGTCCACGGCTGCACGCTGGTCCAAGTGGACCAACAAGGTCAAACGCGGACCAGTCTGATCCCGACCGACTCGGTGCGTTGGATCGGCGAGAGGCTGCTGGTGGAGCAGACGACCACGCACGAGGAATTGGAGACCAGGCTTAGTGAGCGGCTGCAAGCGCTGCTGGAGACGATGCCTGCCGCCACGCTGCTCGTCTCGTGGACGATTGCCGGCCAGGGTCCGTTGCTCGATCGGCTGCGGCGGGGAAAGCAGGCCGCCGATCTGATCGAGCGGCTCCGCGGCGATTTCGGCTATCGCTCGCCGACCGCGTGGAGCGTGTCCCTGGAAGTCGAGGCATCGGAAACCATGCCGCCGGAATGGTACGAGCAGGAAACGATCCGCGGCGACTTTCTACGCGCCGTGCGTCTGTTTCAGATGAACGCGGACGAGCCGCTGGGGCTGGAGGAGTATCTGGCCGATGCGGACCGTGCCGGCGAATTGGCCGCGGCCGTCGCCTTCCCCAACGCAGCCGCCCGTGATCGAGTGCTCCGCAAGGCGGCGGCCCTGGGCGTCGACCTGTTGACCGGCGAGGAACCCAACGCATGAAAATCGCCAATTTCGACATTGAAGGTTACGGCGTTTGGAGCGGTCTGCGGGTCGAACGGCTTACCGACTCGCTGAACGTATTCCACGGCCCGAACGAGGCCGGCAAGACGACCTTGTTGCAGTTCATTCGCTCGATGCTCTATGGGTTTTCGCCGCGGCGGCGGCGGTATTTTCCGCCCTTGCACGGCGGTCGGCCCGGCGGAGCGATCGAGGTGGCCGGCCCAAACGGCCGCTTCCAGATCGGACGTTACTATATCGACATCGACGCCGACGGCGCCCCGGGCGAGCAACTTACGCTGACCGCGCCGGACGGCACCCGCCAAGGCGAGCATTTCCTCAAGGTGCTGCTGTCGAACGTGGACGAGGCGGTATTCAACAACGTCTTCGCCATCGGCCTGCGAGAGATGCAAGAGCTTTCCACGCTCGGCGACACCGACGCCGCCGAATTGCTCTATAACCTCACCGTCGGACTGGACCGCGTGTCGCTGGTCGACGTGCTGCGGGAGTTGGAAACCTCGCGGAACCGTTTTCTCGACGTCGAGGGCCGGCCGTGCCTCGTGTTGCAACTGTCGGCCGAGCGGCGGAAGTTGTTGGCGGAGATCGAGGAGCTATCCTCGATCAACCATCGCTACGCCCGACTCGCCGCCGAGCTTGGAGGGATCAACGCGGAAATCACGCGGCTCGAGGAGGAAGCGAATCGGGTGGAACGCCTCGCCGAGGTGATGGACCTGGCCGCGGCGGTCCGCGACCGCTGGCCGCGGCGGGCCGAATTGGACGAGCAACTTGCCGCGCTCGGGCCGCCGAGGGACATGCCGCCAAGGGCGATCGAGCGGCTCGACGCGCTGAACGCGCGGATCGACGAACGCCGGCAACGCATCGCCCGAATCGCCGGGCAGCGAGAGGAACTGCGTCGCGAGTTTGCCTCGTTGGCGATCAACGAAGCGCTCCGGCGTCAGACCGCGCGGATCGAGGCCATAGTCGAGCAAGAGCCGTGGATTGCCCGATTGCAGTCGGAGATCGGCGAGTTGGAGGCGGAAATCGGCGAGCTGGAGTCGGAATTGACCGCCGAGGCCGCGCGGTTGGGATTGTCGAACGTACACGTCGCGCCGCCGTCGCCGTCGTCCGGCGAACTTAGGTCGCTTCGGGCGCCGGCCAAGGCGTTGCGCGAGTCCCTTGGGCGGCTTAACGAGGCGAAGCAGGAAGCCGAGTCGGCTCGGTCGGCCATCGAGTCGTTCAGCCGCCGGATACAATCCTCGCTGGCCGCGCTCGGCGAGCGCGATCTGACCGCGGCACTGGAACGAGCGGAGGGCGCCGTCTCGCAATCGCGCCGCCGGGCGCAGATCGACGAGCGAATCGAGCAACAGATTCGTTACCAGACCGAGTTGGAGGATCGGAGCCGGATGCTGGTCGACCGCCAACTGTTGCCGGCCTGGGTATTGATCGGTCTCGGCGCGGTGTTCGTCGTGGGCGTGGTGTTGCTGTTGACCGGATTGTTCATGCCGGAATCGGTCGTCGGGACGGCGGGCTGGACCTTGGCCATCCTCGGACTGGCCGGCAGCGGCGCCGCCGCTTTCGCCAAGGTGATGCTCGAACGTTCCAACGTCCATCAACTCGACGCCTGCCGGAAACAACTTGAACTGGTCCGCGAGCAGATTCGGCAGGCCAACGAGGAACGGGACTCGCTGGATGCCCGGATGCCCGGCGAAGGTCCGGTCTCGAGCCGGCTGCAATCGGCGGAGCGGGAATTGGCGGCGCTCGAGGAGTTGAGTCCGTTGGACTTGCGCCGCGGCGTTGCCCGGCAAGAGGCCGGGACGGCTTCGCGTCGCGCGGTCGAGGCGCGGGAGGCGGTCGAGTCCGCCCGACGTCGCTGGCGAGCGGCGCTTTCCGCGGCCGGGCTGCCGGAGGACATGTCGCCGAAACAGTTGCGGCGCCTAACCCGCCACGGCGGTCGGATCGCCGACATGCAACGCCGCCTGAACGAGCGGCGCGAAGAGCTTCTCCGACGGCGGCGCGAAATGGAATCGCTGGCCGCGCGGATCGCGCAGCTCGCGGCCGACGCCGGGTCAGTGGTCAGTGCGAAACCGCAAGCGGCCAGCTTTTCCGATCCCCCATCCCCGAACCCCGATCCCCGAACCCTCAGCCTCCAGCCTCCAGCCTCCAGCCTTCCCCCCTCCCTCTTCGATCCGATCGGGCAACTCCGCTCGCTTTCGGAGGCGGCCGTCAAGCAGCAGACAGCCGTCGCCCGGCGCGAGGCCATCCGCCGCCAGGCGCGCCGCAACCGCGCCGCCGCGACCAGATATGAAGAATCCATCGGCCGGCTGAACCACCGCCGACGTGAATTGTTCATCGAGGCCGGAGTCAAGGACGAGCAAGAGTATCGCCGTCGGGCGTTGGAGCAGGCGCGCGGCGACGTGCTCCGCGGCCAGCGCGAGACGCTTGCCCGCGAAATCGAGGCTGCGCTGGCCTCGCGGTGTTCGGAGGAAGCGATCCGCCAACAACTCGACGGCAACGATGCGGCCGCATTGGAAGAACGTCGAGCGGAAATTCGCCGGCAAGTCTCCGCCGTGCGTGGGCAACTTGGCGGCCTGCTGGAGCGGCGGGGACGGTTGAGCGAACAGATCGAAACACAGGTCGGCGACAAGCAACTCGCCTCGAAACGGCTCGAATTGGCCGTGCTGGAGAAGCGATTGCAGGACGCGGTGGCCCGCTGGCAGACGCTGGCGACGGCCAGCCGCGTTCTCGACGCGATCCGCGAAACTTACGAGCAGCATCGTCAGCCGGAGACGTTGCGCGAGGCGTCGGGTTATTTGGAACGATTGACCCAGGGCCGCTACTGCCGCGTCTGGACGCCGTTGGGCGAGCACTCGCTGAGAGTAGACGACGCCGAGGGGCGCTCGTTGTCGGTCGAGGCGCTCAGCCGCGGCACCCGTGAGCAGCTCTTCTTGAGTCTACGGCTGGCGCTGGCGAGTTGCTACGCCCGACGCGGGGCGCCGTTGCCGTTGGTGCTGGACGACGTGCTGGTCAATTTCGACGCCGATCGGGCGAAGGCCGCGGTCGCCGTGTTGCGCGACTTCGCCGCGGCGGGCCATCAACTGCTGGTCTTCACCTGCCACGAACACATCCTGAAACTGTTCAAGTCGTTGAAGACGGCCATCGGCCGATTGCCCGACAATTCCGAACCGGGGCAGGTCGTAACGCTCGAAGCCTGCAAGGTCGAGGAGACGCCGAAGCGCGAAAAACGTTCCGCCGCTCCGCGTCGCGCGGCCGCCGCGAAGTCGCGCAAGCCGAAGTCCAAACCGAGGAGCGTCGCCGAGATCGAGGTCGTCGAAGACGAAGAGGAAGAACGGATCGACGACGATTCGTTGTGGGAAGAAGAAGACGAAGCGGACGACGATGATTTTGACGACGCCGACGACATCGACGCCGCGGCGTGATTCGATCATTGAGTCAGATAGGGGTAGGGAAGGCCGATTGAGTTCGGCCTCCCCTCCCTCCGAACCGGACTGGCGGATTTCCCGCATCCGGCTCTCCGGTTAGTGGTATTACCTCCAAGAGGATTGATGAACCGAGACCGAGAGGGAGACAAGGTT
>JAHIKV010000368.1 GCA_018897395.1 Planctomycetota bacterium | reverse complement strand
GGCTTCCTGCTTTTCCAGCTCGGTGAGGAGTGTGTCATAGACTTTCTCGAATGGAATCACGGCGGCGTCCCGGTGCCCTTCAACTTTAAGGATATACAGGTCCCCGCCGGCCGGGATTACATCGCTGATATCGCCCGGCTTGATCGCGCGGATGGCCGCGGCCAGTTCCGGCCGCCGGCTGGCCGGGTCAATCCAGCCCCAGTCGCCGCCGTCCTTGGCGTGCGCGCTTTGAGACACCTGCTTGGCCAGGTCCTCGAACGATTCACCCTCCAGCAGACGCTTGCGCACTTCTTCCGCCTGCTTGCGCTTGATGGCAATTTCCTCGTCGGTCTTGCCGCCGTTAATCATGATCATGCGCAGGTGAACCTGCTCGGGGGTGCGGAACGTATCGCCCGCTTTTTTGTAAGCCGCGCGAACATCCTGCGGGGAAACAGATACCGTGCTATCCACTTCGCGATCGCGCAGGAAGGCCACGATCATGGATTTCTTCAGATTGGCCTGCCATTCCTCCAGCGTAAGCCCGTCCTCGTCCAGCGCTTTGCGGAACGTGGCGCGGTTGTTGCCGAACTTGGTGCGCACGATTTCTTCCGTGCGGCTCTCTACGATCTTGTCCGGCAGATTCATTTCCTTCTGCTGGCGGAACGCGTCGAGGATCAGTTCCCGCTCGATCAGGGCTTGGAGCGCCTTTTCATAGGCCTCTTCCAGTTTCCGATCCAGCTCCGCGCCCTGGGTGGTCCCGCGCAACTGGCGCTCGACCGGCTGCATGGCGGTCATAACCTCCGTCACGGTCACCATCCGGTCGTTGACCTGGGCCGCACAGCCTTCCACCGGAATCGTTTTGCTCAGACCCCCGGTGGGAAGCAGGAGCCCGAACGCCAAAACCGGCGTCAGCAAAAGGATCGTTTTTACGCGAATTAGCATGGCAATGTCATTCCCCTCGTTAAGTACTATGGCACAGTGGGATTGTCCGCGCAAGCCAAAGCCATCCGGATAAAGACCATACCCATTTTTCAAAACCTTGTGGATTTCGTAATGTAGAGCCGACTTTACGTCGGCTATGTCTATTCCATTCAGGTAGCCGGTATAAAACCGGCTCTACATGAACAACCTATCGTCTTGCCAAACTCCCCAACCATGGATATTCGGAAACATTCTTAACCAGACCAGCCCGCACTGGATTTTGAAGCACATAGGCGCACTTATCCTTAAAGGATTCGGCGGATCGAATACAATGATCAAAAAAGCCGGGTTGCCATAATGACTGTTTATCGCCAAATTTACGCCATGGCACAGAATATCTGCCCTTCAATCGCTTTACCGCTGTATCTAATCCCATGTATCCTGGATTAACGATCAAATGCAAATGTTATGTGAAGCGCCGGATTATGTGAAGTTGGCTGAGCCTCCCTTCTGAATTCCCCCGCCCGGTTGATCGTTCTTCCGGCTATCTGCGTATATTACTACACATAATCAGGTTGTTTTGGCAAGGCGATTCAGCCACTGCAATACATCGGGTTTTTGCCATGGCAAAGCCTTGTTGACGGTGGGGGCGCCGGCCTTTTGAAGCATCTTGCGTTTCATTGTCATATCGATTTCGACATAGGCATGGGTCGTGTTGATGTCGGCATGGCCCAGCCAGTAACTGACCATATTAACATCGTTGCCTGCGCGGAGCAGGTGCATGGCGGTCGTGTGACGGATCGTGTGGGGGTTGAGGAACTTACCCGTCAGCGAGGGGCATGCGTGTTGAGCTTTGGAGCTATATTGGCGAAGGATGTGCCGAACACCGAAGCGGGTCAGCGGATCGCCGTTGCTGTTAAGCAATAGCTGTGTGACGCCAGGATAGTTGGCTTGTCGTTCCTTAAGATAGGCCTGTAGCGCCTTGGCCGTTTCCGGCCACAGGGGACAGGTTCGCTCCTTGCGACCCTTGCCCAAGAGTTTGACTTGGGTGGCGGTATCCAGGCGCAGGTCCGTCGCTTTCAACCCCACGACCTCGCTGACCCTGGCTCCCGTATTGTAGAGCAGGAGCAACAAGGCCTTGTCCCGAAGGCCGATGCGCGCGTTGATATTCACGGCGTTCAGCACCGCCTGCATTTCCTTTTCTTCGAGGTAACCGACCGTTTTATGGCCGGTGCGCTTGAGCGGGATGGCACGGATTGTCTGTACTGTGAGCAGTAACGCGGGTTCTTCGCGGGCGATGAAGCCGAAGAAGGTGCGGATGGCCGCCAGTCGGACATTGCGGGTTCGAACACTGCAGCCGCGGGTTTTTTCCAGATGATCGAGAAAGGCCAGCATGAGCGGTGCGTTGAGGTTTTCCACGCTGAGGTCATCGACGCTTTTTTTGAGCGTGTCAGCCGCGTAGCAAAACAGCAGCTTGATCGTGTCGCGGTATGCCATAAGGGTATTGGCCGCAAGGCCTCTCTGAACCGGCAGGTAGTGACTGAAGAAGCTTTTCATGAAGGGGGCGATGCTGTGAGTCATTGTCGTTCTCCGTTGGGTTGAATGTGCGTGAGGTAGTGGTGGTGAAAGCGATGATCAACCTGTTCGATCAGTGCGGGCGTGGCGTGCAGGTACACTTGGGTGGACAGGATGTTCACGTGTCCCATATAGGTGGCCAACCACGGGAGCCGCGCGTTGACATCCTGTCCGTCCCGGTACCAAGCCAACAGTCGATGTACGGCGAAGGTGTGCCGCAGGTCGTGGATGCGAGGGCCGGTACGCTGGTGATGTGCAATACCGGCCTGGCTCAACAAGCGCCTGAAGACTTGATGGACCATGACGTGGTGCAAGCGGCAGGCGCGCTGGTTGATGAACAGGGGAGCGTCCGACGACCGTGGGCTGAAGCGCAAGCGCCGGGCTATGTACTGCTGCAAGACCCGGCAGGTCGAAGCGCTCACGGGCACCCAGCGGGCCTTGCGGAACTTGCCTTCGGCAATGTAGATCCGTTGGTCAGCGTCGTGAAAGTTCTGTAAGTTCAATGCCAGGGCCTCGCCGATACGGATCCCCGTGCTGTACAGCAACCCAAACAGCGTGCGGTAGGTGTCCGACCGTAGCGATCCGACCGGCGGCAGCTTCTCAGCGGCCGCCAGCAGCGCCTGGAGTTCGGCGGAACTGTAGATATAAGGCGCATGAGCCATTTCCGGACGGATCAACTTCAGCGCTTCGGGCACATAGCTGCACGGATCGGCCCGCGCCAGATACTCGGCTAACTGCCGGACCACGCAGAAGCGGTTATACTGTACCCGTGGGCGCAAGTGCAGAAGGCTCTGCTGATAAGCGTCCGTGAGCTCACGGGTCAGACACGGTTCCGCGAGCTTCTGGCCGACCAGAAAGCGGTCGAAGTAGCCCAGCAACTGGGCTTGCGATCGATAAGTCGTGCCTGAAAGGCGACGCAGGATAATGAGGTTTTGAATCTGGGTCGCCAAACAGCTGCAAAGCGTCCAGGCACTCATACGCTTACCTCCTGCGGCCAGTCCAGGGCCACTTGCTGTAGGGCATTGAAATCGACCTTGGTATAGATGAACGTCGTTGTCAGATGGCGATGGCCGAGTACGTCGGCGATGGCCTTCAGGGAATACCCCTGCTGGAGCATGCGGGTAGCGAAGCCGTGCCGAAAGACATGCGCGCCCCGGCTATGAATCGCGATCCCGGCTGCCCGGATATGCCGCTCCACGATGGCCGAAAGCGCATTGGAATGAGTCAGCGGGTGATGCGGCGCCCGGCTGGTCACAAAGACCTCCGAACACGCGCAGACAGGCCGGCTGTTGCGCAGATAGTCCAAAAGACTCCGTCCCGCCTCAAGGGTCAACGGCAGACGGGTGTCTTTACCGTGCTTGGCGGCCTTGAAGAGGATGCGGTTCTGTACCCAGTCGATATCCTCCATCCGCAACGCCCGCAGTTGACCACCCCGTACGCCGTAGGTGTAAAGCAGCTGAATGATGGCATAATCCCGCCGGCCTACCGGGCACCGGCGATTAATCCCACACAGGACCTGCTGCGCCTGATCGTTGCTCAGACCGCGTGGAACCGTGGCCAGCTTGTAGGTCCGCAGGGTAGGTACCGCGCGGTCCAGAGGCTGTTGTAGATACCCGGCGTGCAGGCAGAAGCGCAAAAACGTCCGCAAGGCCGATTGCATCGAGCGGCGGGCGGAACGGCCCATCGTTTTTGCATACGCGACAAAGAATCTTTCAACCGTGTCGGCGCTGAGCGCCGCCAAGTTGAAAAGTGGCGTCATAGCGCCCAGCCATTGAAGAAACTGGCGGATGGAATGCGCGCGCCGCACCAAGGTCCCCTCGCTGGCATGCTGGTGAGTGCGCATCCATCCCAGATAGGCATCCAGAATGGGTTGATAGATCGGGACTTTGGTGTTGGAATCGAAAAGCCCCCACTCGCGGAGGTAGCCGGTAAACCGATGAACCGAATAGCCGATGCGATGCAGATGCTCTTCCTTTGATCCCCGGTGGCGGCACCACGATGGGTACGCCCTGAGAAATCCATCGACATCCCTATCGCTGAGCCTTTCACGGGGCGGAACCCTCGCTGCACCCAGATATTCGTTCAGATGCGATAGGTTCGCCAGATGTGTCCGAATGGACCACTGACTGAAGCCGCTGCTCAGCAGCCAGTGGCAAAATCCTTCAAGGAGTTTTCCCAACGGGCCGCTACGCAGCTTGGCGAGTGTCCGCGGACACTCAAAGACTTGTTCCAACGCCATGACAACCTCCCTTCGCCGCCCCGTTTATCGAGGCAGTCTGGTGTTGTCATAGCACGGAATTATGTGTAGTAATATACGCAGATAGCCGGAAGAACGATCAACCGGGCGGGGGAATTCAGAAGGGAGGCTCAGCCAACTTCACATAATCCGGCGCTTCACATAACATGTTTTATGTTGAGCTCAACATAAGACATGGTCCGGCATAATGCAATAAACATAGACTCCCCAATATCCTTCGTCCTGTAATTGTAAGATTTTTTGAATCAGGGTCATATTCCGTTCCGATGAAATGAAAACAGCACGCCTCGGTTTGACGCAAATCGTGATTTCAAATGCTTTGTTACCATCGCTGTAATCAATCAACGAACAGCGTTGGTAACCCCGATATATGATTTTATCATTCATGGCTTGGGTTGGAAATATTTTCGGATAGCCGGTATGAAACCGGCTCTACATAATACAAAAATTCATTGATTCCAATATGTAAAGCCGACCCCGCCTCGTGCGGGGTAAACTTTATGCTTACCACGCCTAATGCGTGGTCGGCTACGCTTTCGGATAGCCGGTATAAAACCGGCTCTACATCAACCATTCCTGATCTGTGCGCTTACGTGCGGATTGGGGAGAATCCATGGTCCTCCACGCGGTGGAGCCACTGCTGGATTTCGTCCAACTGCGCGTCCACGCCCGCGGCGCGCAAGCGCGGAAAGCGGTGCTTGATTTGCAGAAGTTCCTCGTGCCGATGAAAGATGATCTTGCCTGCCTGCACCTCGATCATCGCGATCTTTTTTTCCGCCGCCAGGATCCGCAGGGCGGCGATCTTAAGCAGGCGGTCTAACGGCGGGGGTAGGGGGCCGAACCGGTCCAAAAATTCCTCGCGCAGGCCGGCAATCTCCGCAAGGGTCATGGCGGAGGCGATCTGGCGATACACGCTAATCCGCAGGCGCTCATCCTCCACGTAGGCCACGGGCAGAAATGCCGAGCGCGCCGGGTCCGCCGCCTGGGCCGAAAGATCAATAAAGTCCAGCTTGACTTCCACATGCACAATCCGCGTGGGGCTGACCGCCGCGCCCCGCTCCGCCAGAGCACTTCGCCGAGGCGAGCCGGCGGCGGGGACGGTCTTCGACATTTGTGCAATCGTATGGCGCAGAAGCTGGCAGTATAAATCGAACCCGATGGCGGCAATGTGCCCGCTCTGCTCAGGGCCCAGCAGGTTGCCCGCTCCGCGGATTTCCAGGTCGCGCATGGCCAGTCGGAACCCGGCCCCCAGTTCCGTATGTTCCAGAATCGCCTGGATGCGCTGACGCGAGGTGTCCAAGAGATGCCCGTGCACCGGCAGAAGCATGTAAGCGTAGGCCTTGCGGCTGGACCGCCCGACCCGCCCGCGGAGCTGGTAGAGATCCGCCATCCCGAACCGGTCGGCCCGGTCAATGAGGATCGTATTGACGTTGGGAATATCCAGCCCGCTTTCAATGATCGTCGTGCATAGCAGGAGGTCATAAGCGCCGCGCGCAAAATCCCGCACGATGTGCGAGAGCGCCGAGGTCGGCATCTGGCCGTGGCCGACGACCATGCGCGCCTCGGGCACAAGTTTTTCCAGCCGCTCGCGGACGCGTTCGATGGAGTAAACGCGGTTGTGCAGATAATAGATCTGCCCGCCCCGGTTCAACTCGCGCAAAATGGCGTCGCGAATAACGCGGTCGTCGTTTTTAGTCACGATGGTCTCGATTGCCTGGCGCGCCTTGGGCGAGGTCTGGATCACGCTGATTTCCCTGGCGCCCGTGAGGCTCATGTAGAGTGTGCGCGGGATGGGCGTGGCGGTGAGCGTCAGCACGTCCACTAACTGTTGGAGATGCTTGAAGCGTTCCTTGTGGCCGACGCCGAACCGCTGTTCTTCGTCAATGATCACAAGCCCAAGGTCCTTGAAGCGCACGTCCGGCTGGATCAGCCGGTGGGTGCCGATGACGATATCCACGCCGCCCGTTAAGAGCGCGCGCACGATGGCCCCCTGCTCCTGGAGCGTGCGGAACCGGCAGAGCAGTTCCACGCGCACGGGATAGGCCGCCATGCGTTCCGCGAACACTTCGTAATGCTGTTGGGCCAGGACGGTGGTGGGCACCAGCACGGCCACCTGCTTGCCGCTCATAACGCACTTGAAGGCCCCGCGCATGGCCACCTCAGTTTTACCGTAGCCGACGTCGCCACAGACCAGCCGGTCCATGGGCCGGATGATTTCCATGTCGCGCTTAACGTCGTGGATGGCGCGTTCCTGGTCCTCGGTTTCCTGGTAAGGGAACGATGCTTCAAATTCGTTCTGCCAGGGGGTATCGGGCGGGAAGGCGATCCCGGCTTTTGCTTCGCGCGCGGCCTGGATTTCCAGCAGGCCGGCGGCTAAGTCGTGCACGGCGCGCTCGGCGGCGTCCTTTTCGCGCGACCAGCGCGCGCTTCCCAGCCGGTGCAGCGGGGGTGCGTGCTTGCCCACGCCGACGTAGCGGCTCAGCAGGTGTGCCTGCGAAACGGGCACGTAGAGCTTGGCCTGGTCGGCATACTCAATAGCCAGCGCCTCCTGGCGCTTGCCGTTGAACACGATCTCGTACAGTCCCAGGTAGCGGCCAATGCCTTGATCCACGTGCACCACGAGGTTGCCTGGCTCCAGATTGGTCCAGTCGGTAATGGTTTCCCCCGCCGATGCCCCGACTCTCCGGGAGGTCGGGACGCGTGTAGTTGTCCGCGCGGTGCGGTCGGGAAGCAGTTTGGGCCGACCCAGCAAGTTGGATTCGGAGAGCACGGCCAATTGGAGATCCGCTTGCATGAAGCCGTCCGAAAGCATACCTACGTGCAGGTGGAAGACGGGCTCGGGGTTAATCTCGCGGAACCGGTCCAAGGCGCCCTGGGTATAGAAAAAGATATGTACGCGCAGCCCGTGCCGGGCGCGTTTGACCAGGCTTGCCAGCCACTGGCGGCGGTGCTCAGCAAAGATGTCCGGCGCCAGCAGGTCGCGGCGCGGGGCGGCCAGCGCCCTGGCCGAGCTTGGGCAGGCGGTCACGGACCGAAAGCCAAGATCCACGCGCGGCGCGGGCGGGGGCCAGTCAACCTGAGTGTCTGACACATCGGTGGTATCGAAAACCGGGTCCGGCAGGCATTGCCACGCGCGCGGATTTTCCATAATAACTTGTTGAATACGGGTGAAGGGAATGGTCAAGTCGGTGACCTTAGCTTCATCCAGGGCTTCCTGGTAGATGCCCGCGTGATAGCGGATGCCTGCCCGCAATGCTACGCACCCGCCCGCAACGCTGGCGCGCCTGCCCACATCGCTGCGCGAAGTGCTGCGGGCGGGTAGCGACTGCGGGCTGGGTAGCGTTGCCGGCGGGCCGGCGGAATGGTGGGAGGCGGATGTAAAATCGCCGGTCACAGGTTCCGACCAGAGATAAATCAACTCCGGCGGCAGGTAATTCACGAAAAGACAGCGCGCCTCAGCCCCGGCGCGCATCAGGTTCCATTCGCCGGCTGGTGGAAGCACCGCTTCCTTCAGGCGCGCGAACGAGCGCTGGCTGGCAGGATCGAACGAACGGATCGTTTCCACCGTGGAGCCGACAAATTCGATCCGGAAAGGGGCCGCCTCGTTAAGCGCCCAGACATCCAAGAGTCCGCCACGCCAGGCGGCCTGGCCCTTGGCCTGGACTTCCGGCTCAAAGGCATAGCCGGTTTGCTCAAGGCGCGGGACAAGCGTTGCCGGGTCATGCTCCTTGCCGAGCGCAACCCGAAAGGTGTGGGCCTTGAGCGCGGCGGGAGAGAGCGTCATCTGCATCAGGGCCTGCACGCAAGTGGCAATGACCACCGGCGCCTGGAGCACGATCAGCCGCTCCAGGGTCTGTAGGCGTTCGCCGACCATCTCCGCCTGGGCGGCGGCTTGTTTGCCGGGAAGCGATTCCCAGGCAGGATAATATAAAATGCGCTCCGGGTGCGTGCCGGCCAGGGCCAGCAGGTTCCGGCGCAATTCGTCCAGCGAGTGCATGCTGTCGGACACGACCACCACCGTGCGCCGGAACTCGGCGAGCAGGTCCAGCGCCAGGAAGGCCGTGGCGGAAAAGGACATGGCGGAGAGCCTGCACCGGCCGTTTTCAGCCAGCGCGGTTTCCAATTTGCGGCGCATCTCCGGCGTAATGTGCAGGGTGAGCATGGCGAATCGGCGTTACGAACACAGCACCACATCCGGCGAGGCGGCGATGGTCCGCCAGCCGTCCGGCAAACGGCAGGTCATCAAAATCCTGCGACCATCTTTTTTCATGGATACATTAACAACGCCGTCAGCGACCGGCAACGCGGCCTCCGCCCATTCGATCATGCCGGGGTGCGGATCCAACACGATGGTCCGATCCAGCTTGGACGAGGGCAAAATGCCGGTCACTATGCGCGGCAGGAAATATCCGGACAACGCGCTGACACCCTGACATAACGCGCGGCTGGGATGCTCCAGAGCCCGACGTGTTTCAAACAGAGTCTGGAACCCCGTCGCCAGCATTGGTCCCAGCACGTCGCGGATGGCGCGCACCACGGCCTCACCATGCCGTTCCTGTTCCAGTGCCTTGAGCGTAAACCACATGGACAACAGATCGGATTCAATGCGTCCATTCAAGATGCGTTCTGCCACCAATCCCATCCGCCCCTGGATCAGGCCGGCCAGCGTTGCAAATGCCAGGACATGTTCTTGCCCAGTGCCCGGTGCCTCCTGCTGAAAGACGGCGCGCAAAGCCATAGCCATCCGGTCTCGCTGAGCCCGCAGAGCGGCGGCCAGCGCAATTTTGCCGGCTTTGTCCTGAATCCATGCCCCGGTGTTAAGCGCCTGATAATAGATGGCATTGAGCGAGAGGCGTGAGGGTTCGCCCGTTAATTGACCGTTCACACCTTGCCAATCAATGAAGTTCCATAAAGTTTCCGCCGGCTTGTCGGACGTGCCGCCACTTTCCCACCCGAACACTTCCGGAATAGTCAAGGTGCCGTCCGTTCCGATGAAAGGCTCAAACCAGGCCATAGCGCGGCCCACTGTGCCGGCCAGGTCCTTAAGCGCCGTCTCGTCGCCGGTATAGTCCGTATATTCACGAATCGCTTCGATCCAATGCAAGGTCCATGCCGGAATGATCTGGTTCCAAGGCCAAGGCCCGCCGGATTGCATGGCGCCGTCGGGACGGATGCCCCCGGCAAACTGATAGAGAAACTGGCGGGCCAGCCGTGTGTCGCCGAAATAGCTATACCCGTACAACGCCTGAACGCGCCCGTCGCCGCCATATTGCTGGCGCTCGCGCGAGGGATTGTCCATATAGGTGTCCGCCATGCACAGGCGCGCCGTAAGCCGGCTGGCTTCCCATAGAGCGTTCAAGGTCGGATCGGCACAGCGAAACATGCCGACATCTGAAACCGGATAGGCAATTTCATGGGCAACCACACGTCGAATCATGAGCGCCCCGGACAACCCGTCCATATCCAATTGCAGATATCGGAAGCCCCGCACATTGAAAGTTCCGCGCCACCTATTCCAGCCAGGCCGAAGTCTCAACCGGTCCACGGACCAGCCGCCGCCCATTTGCGCGGTTTGTCCATAATTCGGAACCAATGTCACATTGAGGTTATCGCAAGGATTTGACGAAAGCCGTGTTGCGGCGGGTGTCATTACCCGGTCCCGCTCATAGAGTCGGTCGGCATATCCGAGGCGCACCACGTTGTGGCCGGATGCCTGCACTTCGAGTTCGATCACGCCCGACAGCATGCGACCCAGGTCCAGGATCAGATACGCGGGCTTTCCCGCTCCGACCTCAACCGGCCAGGGTGTTCCCAGGATACGCAACCGGTCCGGCGGCATCGGTTCCTGACGCCTTGCGGGCCACCATTCGCAACAATCCGAAGGCAAGTCACACACACCAGCGGCAAGAACTCGCGTCGGGGCCTCAACCTCCTGCTCGCTCAGCGGGGGAAGCATGCGGGGGATGAGGGCCAATTGAGCATGCGCCGGATCATCCAGAATCGGCGCCGGCGTCCAGTCGGCTTCCCCGGCGCCGCGTTCCCAGAGTTCCGGCGTCTGGATATTCAGATCAACATCTTCATTAAATCCCTGGTATAAACTGATCCGGGGACTGGCGCTATTCCAGGCGCGGAGCACACAGCTTTCCCATGGCGCCACGCCGGTGGAAAGACAACAACCGCCGATGCATCCTTCCAGTCGAAATCCCGGAATCGTTTCCGGGTGACCTCCGGTCGGCACGCCACGATTGTTAACCAGCAGGCTGATAGTGTTGCTGCCGGGATGAAGGCGCCCGCCGATTTCACAGGTGTCCAAACCCACGCTGCCTTTCCATGCGCGGACCGGCCCGCGACCCTGGTATCGGCCATTGATGTAAAGCGCATATTGATTAACCGCACTGAGCTGTAAGCGACAGGCTGCCGCCTTGGTATCCGCCAATGTCACAACGAGCCGAAAGGCGACATAGCGGTTTTGAGACGGGACCGGATCATTGACCCAGATCCACCGGGCGTTGCCGGATTGTTTTACCACGCCATTGCTAACGGTATCCGTAAAATCTGATCCGCCATCCAACATGCCATCTCCTTTTTGCAATCATCACCGCCTGCGGATTATTGAGGGTGAATGCAGATCAGGAGTGCTCCGCGAGTCGCACTGCGCGGCCGGTGTTGGCCGCTTCATCGGCAGAGAAACAGAGGCGCATCGTCTCGTACGCATCCCGTGCCGGTGTCATTGGCGGCAACCCCTGGGCGACACGACGGACCACATCATAAGTCTGATGGGTCGTGTTGTGATAGTAAAAATAGTCTTCCTTGGAACTCCACGTCAGATTCTCGACCCAATCGCTGACCATCGTGTCGGGGCTGTCCGAGAACTGCCACCGCTTGATCCGGCGATAGAACACATCCGTCTCCGCGGCGCCCTTGGTGCCGACCACGATGTAGCGGAGCTTGTGCCCGTCGCCCAACTGGAGATCGGTGATATTATCAACCAGAGGATCGCCCCGGAACAGGGCGGGGTAATTCATGTAGTAAGAGATGTGACCGATTGCTCCGTTCTTGAACCGATAGGTCGTATGGTAATTGTCGTGGACTTCGGTGTAGGGCACGACGTTTGGTGAGCATGCTGAGTAAACCTCCGTGACCGGAGAGCCCACCCACCAGCGGGTCAGATCGACGTAATGGCTGATGCGTTCCCCGAACGTGTCGCCGCCTTCGCGCTTGGTGTT
>JAHIKV010000256.1 GCA_018897395.1 Planctomycetota bacterium | reverse complement strand
GGCCAGGATGAGTACGCCCCCGCCGTTCGGAGCGGTCCTCACGGCTTCAGCCGGAGTATCGCAGCGCGGATAGACGGCGCCGTCGGCGGTCATCACCCGATACAGATCGTTATCCGGCGCGCAACAAAAAGTCAAATCCGATGCCGCGGCGGCGATCGCGGTCCAACAGGCAACCAACGCGCAGCACGCCAACATCCGCACAAAGTTCCGCACAAAGTGTCGACAACGCATGAAAATCTCCTTGAACAATGGGCCCTTCCGGGCGGTTACCAGGATGATCGAGATCAAGAGAATGAACCTACGATAGAACGTCGCTCTCATGGCAAGCTCCTCCAAAATGACGGGGGATGTTCTGCATCAAGAAAGTCGCGCCTACTTGAGCCGCCGGTATATTAAAACCGCGGCTGCCGGCCGTGACTCTGCCGTTACCCGCAAGCCCGATGCCAGTTCCGCGCCTTTGTGTTGCTCTTTTTTGCCGGTGTCCACGTTTTCCACCTCGTACTTAACATCCTGTAACACGCCGCCCATTTGCACGACCAGCGCACTCGACGGGCAGGAGGCCCGCCTAAATGCGAGGACTACTCCTTCGTCAAGATCGCCGCGGTGGAACTGGTAGGCAAGCCAGACATTCTCCTTTGTGGAATAGGGCGTAAGGGGATAGTAGTCGCCGGAGAAGTAGGGCCTGACTCGTTTGAAAAGGGCGATGTTTTCGCGGGCCTGCTCGAGCGGAAAGTCCGGCTTGCGAGGGTCCCAACAAAGACACATACCGGGCGCGAGGATACTGCGGAAGCCGTACTTATCCACGGTATTGCAGCCATTGGCATGCAACTGGATAAAGAAACTGATGCCGTAGGTTTGACATTGATCCGCGGACGGGTTGAAGATATAGTCACTCCGCCAGAGGTTTATGGTTCGACTAATCGTTTCCAGATCAAAACGCCGGTTGCCGCTGCAACAACACTCTATGAGCAACCCCGGGTGGCGCGATTTTAGGTCCTCCCAATAGGAGTACAGGCCCTCGACATGGCGTATCTCGGTGATGCCTTGTCGGTCGGGGGGATCGACGAGCGGCCAGAAGTCCAGGGGATCGATGTTGGCGTCGTGGCGATAGATGTCGATCTTTGCTTCTTTGATCATTTGCGAGACGTGATCGGTAAGCCAAGCTCTCGCCGCGGGATTGCCCAAGTTCAAGAGATAGCTCCGCCGGCCATTTTGGTCTGGAGAAAGGAATACCATCGCCCCTTCCGCATGGGACAGCAGCCATTCCGGATGTTCGCGGTGCAACCAACTGCCCTCCGAGACCCGCTCAGGCTCGAACCAGAGTAAGAACTTCATACCCATCCCATGCACGGCCTCGGAGATCTTCTTGAACCCGTTGGGGAAAGCTTCTTTCTTGGGAAACCAGTTGCCCGCGCCGCTGGGAAAGCCACCATCAAACCAGCCGGCATCCATCCAGAAGGTGTCGGTATCCAGCCCCAACTTCTTGTACAGTTGGGCAAAAGCTATCTGGTTTTCCTCGGTGTATCTATTACCGTAATCGAACTGGAACCAGGCGCAGGCGGCGACGGGGAGCTCGACGGGCTTCCCGCCGAGCTGGGGAGTTTTGTGACGCAGAACAAAGCGGCGGAACTGGTTATGGCCGGCAATCCGGTCGCCTTCCCAGAACAGAAGCAGTGTTTGCGGAGTTCGGATTTGTTCTCCGGGATGCAACTTCAAGTGTGTATGTGCCATCCCGGTTCGGACGATCACCTTGCCGCCGTTGTGGTAGGGGCCGAGGTAAGGGCGTTCAAACTCGGCTGCCCACTGCCCAGTCCAGCCGATAGCGACCATCACTCCACGGTTTCCCGGGATCTCCAAGTTAAAGAAGGGCATGGCCCCGTTCGAGGAACGTCCGCCAATGGGCGTTATGCGGTTTTTGTATCCTGGGGTAAGTATATCGTCCACCGGAGCAAAGTCAGAGACGGTACTCGTGCAGCCCAAGGCCCTGTGGAGAACCACCTCACCACCCGGCTCGACATCCAGGGTAACGTCCAGGGCCCGAACGTCCTCAACAATGGGCGTGTCGACTGTCCCCGCGTTCTTGAAATACTGCACCCACTCTACGGCCGGGAAGTCCTTGTACTCGCGTATCTCAACGACCAACTCCAAGCTGGAAGCCGGGTCGGCATACTTCACCGTGTGAAGCCTGCGATCGCTCTCATCCGTTGAATTCCTAGTTACCTTCCACGCGGGAAGCAGTTCGCGCGACGAACGCCCACCGTAAGTGAACGACATGGGCGGCGCGCTTCCCTTATCCAGGAACCCGCGCAGCACCGCTGCCGCTTCCTTCCGTCCCCACTGCGGCTCCTCTCCTGACAGGGGTCTCGGCGATCCAATGGCAGAAGCCGTCAGGCATCCCGCCAAAAGAGTCGCCAATAACAATCGGTACTCCCGTGGTGTCTTTGCAGACTTCATCGATACTACTCCCGTGTAAGGGTCGCGGGGCGGTCGTCCAAAATAAGCCATCGAGACGGCCGCGCCCCTGGATCATGCAAGGTCATTTAGAACTTCTTCCCGTCGATTGTCACGCCGTCCTTGCGGTTGCCCAAGCAGCGGTGGGTTTCGGGGTCAATCGAGTAGTTGATCATCTGCACCGAGCCGTCGCAGAGGGCCATGTGGAAGCCGTTGGCATGGGCGCTGCCGAACGCAAACCACTGCCCGAGACCGGACGTGTCCGGCGTGGGCTTGAAATACGGATCGTTGTTCGTCCAACGGAGCGTGTCGAAGCAGGCGCCGCAATCCAACACCTGATTGTCCGCTGGGGACAGGCCGTCGAAATAATGGTCCGAGTTAATGAACCTTTCGCCCAGCAGATAGGTGTTGCTCGTGCCGTCGGTGATATCGGGAAGCCGCACTTGGCTGTGGAGGAATATCGCGCCCGTGTCGCGCGTCTGCGTACTCATGTTTAACCATTGCTGTGGAGTCATCCGGTCGCCCTGGTCCAACGAGTTGGGGCCCGGATGCATAGGCGGGATGGACGACCACGCAGCCCCAGCGGAACCGGCGTAGTCGCTGCGGAAACCCAGCGGCGGCACGGTCAAGTTGTAGTAGGGGTGCGGCCACTGCGGATAGATCGCGGGCGGCCGGCGGCTGGGGCAGCAATGGATTACCATGATCGCCTCCTCCCGTCGCGGGAAGTAGACGTTTCGCTTTTCCTGGAAAGTGGCCCCGGCACCCAATTTATGCAGCGCCTCTTGCTCGGTGTACGGCAGAATGCTGAAGGGCCAGCCGCCGGGTTGGCGCCATCCAACGGCGCGGTCCGGATCGCCGACCCAATCATAACCCCAGCCGCCGGTGGGCAGGAACTTGTGCTGCTCTTCGTGCTGCAAGCAGCCCAGAGCGAGTTGTTTTAGGTTGTTCTTGCACTGCACCTGTCGGGCCGCCTCGCGCGCCGCCTGCACCGCCGGAAGCAATAGCGCGATCAAAATGCCGATGATCGTGATCACCACCAAAAGCTCCACCAAGGTAAATGCACGAGAGGCGAGGGAAGAACGTCCACGGACCGCAGTCCGCGGGAAGGCGGCTCGCCGGCGAACTTTCCCGCCACGCACCAGGAAACAAGGAAAGATGAGCAACAAGCACATGTTATGTATTTCCTTTCATTTCACCTGCCACAAAGGCCGGCGTCAAACAAATTTCGTCAACCCCGGAATCGGCAGTGGATACTCGCCGTGGGCATCAGGCTTCGTGGGCGGCTCGGCCTCGAAGGAGAGTGCCGCGGGCGCCGCCACGTGCTCGGACCTCATCGCCTGTTCCCAGGCAATCTCTTGGCCCGTATAGGAGGCCCAAGTGGACATGACGGCCAACATGCTGCTGCGGGCCATGTAGAGGCTGTTGTTGATGGGCGTGCCGCCGCGAATCGCGGAGAACAACGCCACGTGCTCCAAATCGAAGCGATTGCAGTCGGGGCCTTCGTAGCGCCAAGAGTTCTCCCCTTCGATACGGCATCTCAGCAAGTCGCAGCGGCCCTTCGTGCCGTGGAAGCAATCGGAGACGTCGGTGGCGCAGCCGTCCTGCTGGCGGCAATAGGCGTACACCCGCGCGCCGCGGGCGTACTCGAAGACGGTGGCGTGATGGTCCCAGACGTCGCCGAATTGCGGGCCGACGCGGGTTTGCCGCCCGCCCATCCCCCAGCACTTCACCGGCGGCTCCTCGCGCATGGCCCACGCGGCCCGGTCGAGGGAATGCACCAACTGCAATCCGGGCAGGTCGCAGGACAGCCAGAAAAAGTTGAACCAATCCTGGAGCTGGTACCGCATTTCGGTCCAGCCCGACCGCCGGGCACGACGCCGCAACGAGCCGGTGTTGCAGGTGTGCTCGACGGCGACGATCTCGCCGATTGCGCCGTCGAGCACCCGTTTCATCGTCTCCCGCACCCCGGTGTCATAGCGCCAAGCTAGTCCGGAAACGATGCTTAGGTTCTTCTGCCGGGCCACTTCGCCGGCGGCCAGCACCGTGCGGACGCCCGGCGCGTCCACGGCGTGGGTCTTCTCGCAGAAGACGTGCTTGCCCGCATCGACGCACGCCTTCAGGTACATCGGATGGAAGAAGGTGGGCAGGGCCAGGATCACCACGTCCACGTCGCTTTCGATCACCCGCCGGCAACTGTCGAAACCGGTGAAGCAGTGGTCGTCGTCGACGGCCACCTGATCGCTTTTGAGCTTTTTGATATTGCGCCGACTGGCGTGAATGTTCTCGGCAAACAGGTCCGCCATCGCCGCCAGCCGGGCGTTCCGGTCGGCGCTGAGCGCGTTGACCGCCGCGCCGCTGCCTCGCGGACCGCAGCCGACCAGCCCGACTTTCAGCACGTCGCTGCCGGCCGCGTGGACGGCACGGCCGAGGGCCGGACTGCCGGTCATCGCGGCCCCGGCCGCGATGGCTGAAGTTTTGAGAAACACACGGCGGTTTTTCGCGGTAGTCGCGCTTGGGTCAATCGGCTTCGTCATTTTGATCGTCGCCCGCTTTGTCGGGCGTGGCTATTTGCAAAACTCCAGTCCTAAATCATAAATCTACCGCTGCATGATCGTAATCACGACCAAGAGCTCGACCAGCGAGTGGGCCGAAGGCCCCGCGTTCGGTTGGAGGACCACTAGAACTTCTTCCCGTCGATCGTCTGGCCGTCCTTGCGATTGCCCAGGTTTTTGTGTACGTAAGGGTCAATCGTATAGGCGATCAACTGCACCGAGCCGTCACAGAGGGCCATCATGCAGCCGTTGGAATGGGCGCTGCCGAAATTCCACCACATGGTCATGCCCTCCTGATCCTGATAGGGAGGCGCGGGACCCAGGCTCCAGCCCTGAGAAACACCCGTCCAGCGGACGATGTCGTAATCGATGCCCATGTTCCATTCTTGATCGTCGGCGCCATCGGCGCCGTTGTAATAGGAGTCCGGGTTGAGGTACTTTTCTCCCAGCAGATACGTGTAGCTCGTGCCGTCGGTGATCTGCGAGAGGGTGAGCCAACTGTGGAGGTAGATCACGCCGGTGGCCGCGTCGGCGCCGTTGGATAGCCCTGCCCAGTATTGCGGAGTCCACGCCATGCCCGCGCAAGTGCCGTTCGGGATGCCGCAACTGGTGTTAAAGGGGGGGCTGGCGTTGTATTGCATAACTTGGGCGTTGTCGCCGCAATTGCCGGCGTAATCGGTGCGGCCGACGAGGTTGTTGATCGTGCTCAGGTCGTAGTTGATTGGCGTTTGTTGCCCATGGGCAACGAAGGGATAGAGGATCGCGGGCCGCCGGCTGGGGCAGTTCAGCATGGAGATCGGCATCGCCGCCGTGCGGGAGCGGCCCGCCCGGTTGTTGTTCAGTCCCAGGTCGTGCAGCGCCTGTTGCTCCATAAAGGGCAAGCAATTAAAGATGAAGCCGCCCGGTTGTTTCTTCGGGTCGAAGCCCATGTCCGGATCGCCGCCCCACATGGGGCCCCAACCGCCGCTGGGCAAATGGCCCGTTACCTGCTCGTGGTTCAAGGCGGCCAAGGCGAACTGTTTAAGGTTGTTCTTGCACTGCACCTGTCGGGCCGCCTCGCGGGCCGCCTGCACCGCCGGCAACAGCAACGCGATCAGAATGCCGATGATCGTGATGACCACCAAAAGTTCCACCAACGTAAAGGCGAATTTTGGATGGCGGATGGTGGATGGCGGATTGGATTTCATGGCGCGTTGCGAGGTTGACAGGCCGGGCGATCGAGGTACAATACTGAAGTGGGGAGTCGAGTTCATGTCTACAGGATCCTTTCTGGAACAACTGGTCCGCGACACCCGGAAGCCGGAGGCCGAAGTCCTGGCGCTGGCCGTGGAGGCCGGCGTGCGCCAGTTGTGGCGGGAGCACGTCCTCGGCCAATACTTGCGGGGAGAAATAAGCCGCCAACAGGCCGCCGAAACGGTCGGAATGGATTGGGTCGATATGGCGGAGCGGCAGCGCCGCGCCATGGAGGAGGACCTCGAATGGGGCCTGGCCAAGACCTCGTCGCCGTAGCCGATGCCGGCCCCTTGATTCATCTCGGCGAGATTGACTCGCTCCGGCTCTTGGGCGTCTTCTCGTCGATTCACGTTCCCGACGGCGTTTGGGCGGAGACCATCGGAGCGGGCCGGGTCCGCGCGGAGGAGTTCGAATCGGCCGTTGCAGTCCATCGCCACGCCGTCGGCGCGACGGCTTTGCGACGATTCATCGAGGAATCCGGCCTTACACCATTGCACCCCGGCGAGACGGAGTGTCTGTTGCTGTGCCGCCGGCTTCACACGCCGTTGTTGTTGGCCGACGACCTGGCGGCGCGAGAAGCCGCCCAGCGGCAAGGCATCCGCCCCGTGGGGTCGTTGGGGATCGTGGTCCGCGCTTTTCATACCGGCCGTATTTCCTTGGCAGAAGCCGAGGAGTGCATCCATCGGCTTTACCACATCAGTTCTCTTTTCGTAACTCAAGCCATCGCCGATCTTGCGATCGAACGGTTGCACCGTCCATAGAACGGTGAACGCGGACTTTGGATGGTGGACGCGCCCAATCGGACACATCCACCATCCGCCATCCAACATCCAACTCCCATGTTGGGGGTGGCAGTTCAACTGCCGCCCCAACGAGGTGGATGGTGGGTTTGAGTTCACGGCACATCATCCTTTCTTTCTGTTCCATAGCAGCCGGATCAAACCGGCAACGGCGGCGCAAACGACCAACGTGATGCCGCCCGGCTCGGGAATTACTTTCACGCCCTGCGTGATCGTCGTTCCATCGTAGCTTGCAATTTTGCACTTCTGGCCGTCGCTAACGTCACAATAACCTATTACGAACGTCGTTCCCGTCCAATCAATGTTCCAAACGTTCCAGTTACTCTTCCATCCGTCAACGGATGTCCACGTGCTCCCGTCAAAGCGCTTTAAGTAGCCTCCGTTCGTGATTCCTAAGTTCTCCGTGCCGACCAACCAATAGTTGAGCGTTGGCGACCAGGCAATGCCAAATGGATCGCAACCTTCAAATCCCGCCGCCGATGTCAAATCCGTCCAGGCACTGCCGTCGAATTTCTTTATCCAGCCACGGCACCCGCCAACCAACCAATAAGAGCCGTTCCATCCCAGCCCGTCGATATCATTACCCCAACCTTCTCCCCACCCGGAACTCACGTCCGTAAAGTTGGCGCCGTCGTATTTCATGGCCCAGCCGCCGTTGCCGGTGATTAACCAATACGAGCCGTTGTATAGCATCTTGGTGACGCCATAGCCTTTTTTCGCGATACCGCTCGACAAATCGGTCCATGTCTCGGTGACGTCGTCGTATTTGTTCAAATGAGGTGTTTGTTGATAAGCGCCGCCGCTGCCGATCAGCCAATAGCCGCAACTCCCCCACCTTGCAATAGTACAAATGCTCCCGCTAAAACCAATAAGATTGCCCTTCAAGTCGGTGAACGTCGTACCATCCCACTTGTTTAGTGCATATAGGTGCTGATTGCCACTCACCCCAACGCCTGGAAGCAGCCAATAACCATCCGGCCCAGGCTTTTTGTCTTTCCAGAACACGGTGCAACCGGCGAAGTTTTTCAGATCGGAATAATGGTCCGTCCAAACGGCGCCGTTATAATACTTCAAGAAGAGGTTTCCGGCGGAAGCCGGCCAACAGGTGCCGGCCATAATGCAACTGTCGTTTATTGCACGGACGGGATGTACGCCCGTGCCGAAATTTTCAGCGGCGATTGCCGCTGTGGCGGCCCAGAGCGCGACCAGCGCCACTAAGCTGAAGGCGGTGGATTTATGATTTATGATTTCTGATTTATGATTGCTTCGGCACATCGTTCACCACATGGTTGAATAGAAAAGTCGCTCAAACGAACCCCGAAAATCTCACGCCAAGGCGCAAAGACGGCAATGAGTCCGTTCTCTTTGCGCCTCAGCGCCTTTGCGTGAGTTTTTGTGCTTCCGAGAATGGCCGGCGCTCCAAGCGTCGTCACGAGAACTGCTCGTGACGACGCCGGAAAAGCACCGGTCAAATCAGAAATCATACTCTGTTGGGGTGGCAGTTGAACTGCCACCCCAACGATTTATTTCCGCTTCCTCCATGCGTAGCAGAGCAGACCGACCAAGCCGGTGACCAGCAGCGCCAAGGCCGACGGCTCGGGAATGGTCGTAATGCTCACCGCGTCGATCGTTGTCGAGGTGTCAGCCTCCCCGAAAGTCGCCTTCACTAAGCCCGTGATGCTTAGCCTGTGAGTGCCCGCCGTCATGGTAATCGGATCGCTCGTGTACAACGCAAACGCATAACCTGCGGGGGGAGTTACCGTGTTTAATCCGCTGAAAGTCAACACGGTATCGTCGAGCTTAACCGTTAAGGGGTTAGCCGCGTTGCCGGATGTCTTGATGGCTAACAAGCTGACGGTAGCGGGACCCGCGAGAAAGCCGCCGACATCTTGGTTGATGCTGGCATGGTTCAGCATCTGGGCGACCTGATCGCCCACCCAGCCACTCCATGATCCCCCACTATAAGCTCCGGACGCCCAGGCAGCGTCCATGATATAAAATTTCCGGTTGTAGTCGCCAGATGCATCACCGCTATAGAGGGACGTCCACGACGAATTCGCGGCGGTTCCTTCGACGGCACCGGTGGTATCCGGCGTTTCAAACCCGGGGTTCAGGGGATAAATTGTCGATGCCGAGGCGATACTTGCCGCCAGTCCGACAATCGCCAACACAGCCAAAACACATGTAAAGCGTTTCATCACAAATCTCCTAAGAAACCTGAGGGAGTAAAGATCGCCGAGAAACAACAATTGCTCTCGCCCGACAACTCCCGCACTCGTAACCGTGCATCGGCCGCCGGCAACACGCCGACAAGTTCATTCCGATGTCGCGGTTTTCATTTCCCTCTCTGTTGGGGTGGCAGTTGAACTGCCACCCCCGGGGCGACAGTACAACTATCGCCCCAACCTGTCATTCCTGGTTCCCACGCTCTGCGTGGGAACCCACGTTCTCCGACGCTCTGCGTCGGCAAGCGAGGCGTAGGTTATGCTTCAGCATAACACTCGCACTCCAATTCGAGTCGCGCAAATGTTATGCTGAAGCATAACCTACGCGGCTCGTCCGTTCCCACGCGGAGCGTGGGAACGAGAGGCACCCGTGTTCGTTACGGACCATTCATGGGCTCATCTCCTTTCCCGATTCTTTCGGGGTCTTTGGGTACGTAATCGACAGCTCCTCGAACCGGACCGTCATGGTGTCGCAGTTGCCGGTGCCGACCAGCAACCGGCTGTTGGTCGCGTCCAACAACGGCGCGGTGGCCGGCAAGTCGATCGGCGGGCCGGCGAAATCCGCGTGGAACTCCCCCTTGGCGTCCGCGTCCACCGCGAAGGTAGCCCACTTGCCGGTCTTCGACATCCGGAAGCGGTGCCGGCCCGGGCCAAGGCTGCCCAACGGCGCCACTTCCGCCATCCATTTGTTGCCGTCGCCTTCGCGGGCGGCCGTGGTGTCGGGGCGGCATAATCGCATGGGAGCGCAGCCGTTGTCGACGGTGAACACCATGACCAGTCCACTGCTAACCTCGTCAAAGTGAAGGGGGTTGGGCACGCCGTCGCCGATGCCGAAGAAAATCCAGTGATACATGACCGCTTCGCCCAGGACATCGAGGCGGACCTGGAACGTCGCCTCGAACACAAAATCGCGGTCGCAAAAGTCGGTCGCCACGGTGCGGATGTAGCCCCGCGACTGCCGACCCCGACCGTCGTCAGTCAGCGGCGGGCTGTGCACGGCCGCCCCGCGCTCGAAAACGTAGTGTCTCGGCGGGTTCTGCTCGAAAGCGGCGCCGAGCTCAGCGCCGTTAAACTTCTCGACGATCTCGGGGGCGTCGGCGGGCTTGGGCCGGAGGCTGCGGACGAAACGGTCGGCTTTTCCAGGCGCCGCGCCGCGGACTATGACCAGTCGGTCCTCGGCGTCCTTGTCGTGTTGCACCCGGGCCGATTCGTTTTCGCCCAAAATCACTTCGCGCCCACTGCCCTCACCCCCGGCCCCTCTCCCGGAAGGAGAGGGGAGATTTCCAGTGCCACCCAACACCGCCACCTTCACCTTGCCGCGGAAGACGTGCGACTCGGTAACGCCCGCCTCGTCAACCTCGACGCCGAACTCGGTGCCCAGGTCGGTCACGACGGCGGTGGGAGTACGGACGGAGAAGAGGGGATTAGGGATTAGGGATTGGGGATTAGAATTAGTGGAGAGGGGATAGTGATCTGACCTCTGACCTCTGACCTCTGACCTCTCCTTCTC
>JAHIKV010000255.1 GCA_018897395.1 Planctomycetota bacterium | reverse complement strand
TGGTTGCTGAGAAGCGTGCGGCGGCAGATAAATTGTTGCGCGCCAGGATGTTGCTCAAGGCAAACGTCGGCCAAGGCGGCCCGGGCTGGAGTGACGAGAAGATCGCCGAGGCGTTCGAGGTGGGAACGTCCACCGTCCATCGCTTGCGGCAGCGGTTGGTGGAGGACGGGTTCGAGGCGGCGTTGTTGCGTAAACCCAGATCGCGCCATCGAGTCCCTAAACTTGACGGCGAGAAAGAGGCGCGATTGGTGGCGTTGGCATGCAGCAGTCCCCCCGAAGAAGAACGCGGATTTTGTGTGTGCGATGGAGGATGCCTGGTGTCCTATGGTCATTGCACCGGCTGATTTCACCACAACATCTTGTATGTGGCAGCGTCCGCGAACACAACATATCGTAGTGTGCAATGGTTGTAGGACGCCAGGCAATGTTCTGAGAGTCGATAAACTTCGTGCCCACCACGTTCCGATGGGAACGGAACCGGCGAGCGGGAATTTTCGGCAAGGTTCAAAGAATGGGGTATTTGTTGTATGTAACAAGATGGGGTTCCGGGGGGGCGGAGTAACGATTGCAAGGATTTTGACTGTTGCGTCGGGGCCAGATCGGCAATAATCAATCCGCGCCGAAACGGCGAAAGGGATGGCACTTATTTTGTCACCCCAGCAAAGGAAGCTGATAAATGAACATTTTGTTTGCCGGCAGCGAGGCGGTGCCATTTTCCAAGACGGGCGGATTGGCCGACGTCTGCGGTGCGCTGCCGGTCGAGTTGGCCCGGCTGGGGCACCACCCGGCGGTGATCCTGCCCGCCTACCGCCAGACCCGCTATTGCGGACAGCCGATCGAGCCGCTGGGTATCGACTTCATCGTTCCGGTCGGCAGCAAGATGGTCGCCGGCCGCCTGTTGCGCAGCGTCATGCCCGGCGCGGCGGTGCCCGTTTACCTGGTCGAGCAGGACCAGTATTTCGACCGGGACGGGCTTTACGGGGCCGACGGCAAGGACTACGTGGACAACTGCGAGCGGTTCATCTTTTTCAGCCGGGCGGTGCTGGAGGCGATCCGGCTGCTGGACCTGAAAGTGGACGTGCTGCACGCCAACGATTGGCAAACCGGTCTGACGCCCGCCTACTTGAAGATCGAGTATCGCAAGCTGGCCCGCTACCGGCGGATCGCCAGCCTGTTGACCATCCACAACATGGCCTACCAAGGCCAGTTCTGGCACTGGGACATGCTGTTGACCGGCTTGGACTGGAAGTATTTCAACTGGCGTCAGATGGAGTTCCACGGCCATCTGAACTTGTTGAAGACGGGCATGGTCTTCGCCGACTCGATCAGCACGGTCAGCCCCCGTTACGCGCAAGAGATACAAAGCAGCCCCCTCGGTTGCGGATTGGAGGGCGTGTTGCAGCACCGCCGCGCCACCCTGTCCGGAATCCTCAACGGCATCGACGTGCACGAGTGGGATCCACGGAGCGATCCGCACCTGGCGGCGAACTACAACTCGGACACGGTAGATCAGGCCAAGCCGATCTGCAAGGCCGCGCTGCAAAAGGAACTGGGATTGCCGCGGGAATCGTCCGCGCCGCTGGTGGGAATCGTCGGACGGCTGGCCGACCAAAAGGGGTTCGATCTGGTCATCGACGTGATGCAGCGCTGGGTGCAGACGAGCGACGTTCAGTGGGCCGTTTTGGGCACCGGCGAGCCGAAGTATCACAAGGCACTGGAGAAGCTCGCCGAGCGGTTCCCGAAGAAGGTGGCCGTGCGGCTGGAGTTTTCCGCCCCCTTGGCCCATCGCATCGAGGCCGGCGCCGACGTGTTCCTGATGCCGAGCCGCTTCGAGCCTTGCGGGCTGAACCAGCTTTACAGCCTGCGCTACGGGACCGTGCCGGTGGTCCGCGCCACCGGCGGGCTGGCCGATACGATCGTCGGCTACGATCCGCAGTTGCCCAACGCGGCCGCCAACGGTTTCGCGTTTCAGGAATACATCGCGCCGGCGCTCGACGAGGCGTTGCGCCAGGCCTGCGACGCCTATCGTCGGCCGGAAGTTTGGCGGCAGTTGATCGCCGTCGGAATGCGTCAAGACTGGTCGTGGACCCGTAGCGCCAAGGAGTACGTGGAGTTGTATCAGAAGACGATGGAACGAAGTGACGCGGCCGCGAAGTAGTATTCTGGTTCCCGCGCTCCGCGTCAATGTGGCAAACGCCGACGCATAGGAATCCGATAGGGGTAGGGAAGGCCGATTGAGTTCGGCCTCCCCTCCCTCCGAACCGGACGTGCGGATTTCCCGCATCCGGCTCTCCGGTTAGTGGTATTACCTCCAAGAGGATTGATGAACCGAGACCGAGAGGGAGACAAGGT
>JAHIKV010000381.1 GCA_018897395.1 Planctomycetota bacterium | reverse complement strand
CTCTTGAGCAAGGTTATTCGGGTTTGCGAAAGGGAAGAGGTCGATATCCGGAGAAGTGAAATGTGTCCTTTGTTCGTCATAGCAAGGAGAGAAGGAGCTCGCATGGGCTTGCTGGCATGGATCGTACTCGGTGGTGTTGCGGGGTGGCTCGCCAGCCTGATCGTAGGGGTCGGCGCCAGGATGGGCTGCCTGCTGAACATAGTCGCGGGGGTGGTCGGCGCGGTCATCGGCGGGGTGGTGTTCAACGCGCTCGGCTCCCAGGGGACTACCGGATTCACCTGGTGGAGCCTCTTCGTCGCGTTCGTCGGGGCCGTGATCCTTCTCGCTCTCCTGAGGCTCGTGGCGACGATAATGAAGGGCTAGCCCTCTTCCCCGCTTGATGGAAGGGTTTGGGAAAACGCAAGATTGTACCCGGTACCATCTTGCGTTTTCTTCAGTCCCCGTACCCCCCTATCGTGTCCGTCCCGGCGCCGCGCTCGTTCCAGTACATGGCGCGCTCGGCCATTATCTTCGCTCCGGCGGTCTTACAGGTGACCGTGACCGCGGCCCTTCCCGATATGCCCTTGTCTACCATGGAGAACGTCATGCGGGAGTTGGCGCCGATGGTCTCGGTGAAGACCACGTTACCCTGCCCGTCGGAGGTCAGGTAGGAGACCTCGACGGTGACATCAGTGTCGTTGGGGTTCTGTACCAGGGTGTAGGTCTCCCTGCCGTCCGATGTCTGACCGTCGGGGAGGTAGAACGTGGTGTGGGGGGCCGATAGCCCTATGGAGTCGTGGCACGCCTCACCGGCCTCGGTACCCTCCCCCCAGTACATGGCACGCTCGGCGATTATGGGCTGGCTTCCACTCACCTGGGTGGAGAAGTCGCTTGCGGGCAGGGCGTCGTTGACCCTGATGGTCTTCCTCGAGTTGCCCGGCACGGTGAACGGGGCCCGGGGAACCGGTCCCGAGTTCGTCATGTAGGTGAGGGTCACGTCGGTGGGGGTGTCCTGCGGGTTCTGCACCAGGACGTAGGTGGTGAACCCCCAGGCGGTGGTTCCCTCGGCCAGGTAGTAGGAGAGGGCGGGGGCGGTGGTGCCGATCGAGTCGTGCCCCTCCCTTCGGTTGTTCCGGTACATGGCCCTCTCGGGGATGACGGGGATATCGCTTACCACCTCGATGGAGGCGTCGGCCTCTCCTATGTCGTTTGCCATGTTGTAGGTCTCGCGGGCGTTGGCCGGTACCTTCTTCTCGAACGTCTGTGGGTCGGCCCCCTCTATCATGTAGGTGACCTGGGCGGTGGCTTCCTGGTCGTTGGGGTTCTGTATGAGGAGCCAGCACTCGAACCCCCAGGCGGAGGAGCCCTCGGGGAGGTACCAGGTGGTGGCGGGGGAGGTGACTCCTATGGAACAGTGGCCGTCGGGGGAGGGGGCTCCCTCTCCTATCCAGGACATGGTGCGGTCCACCGCGATCGTTTTGCCTTCCTTGCACTCCACCCTGGTGGAGAAGTCTTCGTCCCTCACGGTGTCGCGCGGGTTCACCGTGGTCTGGGAGCGCGCCGGGAGGTTAATGTCCCCCCCGGGGACGGCCCCGGCTTCGGTCATGTAGGTGACGGTGGCGCTCAACGCCTCGTCATTGGGGTTCTCTATCGTGATGTATGTATCGAATCCCCAATCTGACGAGCCCTCCGCCAGGTACCAGGTGGGGGTGGTGCCGGGAGGTGCCGGAGCCTCTCTAACGGTGAAGGCGCCGGCGAGGGTGCCGCTCCGCCCGTCGGTGTTCTCGACCTTCACCTCGTAGGAGCCCGCCGCGGCCCCGGTGAGGTCGAAGGTGCAGGTTATCTTCGTGCTTGACGCCACGTTCACATTGGTGGCGTTGATGGTCCCCGCCCCGGTCTCGCCGGCGCCTGACGGTCCGATGAGCTTCACCGTCGCACCGTTTCGGAAGCCGGTCCCGGCGAGGTTGGTTACGTTGACGGTGCCGTCGTTGGTGCCGGAGTTGGGGGCGATGGAGGTGACGGTGGGGGCGGGGTAAGACACGGTGAACTCGACGCCGTTGCTGGTGCCGTTCGCGGTGGTGACGCTCACCGGCCCGTCGGTAGTACCGGCGGGCACCGTGCAGACTGTCTCGGTATCCGACCACGACTCGCAGGCGGTCGCTACCGCTTCGTTGAACGTCACCTTCGACGTCCCCTTGGAGAACCCGAAGTCCGACCCCGAGATCGTCACCTGGGCGCCTATGGGGGCGGTGCAGGGGGTTATCGATTCGATATGCGGCGGCGACGCCAGGTCGCTCAACGCACCGCAGGCGTCGATGCGGCCATGCCCGAAGTAGTCGTCACGCCCGGGGTCCCCTAGGTCCAGCGCGTTATCCTCGATTACCTGCTGGACCTGCGACGCCGAAAGGGAGGGGTTGAACGACAGGATAAGGGCGGCCAGACCCGCGACCGTCGGTGTCGCGGCGGAGGTGCCGGAGCCGAAGCCGTAACCACCGGATTTCGTGGTGGAGTAGACGTACCATCCCGGCGCGGTGACATCGACGGTCGCGTTGTGGCTCGAGAAGGAGGCCTTCTCATCCAGGTTGTTGGTGGCGCCGGCGCCCACGACGTTGTCGCAGCCGGCGGGGTATATCGTCGTCTCGTCCCCGTAGTTGCCCACCGCGGCTACCAGGACCACGCCCTGGCCGTGAGCGTAATTTATCGCGGCCTGCTCCTCGGGGGACTCAAAGGGGCCGCCCAGGCTCATGCTTATGACCCTTGCCCCGTTGTCGGCGGCGTAGTAGATGGCCTCGACAATCAAGTCGATGGCCAGGGCCCCGCTGGGCACGCCGCT
>JAHIKV010000254.1 GCA_018897395.1 Planctomycetota bacterium | reverse complement strand
GGCTTTTTTTCCGGCGACCGAAAATTGGCGGGGTGGGACAAGCTAAGGGCCTGTAAAAGAATAAGTGGGTGATTTACACGTAGGACGGATTGGAAAATCCGTCCTGCAGAATTGCACACGTTATTCATTTTCAGATCCTAAGCGCAGTCCCACCCTACTTTCCTTCCTAGGGTTGAACGACTTCGTAGGGTGCGAAAAACGAACCGTGCGCCATCTATCCGTGACAGTCCCCTGCGAACGGTTACGAAATTTTGGATGGCAGCCCAGAGCGTGCATGCAAATACGCACCCGACAATACTACTGGGCGGCTCGGCTCGGGCGCGCTATAATGCCGATCGAGGGGAGTTGGGCATGGCCGATCGGGATCCAAACGCCGAGACGATCGATTCGCCGCAACGAAATGCTTCCGACGAGCGGTCCGTGGAGGTTGAACTCTGCTCGGACGACGGACTGGTCGCAGAGACGTTGCCGGCCGACGCCTCGACCGCGGGCCGGTCGGGCGATACCGTGGTCGGCCCACCGGCGTCGGGGCGATTTGGAAATTACGACCTGCTCGATGAGATCGGCCGCGGCGGGATGGGCGTGGTCTATCGCGCGCGGCAGCGTGCGGCGGGGCGCGTGGTGGCCCTGAAAATACTCCGCCGCGACCGGCTGGAATCGCTTCCCCGCGACACCCAGGCCAGCGCGATGGACCGCTTCCGGCAGGAGGCCCAGGCCGCCGCGCGCCTCGAGCACGATCACATCGTCACCGTCTACGAGGTCGGCGAAGTGGACGGCCGGCAGTTTTTCTCGATGCAATGCGTCGAGGGGCGCACGCTTGCGAAAATGCTCCGCGATGGTCCGATCCAGAACCGCCGCGCCGCCGGCTACCTCGAGCCGGTCGCCCGCGCCGTGCATGAAGCCCACAGCCGCGGGATACTTCACCGCGACCTGAAGCCGCAAAACATCCTCGTCGACGCCAAGATGGACCGGGCGCTGGTGGCCGATTTCGGACTGGCGAAACTGGCCGAGGGGCAGGAGCAGCTTACCCGCGCCGGCGAGGTCATGGGCACGCCCTCCTACATGTCGCCGGAGCAGGCGAAAAATTCGGCCGAGGTTGCGGCCGCGACGGATATTTACGCGCTGGGTGCGACGCTCTATCACATACTGACCGGCCGGCCCCCGTTCCAGGCGGCCACGCCGCTCGAGACCCTCCGGCAAGTGATCGACGAGGAGCCGGCCCCGCCGCGGCAGTTGAACCCCTCGATCGACCGCGACCTGGAAACGATCTGTCTGAAATGTCTGCAAAAGGAGCCGACCCGGCGCTACGCCTCGGCCGAGCAATTGGCCGACGAGTTGGGGCGCTACCTCCGCGGCGAGCCGATCGTGGCCCGGCCGGTCGGCCCGTTGAGTCGCACGGCGCGTTGGTGCCGGCGCAATCCCGTCACGGCGTCGCTGCTCGGCTCGACGGCCGCGTTGCTGGTTTTGGCTTTGGTAATTGCTTTGGTTGGATACGTAAAAACTTCGGCGGCGTTGATGGCCGCAAAAAAGGCGCAGCAGGAGGCCGAGGAGAGTTTCCAGCAGGCTCGCGGCGCGGTCGATGACCTGCTGAGGTCGGTCAGCGAGGAGGAATTGCTCGATCGGCCGGGCATGCAGCCCTTGCGTCGGAAGTTGTTGACCCAGGCCCGCGATTACTATCGGCGGTTTCTCGCCCAGCGAGGGGCCGATCCGCGTCTTCAAGACGAGTTGGCCGAGACGAGCTTCTTGATGGGACGGATAACCGAGGAGATCGAGTCGCCCGAGGAGGCTTTGTCCGCCTACCGGCGTGCCGAAGAGACGCAGAAACGGCTCCTTGCCCAGTCTCCCGACGATCAATCGCGGCTAAAGGCCCAGGGCGACACCCTCAACGCCATCGGCCGAGTGCTGGTCAGGCTCCGTCGGCTGGATGAGGCTAGAACGGCATACACGGAGGCAGCCGCCATCCGCCGGCGGCTCGTCGAAGCACATCCGCGGCAGAGCGAGTATCGACGCGCGCTGGCCAACGGCCAAATGAACCTGGGACTGGTGGAAAAGGAGCGGGGGCGATTCCCGGAGGCCCGCCGACAATTCGAGCAGGCACAGGCCATTCGCCGCAAGCTACTCGAGCAGGAGCCGGACAACACAAACAAGAAAATCCTCCGCGATCTGGGCATCGGCCACTACAACCTGGCCGTCCTGGCCCTCTCCGGCGGCGACTACGCCGGCGCGGAGAAGGATTTCCGCGACGGCATCGCCATCTTCAATCGACTACTCCAGGCAGGGCCGCGAGGGTCCGAAGGCGACCGCAAGGAGCTCGACTACCATCACTATTTGACCCTTTGTTATCGGCTCCTGGCCGATCTCGCCAGCGTCGCGGGAAACCACCGGGAGGCAATGGAGCTATACCAAGGGGCTTTGGAAGTGATGACGCCTTTTGCGCAAGCCAACCCAGCGGTGCATAAGTACCAGGCAGAGTTGGCCGCGATTCATCTGAACCTCGGCTCCTTGCATCAGGAGCAGGGGGAGCCGGCCGAGGCTCTAAAATCCTTCCAGCAAGCCCTCCGCGTACTGGAAAGACTCGTCGAGGAAAACGGCGAGGCGGCCCCCTATCGGCGCGATCTGGCCGTATGCCTCCGCAGCATTGCCCTGCTGCAGGCCGACGGCAGGCAGGAGCAGGCGGCCCGGAGCAATCTGGAAGCGGCCCAAAGACACCTCCGCACGCTGGTGGAACAATACCCGGAAAACGACGATTTTCAGGCCCAGTTGCACGAGACCGACGCCGCGTTGAGCAGACTTCCGGCCGCGCCGTCGTCGAGCAATCCATAACGGACCGGATATAAACGGAATCGTTTTGTTATCCGCCCCACTCGTCCGGCATTGTCCATTGCCCGCAGACACTCCAACCGGACCCCCTCCAGACCGGCTCATCCCCTGCCACCGGCCAAACCGATCCAACCAGTATATTCGGGGCATTTTTGCACGGAGAGAATGTCATGCCGCGCGCACGAGGCCACCGTCTAGTTGCATTCTTTCTGATTTTCGCGGGCGCTTATTTCCTACCCATGATCCGGCCTGCCGTCGGGCAGGAAACCGATTGGGGACTGGAACAGGATTGGGACTCGCCGGAGGAGTGGGCTCTTGCCCAACGGGATGAAGGGTCGGCGGCGCCTCCCGCACGACGCGACCGGCAACCAACGTTGTCGAGCCAAGCCGGATCGTCGCAGCGGTCGGCCGCGCGCACGCCGATAGTCCGCCTGGCCAGCGTGCCGAACATTTTCGGCGATTCGTTTTCCCGAGGCGGCGGGCTGGGGTATTACGACGGCGAGCAACCGGGCCAGTATACCGTCATTGATCTTCCCCCTGCCGGAGGCGGCGGGCGGATGAGGATCGCCGACAACAACAAAGCCTTCCCCACCGACCGCGTCTTCTTCATGTACAACCACTTCCAAAACGCCCTGCTGGCCAACCCGGTCACCTTTGGCCCCGGAGAAACCGCCAGCCTCGACCGTTACACCTTCGGGCTGGAAAAGACCTTTCGCGACGGCCTCTGGTCGGTCGAGCTGCGGATGCCGTTTTGCGGCGCGTACCAGATTTCCGCGCCGGGCGCCACGGTTGGGAGCGAACACATCGGCAACTTGAAGATCACGCTGAAACGGCTGCTCTACACGGCGGAGTATTCGGCCGTCGCCGCCGGGTTGGGCATCGAGACCCCCACCGGCAGCGACACCACCGGCGCCGTGTACGAAACCGACTTCACCGTCCACAACGACGCGGCCTATCTTTCGCCCTGGATCGGCATCCTCGGCGCGCCGAACTCGAAATACTTCTATCAGGGCTTCCTGCAACTTGACCTCGCCGCCAACGGCAACGCCGTGGACCTCGACTCCACGCGGCTGGGTAGATATTGCGAACAGAACTTGATGTACGTGGACCTGGCGCTGGGGCGTTGGCTGTTCCACGAACCGGCCGCGACGGGGCTGAAGGGGATGGCGATGCTGGTCGAGTTCCACTACGCCACGACGCTCCAGGACTCGATGATGCTGACCGGCGAAGGGCGGTCGGGTCCGGTCATCTTCGGCAATCTCGACAACCGCCTCGACGTGCCCAATATCACTGTCGGGCTGCACACGGAGATCGCCAAGACCACGGTGGAGATCGGGGGCGTGCTGCCGTTGCGGACCGGACGGGAGCGGATGTTCGACGCCGAGGTTCAGATTTTCGTAAACCGCTACTTCTAACCTGCCCCGCCGACTAAGAGCTTGTCTTGAAATGTCTCCCCTCTCCCTTTGGGAGAGGGGACTCACATCAGCTATTTGCAAACACCGCCCTAAGAGCGCGAAGTGGCCAAAAACTCGACTTGAAACCGCCCCCCTTGAAGATGTAGTATGGCCATGCGCACACATGGCGGTTCCTCCAGCACGCGGTCGAGGATCGGTGCATCGGACGGTACGACCATGCGAGCGTCAACATGACAACTCGCACCCGATCGGCAAGCTGCATACGCAAGGCGAACTCCAGCCACCTGCTTTCAATCCTGAAGTCAGTGGACCTTATTGGAGTAGTTGAGGTAAGCGCCGGCGGTCGACTTCAGGCCGCACCGATTTCATGGGACCAGTATTGGATGCCAATCAGAGCCGGCCTGACAGGCCACCTGGCCGAGGAACTTGCGGCCTTGAGGGATGCACGGCATGAGTACATTCGACACGGGTTTTCACTCCGGTACACTGGCGCCTATTGTCGCGCCTATTGCTCATTGTTGAGATCGGTCCAAGAACGGGTCTCCCACCAAGAAGGAACGCCGCTTGCCTTGCTGTGGTGCGTCTTGGGATTTGAATGTTTTGGGGTTCGTTGTGCAGGGGAAGGCCGCACCGTTGCGGCGGCAACCTGCAGCGCGCGCAATCCAACGTACCTGCTTTCCAAACTGAACAAACCGGACTCACGCGATGATCCAAAGAATTTGCCGCTGCTCACAGTCTTCGGCGACGCCGGAAACGACGATTCCGTTCCACGGCTTTACTACCATTACCGTCAACTCAAGTTAAAAGACGCAAAGAACATATCCTTGCTAATATATCCGTCGGCGCATGTTGCAGACCGCCCCCGCTCATTTGCGTGTATTCAAGCGCTTGCTTTCGGCCTGAGATTTGGAATTGACCCCAGGAGTCGTGAGCGGGCAAAGTGCATCTGCGACCTATCTGTAGGCCCATTCTTGGAAAAACGTCTTTCCGCGACGGATTTGTCGGGCAATCACGAAGTCGGAATCCTGGACCTCGGTGGCGGCAGCGGCAGTCTGACTCGCAGTATCCATGATACTGCACTTTCTGAAAAAGCAGCCATAGGCCGTTTGTGACTCAAAATTGATCTTGCAATGAAAAAGGCTCTTCCATCACAGTGCGTTTTCCACGACGCAAATAATGGGAGAGCCAGGGATGGTGAAATCGAATTGGCAATG
>JAHIKV010000253.1 GCA_018897395.1 Planctomycetota bacterium | reverse complement strand
TTCCATCGCACCGGCCACGTCCAACAGCTTCGGATCGGTGTAGACGTTCATGGTGAGGTCGATACTGGAATGGCGCATGGCGGCTTGTGCCGTTCGCGGTGCAACGCCGGCGACGCTCAATAGCGTGCCGAAGGTATGGCGAAGGGAATGGACATCGACCGTTCGGCCCCGTTCGTCCACCTTCGGTATTCCCGCCAACCGCAGATCACGGTCAAGTATCCGCACCAAGCCACTCGGCACGGTGAACAACGGCGTATCGAGCGGCAACGTCGGCACGGTAGACAACTGTTGGCAAGATTGCCCTTCTCGTCGCGTAGGAACGCCCTGGTTGCGTTTCTGCCGCTCTTGGTGTTTTGAGTCCAACCGAACCGTCGGCGCTTCTCTGGCGGCTTCCTGCAAAGCCGTGGCCTTCTCTGTAAGCCAGTCTCGAAAGTCGGCGGCAAGGTCGGTCCGAAGCGGGATCGTCGAGCCTTCCCGATTCTTTTCGTCGGCAGCCCGCAACACCAGGTAGGGCATGGGCGAGTCGAGGTCCACTTGCCCCACGGTGATCGAAGCCAACTCGCCCTTGCGCAGCCCGGTAAGCACCAGCGTCTTGTAAATCAAAGCCCGCTCATGCCCAAGCCGTTCTAAACGACGTTGCACTTCCGGGCGCAGTCGCCCGTACACTTCGCCTCCCCGCTTTCCCCGATGGACGGTCATACGATCCAACAGCGGCCGGCGGCGCGCCACGTCCAACAGCCGCGTCAACTCGGCTTCGGTCAGTGCCCGGCGGGTGCGGCGACGGTCGGCGTTCGCGTCGGCTTTCGGCACTCTGGCAAATGGGTTGCTCAACAGCCGTGCCGGCTTCGTCGCCATACACCAATTACAGAAGGTCAGCCACGCCCCGCGATACTCGTTGCGGGTCGCGGCGCTCATGCCGTCGGCCTTGCGGTCCAAGAGCCAGCGTTCCAAGGTGGTGGCGTCCAGGTCGGTGAGCCGATAGAAGCCGCAGTCGGCGGCGACCCGGCGCAGTTGGGCAAGGGTGTCTTTCACCCGGCGGGAAAGCCCTCTTGCCTTCTGGTGGTCGATGAAGGCGGTGATATGGTCGGCAAGCGGCGTACACTGGTGGTCGATTACGGCATCTTCGGCGGCGGAGATAACTTCGCCTTTGACCAGTTCGGCCCGGCGTTCCAACTTGCCGAGTATCGACCGTGCGGCCGATTCATCCCGGCAGCCGGTCGCCACTTCCTTGACGATCCCCGAGCCGGCCCGGAACTTCGCGGTGTAGGTTCCGGCCACTACGGCAATCCGATCCCCGGCGGCGGTCAGCGGTGCCGTCCGGCGTTTTCCCTTCGCGTCGATCCACTCGGCCAATCGTTGCCCCTTGCGGACAATGATTTTCGCCACGGCCGGTAGCGGTTTCGTAAACATCTTTTTGTAGACGGTGCCCATGATTCGCCTTTTCCCTCATCAGTTGTTGACCTTTTGGTGTCTTTTAATGTAATCGTCACGCCATTTGTGGATTGATCTTGTCATATTACCAGAATAAGCCGCAAACACATGTTCATTGATTTTCCGTTTAAGATAGTTGTGATAGGCATTGGATGCCGCCTTGTGCGCGAAGGCATCTTCTTCGGCGATTTTTCCCCATCTAGTGTCATGGAAAATATCCGACAACTCCTTGCGAATTGTACTCCGCACAAACCCGCTATGCCCATACTTTATAGCTAAGTCTGTCGTCAAGTCTATCAATTGGTCCAGATCGGGCTTCCGCCGCCTAAGTCGCTCAACTATTTCCGGGCGCTGCCTTTCTTCCTGTTCACGACGCGCTGCTTCCTGCGCCTGACGCTTTTCCTCTTGCCGTTGCCGAATTGCTACAAACCTTCGGTTTAACTCGTCCTCTTTCGCCTGAATAGCACGTTGAGTTTCTTGGTTTCGGACTTCTTCGGCACGTACCTCTTCCATTCGCTTTTCCAAGAGCATCTGGGCGTCTTTGATTCTCGCATCGGCTGCTGCGACCTTCTCTACAAATACCTTTTCCAGTTGCTTCGATTTTCGCTCTTGCAATCCGAGTAACGCTTCTCGCTGTTTTAGTTGCTCTGCAACATCCTGGTTTTTTTTCTCCAGTGACTTAAGCTCTTGCTCCTTTTGTGTAAGTTCAGCAAGCCGCTCGTTGTTTGTTTTTGTTAGCTCCAGTAACAACCTTTGTTGCTCCAGTTCCAAGCTCTTGTTTTCCGTGCCGCATCCGACAAAGAAAACAACGACAAGAGAAGTGATAAAGACTTTTCTCATAGCAATGCCCTCCATTAGGTCAGAGAATCTTTCGTTTCACCAATTCCAACCC
>JAHIKV010000252.1 GCA_018897395.1 Planctomycetota bacterium | reverse complement strand
CTTGACCGCCGCGAAAATGGGACTGTCCCCCTGGCGCCGCGGGAAGGGGACAGGTCCATGTTTTCGGCCAACGGTTCGTCGGCAAAATGCGTTTTTTCGCCGAAAAATGGACCAGTCCCCGGCCGGCCCGTGAACGGTTACGTGGAGAGTGATTAGGCGTTGAAACACAAATAGATATGTTGTCATGTTTGCGCTTCACATTGAGGTGCAGTTATACTGTCACTTCAACCTCTGTTTCAATAATAACTCATTTTATACTCCCCACTATCCACTCTCCACTCTCCACTCTCCACTATCCACTCTCCACTATCCACTATTTCCCGCAGTAATCGATGGTTCTCGCCAATTCGCTTTGCAAATCTTGGCGGCGGACGATGCGGTCGATGAAACCGTGCTCCAGGAGAAATTCGCTGGTCTGAAACCCCTTTGGCAACTCGATGCGGATGGTGGCCATAATGGTCCGCGGCCCGGCGAAGCCCACCAGCGCGCGAGGCTCGGCGAAGACCACGTCGCCCAGTGAGGCGAAACTCGCGGCCACGCCGCCCATCGTCGGGTTGGTCAGCACGGAGATGAACAGTCCGCCGGCGTCGTCGAAGCGGGCCAACGCCGCCGAGACCTTGGCCATCTGCATCAAGGAGAAGATGCCCTCGTGCATCCGCGCCCCGCCGCCGGAGCCGGAGACGATAATCAGCGGCAATTGTTGCCGCATGGCGCGTTCGACGGTGCGGGTCAGCTTCTCGCCGACCACCGAGCCCATGCTTCCCATGATGAAGGCGGAATCGGTCACTCCGAAGGCCACCCGCCGGCCGCGGATCGTGCCGGTTCCCACGACCGCCGCCTCGCGCAATCCGGTGCGGTTCTGCTCCTCTTGAAGCCGCTGGGGGTAAGGGATTTTATCGACGAATTCGAGCGGATCGGCCGACTCCAGATCGGCGTCCCACTCCTCGAACGTCCCTTCGTCGAGCACCTGCTCAATCCGCTGTCTGGCCGGCACGTACCAGTGGTAGTCGCACTCGGGGCAAACCCCCAACCGCTTCTCCGCTTCCTTGCGGAAGATCGTGGCCTGGCAACCGGGGCAACGTCTCCAAAGCCCCTCCGGCACGCCCCGCTTGGGACGCTTGAGAAGATTTTTCCAACTGCTCTGATCGGCGGGTTGCGTGGGCATGTAGCTTTCTCCCTCTCGCTACACGCCGGCAGCGAGAAACTCCTCGGCGTCCACCTCGAGCGTCTCGAACCACTCCTGCCCGTTGGGCGCCTTCCACAAATCTCCCAACTCACAATGTGAGATGAAGCGGCGGGCAAGACTGAAGAGCGGCTCGGGCAGAACCAGCCCGACCGTCCCTTCCTTGCGCCGTTTCATGATTTTCACCACAGCCGCGCGGACCCGCTCGTCGGCCTCGCCGAGCATTTCGCCCTCGGGCGGGCAGACGTTTTCCGGCTGTTCTTGCCATCGGCGATAGACCTTCGGCTGCTTGCGCCGGACGTCCTTGACCAGCATCCCCTGCCACAGCCCCTGGTTGAGATTATGCAGCCGATCGAGTTTCTTCCGCTTGATATCCAGAATCTCGGCGATGATTTCCGCCGTTTCCAGGGACGGTTGCGAAGCGGGCGCGTAGACCGCCTCCAGCCCCTTATCGCGGAGTTGCTCGGCAACCTGCGCCGCCTCCGCCTCGCCTTGCTCGTTCAACGGAATGTCCAGACTTCCTTGTATCCGTTGCTGTACGTCGTAGTCGGTCGAGCCGGGACGAATCAACACGATGTTAAGCATCGCTAAACCCGAATTGCCTTTCTTGATTTTGCCAAAGCGGTCACCTCTTTAATGAAGCGGCCGTAATCGTTTTCGGAAAACAGTGCCGAGCCGGTCACCAGTATGTCGGCGCCGGCCTCGACGCACGTGCCCGCCGTGTCGCGGCTGACGCCGCCGTCTACCGACAGGAGTACGTCCGGTCCGGCCAACTCCCGCAGACGGCGAAGCTTGTCCGGCGCCGCCGGATCGAACTCCTGGCCGCCGAAGCCGGGCATCACGCTCATCACCAGCACGAGATCGCAGAGATCGAGGCAGCCTTCGAGCGAATCGACGGGGGTGGGCGGATTCAGCGAAATCCCCGCCCCCGCGCCCAACGAGCGAATTTCCTCCAACAGCGGCCGGGGATCGCCGGCGGCCTCGACGTGGATCGTCAACAGATCGGCCCCCGCCTCGCGGAAGCGCCGGATGTAGCGGCCCGGCTCGGAAATCATCAGATGCACGTCCAGAGGCAGATCGGTCGAGCGGCGGACCGCCTCGACCACCGGGATGCCGATGCTCAGATTCGGCACGAAGTGGCCGTCCATGATGTCCAGATGCAGGACCCGTGCGCCGCCGGCCTCGACGCGGCGGATCTCCTCGCGCAGCTCCGCGAAATCGCACGCCAACAGCGACGGCGCGATCAACGGCGCAACGGCAAGCAAATCGGCGGCAACCCGCGAATCGGACATACACGAAGAGTCTTGAACCCCAAGGAAATCTAACCCGAGACAATCAGAACTGCTGATATGCTGTGCGAACCGAATCCGGCGGGCTTCTCCCGTCTGTTCCAATTCAGCGCCTTCATTATTCTAGCAGCGACCGGCCGGCTCGTCTGCGCTTATTCCGGGAGAAGTTGCAAGTGCTTTTGTAAAAGGAACTTGCGCCGCCTTGTTGCGACGCGCGCCCCAGATGATACAATGGCCCTCGACCCACCCGTCCACCTGTCGCCTTGCAATCGCGAAGCCGCGTTTCTCGCCGCATGATGAAAATAGCAACCGTGTGCCGCTGCCTGGAATAGAGAGTGTATTGATTGAATATCGAGAAAAAATGTCGCGATCAATAGCCGGGGACCAACAGCCCCCGGCTATTGCAAAATAGGTTTCCTGGAGATTACTGGTTTCCGAACGTCGCCGTCGGTATGCTGGAGCCATGTCCCGATCGGAATTGGCACACCTGGAACTGTTGGCCGAAGTGGACGCCCTGGTTGGCCGGCTTAACCGCTGGGCCGACGACGCGCCCGACTGGCGGCCGGCCGAGAAATGCCGGGCCTTGGTCCGCCGGCTGGTGGATCGGGCCGGCTCGTTGCGGGTGCGGCTCGAGGCCCCGCTGGTCGTGGCAACCCTCGGCGGCACGGGCGCGGGCAAGAGCGCGCTGCTGAACGCCCTGTTGGGGGCCGAGGTGCTTCGGACCGGCCGATCTCGACCCACCACCACCCGGCCCACCTTGGTCTGCCGCCCGGACATTACGCCCGAGATGCTCGGCATCGATCCGGCCGTCGTGGAATTGATCCACCGCGACCTGCCGGCATTGCGCAATCTCGTGCTGGTCGATTGTCCCGATCCCGACACGACGGAAGAAGAGAGTCTCCCTTCTCCCTTTGGGAGAGGGGCCGGGGGTGAGGGCGACAACCTTTCGCCGAAAAATGTTCTCTCACCCCGTCTCCCGTCCCCCGCCCCCGGCAACAGCAATCTGGCGCGGCTGCGCGCGATCTTGCCCCACTGCGACGTGCTGCTGGTCGTCGCCACGCAGCAGAAGTACCGCAGCGCCCGGGTGGCCGACGAATTGACCGCCGCCGCGCGGGGCGCTCGCGTGGTATTCGTCCAGACCCATGCCGATCTGGACGCCGACGTCCGCGACGATTGGCGGCAGGCACTCGGTTGGAATGGCAGTTGCACTGCCATCCCTGGGGGCGACAGTGCAACTGTCGCCCCAACGGAGAACCCCGGCCACATCTTCCTCGTCGATTCACTTAGCGCGCTCGACGACGCCCGGGCCGGCAGGCAACCGCGGGGCGAGTTCGCCGATCTGCTCGATCTGCTCACACGTCGGATGGCCGGCGCAGCGGCAAACCGCATCCGCCGGGCGAACTTCCTCGACCTGATGGCCGACACGCTCGACTCCTGCCGCCGACGGATCGAGGAGGCGCTGCCGAGCGTGCAAAAAACGCAAGAGGCAGTCGAAGAACGGCGCGGGCTGATGGCCCGGCGGATCGCCGCCCGGATGCAGACCGAACTGTTGACCAACCGGCGGCAATGGGAGAACCGCCTGTTGGGCCAAGCCGCTTCGCGCTGGGGACTGAGTCCGTTCTCGCTGGTGTTGCGAATCTATCAGGGGCTGGGCGGTTTGCTTTCCGGGGGATTGCTCTACCGCACCCGCACTCCCGCCCAAATGGCGCTCTGGGGCGCGATGGAAGGGACGCGCACCTGGCGCAGGTGGCGGCGCAACCGGCGCGCCGAGCGGGGCGCGGATCGAGCCGCCGCCGATGCCTGGGACCACGCCGAGCTGCGCAAGGCCGCGATCATCGTCGACGGCTACGTCGCCGAGGCCGGCTTGGACCGCCGCGCCACTCGACCGGACGCGGTCGCCGCCGAGGCCGAGACGGCCGCCGCGGGTTTCGTTGCCCGGGCGTCGGCCGATCTCGAATCGTTGGTCGCCCGGCTCGCCCGCCGCCACACAGGTTGGTTTACCCGCTGGCGGTACGAACTCATGTTGGCGGCGATGCTCGGTTTGATCTTGTTCCGGCTGGGTAAGAACTTTTTCTACGATTCCTGGCTGGCGACGCCCCGAGCGCCCGTCTCCGGGCTGGATTTTTATCTCTCGGCCGGGTTCTGGCTCGTGCTCTGGTGTCTGCTTCTTCTCTGGGCGTTTTGCAGCCGGTTGCGGCGCGGACTGCGCGGCGCGGTCGCCAGTCTGGCCGTCGATTGGCAAGACCCATCCTCGGCCGCGGGACTTTTCGCCGGCGTCGAGGAAGAGTGCCGTCGCGTCGAACGGTTCCACCGGGAGCTTGAGGCGATGCGGAGCGACGTGGAGCGGCTCCGCCGTCAAGTGGAGAAGGGCGAAGGGTGAGGAGTGAAAAATCTCTCCCCGCGAACGCAGTCGCGGGGCGTTTTTCACTATCCACTATCCACTATCCACTATCCACTATCCACTATCCACTACTTCAACTTCTCTTCCTTTATCCGGCCGGCCAACTCCAGCAAGCGGTCGGCCTTTTTGCCGTCGCCGAGCTTGCGGTGCATGGCGGCGAGATTGCCGTAGGGGACGGCCAGCGTCGAGCGGTCGAGCGACTCCTGCCTGACGGCCTGCTCCATCCAACGGATGCCTTGTTCGGTCAGCTCGACGGCCTTCTCGCGTTGGCCGGTTTGCCAGTAGGAGACGCCCATGCTGACCATCGCTTCGCCGTGTCGGCCGAGATTGTCGGCCAGTTCTTCGGCGGGCTGGCCCTTCAGCAGCGGCAGGGCCTTGTCGAACCACACGACGGCCGCCTTGTGGTCGCGGTCGCCGAGGGCGTGGATCGCGCCGAGGCGGAAGTACAGCCGGCCCAACAGCAAGGCGGTGGCGGGCGAGGGATTGGCCCGATTGGAATCGGCCAGATATTCGGCCGCGATCCGGCCGTATTTCAGCGCCTTTTCGTTTTCGGAGCGCATCTGGCAGACCTGCACGGCGTCGTACAGGGCCGTACCCAGTTCCCATTGGAGTTGTGCCTTGCGACCGGGATCGCGTGTCGCGGCGATGAGTTTTTCGCCGACTTCGACCGTCGCTTTTACGGCGGAGGCGGGGTCGATCTTGCCGCGCACGCCTACGTAGGCGGACAAAGTCCGGGTGCAGACGTGGAACAGCAGCAGGGGGTTGCCCCTCTCGTTTTCGACCACGTCGTCGGCGGCCGCCCGGGCGCGCTCGATCCAGCGGACCACCGCCTTGCCCTTCTCTTTATACTCGCCCCAGGCGATGTCGTGGGCGGCGCCGAGATGGGCGTCGATCAGCACTTCCTTGGCCGCTACCCGGATCGCAGGGTGCGGACTGCTGCACAATTGATCGGCAATCCGGATCGCTTCCGTGTGATAGGTCAGCGCTTTCTTAAAGTCTGGTTTCGAGCCGGATGCCAGCAGATCGCCGAGCAGGCAGGTTGCCCGCGCTTTGATGTGCGGCCGATCCGCGCTGGTCTCGATTGCCCGTTGGGTATGTTGCACCGCATCGAGTAAGAGGCCGGCCTGGGCCAGAACTTGAGCATGTGTCGCGCGATACTGCGGATTGTCGGGCTCGAGGCGGACCGCCTTGCCCGTCTCGGCCAACGCCTCCTCGTGCCGCTCGGTGGCCGCCAGCACGCGGCCCAGCAGCCAATGGGCGCGGGCGTTGTTCGGCTCCAACTTCAATGCCTGTTCCAAGTCGCGGCGGCTCAGGTCGTAGCGGCTTTCCATCGTCGTCTCGGCGCGGAGCACGAACGACTCGGCCGATACCGTTTCGAGAATTATCTGCAAGACCTTCATCGACGGTTTGCCAGGCTCGTCGCTCTGCTCGAAGGCGAAGAGCACGCCCCGTTCGGGATAGGCCAGGCCGAGTATTTCGCCCAATTCGTTTGACACCAGCACCGGACGAATCGCGGCCAGATCGAGTTGTTTGGCCACGGCGTCGGCGGGAAAAGAGTGTCCCAGGCGGATCACGATCGACGATGCCTTCTCGCCGGCATAGCTTACCTCGACCTGCTTGAACGGCTCGACCGAATACAGTTGCACGAGGAAACCGTTGGCACGCGATGTGTCCCTGGGCCGGCCCCAGGACTTCTCGACGTCGTCCTTTGTCGACACCCCGGGCGTGATCCCCTTAAAGCTCGCGGTCTCGACCGAAACGGGAGGGGCCTCCATCGGATCGGGGATCGGGCTGAGCGGTTCGACTTCCGTTTTCGGCTGCTCCGTGGTCGGCTTGGTCGCGGGAGTGGGCGGCAGCTCCGACGCGGCGGGATCGGCGGGCGCCCGTTTCGCGCCCGGCTCGCGCTTGGCGGGAGTGGGAACTCCGACCTTGTGTTTCGGAGATGTTGCGTCGGCGCCATCCTCGTCCTTCGCGTCCGCCGCGGTCGGGTCCAAGACGCGAATCTCTCCCGACGATTGGATCGCCTTGTCCGATTGGCGTGCGTCATCGGCCGCCGAAGGCCCGGCGACCGGCACGGCCCAGGCCGCCGTTGCAACGGCAAGAATCCATAAATAGTGAGACCGCATTATTCGTTCCTCCTTGAACCTCGCAGGGCGAGAATGGACAATCCCGACACCTAATCAGTGGGGAGTTTATCCATTTTGCCCGGACCGCGTCCAGACGGAAATTCGCGTTTTCCATGCACTTTTTCGGAAAACCGGTTGAATGTCCCGGCTGCTTAGGTGAAGAGAAGCCGTCGCGGTGAAGATCGGAGGAATGGGAAGAATGGGGCGGGGTTGATTTTTGTGCCATTCATTGCTGGCGACCAACGAAATCGGCGTTGCGGAATTGGAACGCGAAAATGTCGGCGTCTTTCAGAACTACGTCGCGCGCATCCTTCTCCGACAACTCGTAAGTGTGGAAATCGTTTTCCCGCCAATCACTTACGAACAAGCGAAATCGACGCAAGCATGCACGTCCTTTTGGGGTGCGTGTTGCATCGGCAAGATAGGTAAACCTGTTTGATCGACAGGAGTCGGGGCAAGCGTTTCAGCAATACCGGAGATTAGGGATTGGGGATTAGGGATTAGGGATTAGAGGGCGGAAGTCGGAAGGCGGAGGGCGGAACAACCGATTAACCGCACCCCGACCCCCCAAACCCCGAATCCCCAGCCCCGAGTCCGAGTCCCGAGTCCCTAATCCCTAATCCTCATCGTCAAGCATCCTACCGGCCGTGGATTGCATCTTCAAGTTCAAGAATTGTGCCACTCGTTCGCCTGGCGACGGATGAGGTTGAGGCGAGCAAAACGTGACGATCTGCCGTGTCGTGAAAGAAAAACGGTATGTTTCCTTCGGACTGCACTTTCTGAAAAAGCAGCCATAGGCCGTTTGTGACTCAAAATTGATCTTGCAATGAAAAAGGCTCTTCCATCACAGTGCGTTTTCCACGACGCAAATAATGGGAGAGCCAGGGATGGTGAAATCGAATTGGCAATG
>JAHIKV010000251.1 GCA_018897395.1 Planctomycetota bacterium | reverse complement strand
TGTTAATGCGTCACCGCGTAAACCAACATGTTCGTTCCGAGTTGCATTGCCGACCGTTCCTGCAACCCGTAACTGTACGCGTGCGGGAACTGCTCCCAGCCGTTGCCGAGGTCGAACCGGCTGTAGACGACCGCCAATCGGCCGTCGATCGTGACTGCTTCCAACTCGGGTGCGTCGAGTTGCCCGAAATCCTCGCGCACGCGCGGCGTGTACTGCACCCGCCCAATGTCGAAAAGGCAATGATACAGCGGATGGTCGGCGGGTATCCGTTCCAGCTTACCGCCGGGCAGCGCCTTGGCGATCTCGCGGCGCATGGCGGCGTCGAAGGCCAATCGTCCGCAGCAGGCGTCGGCCAACAACATACCGCCCGCCTTCAAGTATCGCCCCAGCGACGCGGCCTCCTCCTTGCTCCAGACGAAATCGTGATGCCCGGTGATGTAGAGCAAGGGGTAAGCGGTCGCCTTGGGGTCGTTCAGGCGGACGTTGGCCCGCTTGAACTTCACCTCCAACGTCGAGTTGTCGCGGGCGAATTTCAGCAGGTTATGCACGGCCGAAGGGTCCGGGTCCCAATCGCCCTCGTGGATCAATTGTGCGAAGACGAAATCGTCGCGGGTCGGCTCGGCGGCCTCGTGATAAACCTTCGTGGTGCTCAGAAACCGCCCGAGTTGGAACGTGCCCAAGATGTACGTAATCATGTTGGCGCCCAACTGCCGGGCCTGGTCGATCACCACGCGGGTGCCGCGCGGATGCTCGTGCCCGTCCCAACCGCAGGTCAGATCGCGCGGCGAAAAGATCACGCCCGCGCGGCAGCCGAAGTCGATCCCCTCCAGGCACGGCGGCTCGACGAACGTCGAACCGTCGCCCTTCTTGTACGTCAAGTCGCCCAGCTTGTGGTAGGACGAGAATACCGGCTCCTCGGGCAGCATCTTCCTCAGCGGCCGGCCCGTGAAGATCAACTCCATCTCGCGGCGGAACGAATCGGTGAAATCGCTCCAACCGCAGCAGGCGTCGCCGAGGATCGTGCCGCCGTCGAGCACGTATCGGGCCAGCTTGGCGCGGACTTCATCGTCCAATTGGAACTTGTTGTGCCCGGCCAGCAGCAGGGCCGGCAGCTCGCGGGGATCGAACGAGAAATGGGCGAAATCGACCTCGACCGCCCGATAGTTGATCCCCAGCTTGTCCGAGGTCCAGCGAAGCAGCGCATTCACGTCGGCCGGATCGGTCATCCAGTCCCGATACTGGACTCGCTTGCCGTCACGGGTGGTCCAGCGGGTGGCGCCCAGCGCGGCCTTGCCCACCAGCGCGGGCGGACTGGGCGGCCGCTTCTTCTCGCTGCGACGCAAGGGAGTGACCGGCAGCGGCAGCGGCGGGAACGATTCGCCGCCCGTGCGGCGATGCGGCTTTGCCCGCGGCGGCGGGCCGCAGTCGATCGGCCCGGAATCGCCCTCATCGGCCCAAGCGATGGCCGGGATGCCGGCGCCGCCGACGGCCGATGCGAGTCCAATGCCTTCGATGAACTTCCGCCGCGAAAGTTCATCCCAGCGAGGTGTTTGGTGCGGCCTCATGACTGTTCCCCTCATGCATGGCGGGCGAGCGGAACCCGCGACACTGCGAGAAAACTCACGATCAAAGCTGTTCCAATACTCATTGTGTCGAAATATCGCCTCCCGGTCAACCCAATATCCGTAAGTATCGGGTATCCCGGCACCCGTCCGTGGAGGGTGTGTGTTCACGCCGACCATCGACCGATTCGGAATGTCAAAATACAATGCAAAGGGATGAAAGTCCTACTCGCCGTTTAGCCGGCGTGCTTGCACGCCGAGAAAACGACTCAGGAAATTGATGTCGCAAGAAAATAGCCGGGGGCCAACAGCCCCCGGAGGGACAAGGTTACAGTCCGCTCACATTCCGGGGGCTGTTAGCCCCCGGCTATTTCGACAATGTAATTCCGAGAATCGATAAAACGAAAAGACCAAATCATGCGGTCAATACAGTATATCGTGTTCATCGCCGCGATCGTGGCCCTGTCGTGCGGACTCTCCGCCGCCGAAGCCGACGAGCCGCCGGCGATCAATCCTTTCGGTCCCAAAACCACGCAACGGGAAGACGCCGTACCGGGTTGCATCGAATTGTCCGACGGCTCGGTCCATCCGGGCATGATCTACCTGACCCGCGACAAACGCCTGGAAATCTACGACGAGCAACTCCAGCGGCAACGAGAGATTCCGCTCCGGGCGGTCAAGCGGATCGACTGCAAGATCAAGCGGGAGTGGATGGAAAAGGAATGGAAGTTCAAGGAAACGACCAGCGACGAGAAGATCTACACCGGCCGCAGCTATCCGGCGCGGGAATACCTGCACACGATCACCTTGCACGACGGACGGACGATCGCCGGCCCGTTGTCGGCGTTGGTTCATCTCCAGCCGAAGCGGTATTCGCCCGACGGAGAACCGCCGGCCGAACGCTACTTGCTGAACAAGCGCGACAAGGGCAAAATCGGCGAGGAGTTGAAATCGCTCGTTTACGTCAAACGGATCAAGCTCGGCAAGGAGGCGATGGAGGGGGCGGAATAATAATGGAAACACTTCAGCCGCCTGAAGGAATCATGAGCATTCTGGTTCCCACGCTCTGCGTGGGGACCCACGTGTTCCGACGCTCTGCGTCGGTTGGCGGCGGGGACGACGCAGAGCGTCGCAAGCAGTGCGTTCCCACGGAGGACCGTGGGAACGAGAAATAATTAATAAATTTCCCATGCAACTATCTCTCGCCCAAGGATACAGCCTGACGACGATGCTGGCGGTCGCCGCCGCGGCGCTGCTGCTGGTGGGAATGTTTTACTATCGGGCGTTCCACGCGCTGGAGTTCCGGCGGTGGCGGACGTTGTACCTGCTGCGGGCGGCGGCCATCCTGTTGGTCGTGATGCTGCTGTTTCAGCCCGTCTTGAGCTATCAGAAGGAACACGTCGAGAAGCCCGCGATGATCTTTCTGTTGGACGCCTCGGCCTCGATGGACATTGCCGACGACGAATCGGAGCTATCGCGCTTCGATCGGGCGCGCGGCAAGCTGGAACAATGGAGCGATTCGTTGAAACGCGATTTCCGCGTGCTGACGGTCGCCTTCGCGGATCGGGCGCTGCCGCTGGAAACTCGGGAAGAACTGGCGGCCTTGATCCCAAACGGCCGGGCGACCTCGCTGTGCCGGGCGCTTGCTACCGCCTCGAACCAACTCGCCCCGGCCGAAGTCGCCGCCCTGGTCATGCTTTCGGACGGCATCAACAACGCGGCCGGCAATCCGCCCGAATCGGCCGGCAAGTTGGGCCTGACGGTCCATTGCGTCGGCGTCGGCGCCGGACTGCGAAGCAACCGATCCTATCGAGACGTGCAGGTGGTCGGGATCGACTGCCCGGAGCGCATGATGCTCGGCAACGTCGCCCGAGTTACCGGCTCGATCGACGCGGCGGGATTGAACGGCCGCGTGATCCAGGCGTTTCTCGACGAAGACGGCCGGCGGGTGGCCCGTACAGAACTGACGCTCGACGAGGTGGAAGGTTCGCAGCAGGCCGCGTTCGAGTTCACGCCCTCGGCCAAGGGCCGCCACGCATACACCGTCCGCGTCCCACCGGTTTCCGAGGAGCGGATCGTCGAGAACAACAGCCGCTCGGCCGTTTCCACTGTCCACGAGGCCGAAATCAGCGTGTTGTACGTCGAGGGGACGTTGCGTGCCGAGTACGGCGCGCTGGTCGATCGCTTTTTGGCCAAAGACCCCGACCTGGAGTTTTGCGCCCTGGTCCAGACTCGGCCCAACGTTTTCCTGCAACGGACGAACATGGGCGATATGCGGTTGGCGGCGATTCCCGCCGATAGGGAGACGATCGACAAGTTCGACGTGTTCATCCTCGGCGACATCGACGCCTCGTACATTCGCCCCGAGCAGCAGGAGATGATTCTCGATCGCATCCGCGCCGGGGCGGGCCTGGTGATGCTCGGCGGATATCACAGTCTTGGACCGGGTGGCTACGCCGGCACACCGCTGGCCGGCGCCCTGCCGGTGGAACTGGGCGACCGGCGGATCGGTCAGTTCACCGACCCGTTCCCGCCGGTGCTGACGCCCGAGGGAGTACGTCACCCGATTTTCGCCAACATCGGCGTCTTCTTTCCCACGCGCAGCGGCGGGCCGCAAACGCCGGGGTTGCCGCCGCTGGTCGGTTGCACGCGGGTCGAACGGGCGCGGGCTGGGGCCACCGTCCTGGCGACTCTGACGGCCGATCCCGGCTCGATGCCCGTGCTGGCCGTGCAACCTCTGGGTCACGGACGAACCGCCGTTTTCACCGGCGATACTACCCGCAACTGGCAGCAGGTAAGCCAATCGCTCGACCGTGAATCGCCCTTCCTCCGTTTTTGGGGGCAGATGGTCCGCTGGCTGGCCGGACGGGCGGAAGCGGTCGAGGCCGCCGCCGGGGTCGTCGCCGACACGGACAAAGCACACTATGAGCCGGACCAGCCGGTGCAAATTTCCGCCGTCGTCCGCGACCGACAGGGTCAAGGCGCCGGCAATGCTCGCGTAACGGCCGAAGTAAAGGGACCGGGCGGACGTGCCGAACGGGTCGAGCTTTCGTCGGTTCCAGGCCCCGGCGGGCATTACCAAGGGACGTTCGAGCCGCAGTCGCCCGGCCGATACGAGATCGGCGTCGAGGCACTGCTCGGCGATCTTGCACTCGCCGCGGAAACAGTCCTCATCGAAGTCGGTCGCACCAATCTCGAATTCGAGAAGCTCGACTTGGACGAGAAGATGCTCATGGGCGTCGCCGCCGCATCGGGCGGAAGGTACGTTCACATTTCCACCGCCGACCACTTCATCGAACAACTCGAACGCCGCCAACGGAAGAAGACCACTTACGTCGAGCGGCGTCTCTACTGGCCGCCGGGGTTGTGGACGCTCCTGGTGGCGGCGCTGACGACCGAATGGATTTTGCGGAGAAGGTATCAACTCCGGTAGCGGAATTCTTGAATGAATTGTGAATTGGGAAATCATTATCGAGAACAATAGCAGGGGGCTAACGGCCCCCGGAGGGAAAGCCACAATTCGCGCACATTCCGGGGGCTGTTAGCCCCCGGCTATTCCGACATTCTTAATCTGAGAGTCAACAGCGTCCGCGAAACGTATGTGACATCGACACCTTGGCGCAGCGCCCGCTTACGCGTACCATGACGCACATGGATTACATTCTCCCCATTATAATGTTACTGTTCGGCGTTTTTCTCGGCGCCTCGGGCGTTTGGCTGCTGCTGAGAGCAATGATCAACGCCGCTTATGAGAAAGGACGTGGCGAGTCGGCTGCTGTTTCGGCCGCCTTGGCCGAAAAAGTGATCGGCCGCGAGGAGACAATCGAGGAACTACGCGCCCGGCTGAAAGAAGAGGAGATTTCTTCCAGCGATCTGCAACGACAGGTGCTCGCCCTGAACTCAAAGGCCGCCGAGTTGAAGCAGATGCTGGCCTCCGAGCAGGAACAGGCCCGAGAGAAACTCGCCCTCTTGGACGAGGCCAAGCAGAAATTGGCCGACGCATTCAAGGCCCTGGCCGCCGAGGCCCTGCGCAGCAGCAACACGTCGTTCCTGGAGTTGGCCAAGACACAGTTGGAAAAGTTCCAGGAATCGGCCAAGGGAGACCTCGCAAAACGTCAGACCGCCATCGACGAGTTGGTCAAGCCGGTCAAGGAATCACTCGGCAAGGTAGACGCCAAACTGGTCGAGATCGAAAAGAGCCGGATCGAGGCCTACAGCGGCTTGACCGAACAGGTCAAATCGTTGTGGGAAACTCAAAAGGAGTTGCGCGGCGAAACGGCGAACCTAGTCCGTGCGCTCCGCCGTCCCCAGGTCCGCGGCCGCTGGGGCGAAATCCAACTGCGGCGCGTCGTCGAGATGGCCGGAATGTTGGAGCATTGCGATTTCATCGAGCAGCAGAGCATCGACACGGATAACGGCCGCCTGAGGCCCGATATGGTCGTTCATCTGCCGGGGCATAGGACAATCGCCGTCGACTCGAAAGCGCCGTTGGAGGCGTATCTGGAAGCGATCGAGGCCCCGGACGACGAAACTCGCGCCGCAAAGCTCCGGGAACACGCCAGACAGGTGCGCAATCACATTTCGATCCTCGGCAAAAAGTCCTACGCCGAACAACTGGACAGGTCACCCGACTTCGTGGTCTTGTTTCTACCGGGCGAAGTCTTTTATCTGGCGGCGTTGGAACACGATCCCGGCCTGTTGGAGGCGGGGATCAAAGACAAGGTATTGATCACCGCTCCCACTTCACTGATCGCCCTGTTGCGGGCAGCCGCTTATGGATGGCGCGAGGAGCAATTGGCCGAAAACGCCCAAAAAATCAGCGAATTGGGGCAAGATCTCTATAAACGCCTCGCCACGCTGGGCGGCCATTTGTCGTCGATCGGCAACGCGCTCGACAGGTGTGTAAAGAACTACAACGAGGCCGTCGGCTCGTTGGAACGGTACGTGCTACCGGGTGCCCGGCGGTTTAAGGAACTCGGTGCCGGCACCGGGGCGGAGATCGTCGAACTTCAGCCGATCGATAACGTTCCTCGAATGCTCCAAGCCCCGGAGCTTGTCGAACAAGACGAAGCCGACGAGCCGCGTGCGTCGTTGCCGTCGGAATAGCGCGCTTAGCGCAATTTTCCCGCCGGCGTTTCGGCATGGAGCTGGTCGATCATGTTTCGCGTGGCGGCCTCGACCGCCTCTTGCCAGCGGGCCGCGCCGAATCGCTCGCAGTACGGCTTCACGGCGTGGGCAAAGATGATCCCCCGCGAATTGTTCACCACGGCGCCGCGTCCCTGGGGATCGAAAGCGGCGGCCACGTCGCGGGCCGTGCCACCCTGGCTGCCGAAGCCGGGCACGAGGAACGTGGTATGCGGCATTGCAGAGCGCAACTCGGCGAGTTGCTCGGGATACGTTGCCCCGACCACCGCGCCGACCGCGCCGTAATTGCACGCGCCGAGCGTCTCGACTGCCTGCCGTTCGACGTACTCGGCAACGTGCCGGTAGAGCGGCCTTCCGTCGGCAACGAGGTCTTGAAGCATCTTGCCGCCGGGGTTCGAGGTCTTAACGAGCACGAAAACACCCGCTCCGCGCTCAACGGCCACGTCGATAAACGGTCGAAGGCTGTCGTCGCCCAGATAAGGGCTGACGGTCAGAGCGTCGGCCCCCCAAGCGCTTTGGCCGGCGGAGCCCAGCATTCCCCGTGCGTATGCGGCAGCGGTCGAGCCGATGTCGTTCCGCTTGCCGTCGAGGATGACCAGCAGCCCCTTGCCTTGGGCATACTCGATCAGTTCGGCGAGGACCGACATTCCGGCGGGTCCAAGCTCCTCGAAGAATGCCGCCTGCGGCTTCACGGCCGGAACCAGCGGGGCCACCACGTCGATCACCCCTCGGCAGAACCGCCCGTAGGCCGCGGCCGTTTCCGCCGCCGCGGCGTTGGTTCCCTGGGGTAGAATCCCTTCGGGCAGGCTTTCCGCTCTCGGGTCCAGGCCCACGAGCACCGGGTTGCGGCAGCGTTTGACGGCGGCGTCGAGTCGGTCGGCGAAAGGCAACACGATAACACTCCTTGAAAAAAGCCGCGACGGAAAGGTCGCGCCACTCATCACGTTGGGGTGGCAGTTGTACTGCCACCCCTTGAATTTCAATGGTTCCGGGGGTGGCAGTACAACTGCCACCCCAACAAAGCGCCGCTTAATCGAAGTCCGCGATCGGCCATTGTGGCGTATTTTTCCGGGCTTGACGAGCCCCTCGACAAGGCCCGAGAGGCATTGCAGTGTTCGCCCCGATGTGCGATACTTATTATGATACTTGTGTGTTAGATGATAGTTTGTTTCGTTCGGGGCGTGGCGCAGTCTGGCTAGCGCGTCTGAATGGGGTTCAGAAGGTCGCAGGTTC
>JAHIKV010000250.1 GCA_018897395.1 Planctomycetota bacterium | reverse complement strand
GCAGCAATTTCTGGGCACGTTGCACCGCAGCGGGTTGGTCGTGGCCGGAGTGGCCGGCCAGGGACACCAACTCCGCAAGCGCCGCGACGAGCGCAAGCGCAAACAAATGCTCGGCGCAGTGAGCAACGTGCTCTGCATCCGCTTCAAGGGGTTCGATCCCGAGCGGCTGCTGAACCGGATGTACCCTTACTTCCGCTGGATTTTCTCGCCGTGGATGATGGCGCTCAGTTGCATGCTGATGCTTTCGGCGCTGACCCTGGTGGTGGTCGAGTTCGACGTCTTCCGCTCGAAGCTGCCCGATTTTTATCAGTTTTTCAGCATCCACAACGCCTTTCTGTTGGCCTTGGTGTTGGGCGTGACGAAAGTCGTTCACGAATTCGGCCACGGTCTGACGTGCAAACACTATGGCGGCGAGTGCCACGAAATGGGCGTGATGATCCTCGTGCTGACCCCCTGCCTGTATTGCAACGTATCCGATTCCTGGCTGCTGCCCAGCAAGTGGCAGAGGGCGGCCATCGGCGCGGCGGGCATCTACGTCGAGGTCCTGTTGGCCTCGATCTGCACCTTCCTCTGGTGGTTTTCCCAGCCGGGACAACTGTTCAACAACCTCTGCCTGAACGTGATGTTCATTTCGTCGGTCAGCACGATAATCTTCAACGCCAACCCGCTGCTCCGCTACGACGGCTACTACATCCTTTCCGACGTAACCGAGATTCCCAACCTCCGGCAGAAAGCGACCTCGATCCTCAGCCGCAAGCTGGGGCAGTTGTGCCTGGGGCTGGAGCCGCCCGACGATCCCTTCCTGCCCCAGCGAAACCAGGCGTTTTTCGCCCTCTATTCGGTCGCCGCGGCGCTCTATCGCTGGGTCGTCGTGTTCTCGATTTGTTGGTTCCTGTATAAATTGTTCCAGTCGTACAATCTGGAGATCATCGGTCAGTGCATGGTGGCGGCGGCGCTGTGGGGATTGTTCATCGTGCCGCTGTATAAGCTGGGAAAATTCTTCTACGTCCCCGGGAGGATCGATCAAGTGAAAAAGCCGCGTTTCTACACAAGTCTGGGCGTGTTGGCGGCGGCGTTGCTGCTGTTTTTCTTTCTGCCGCTGCCACATAGCGTTATCTGTCCGCTGGAAATCCAGGCCCGCGACGCACACCCCGTCTACGTCGAGGTATCGGGCGAACTGGCGGCGATCGACGTTAAGCCCGGCCAACGGGTAACCTCCGGTCAACCGTTGGCCCAACTGGAGAACATCGATCTCAGCCTGGAAGTAGCCAGGCTCGAAGGGAGCGTCAAGGAATACGAAGCCCGGTTGAAGAGCCTGATGCAACAGAGCTTCCGCGACCGCCACGTCGCCGCCCAACTCCCCCAAGTTCAAGAAGCGTTGAAAACCGTCCGCGACCAACTGGAGCAGAAGATCGCCGATCGCCGGCGGCTGCGGCTGGTTGCGCCGGCGGCGGGAATGGTCTTGCCACCGACCCTGACTCCACCTCGCGACCGCTCCGACGAGAACCTGCCCCCCTGGTCGGGCACGCCCCTGGAGCCGGAGAACCTGGGGGCCTACCTCGAACAAGGCGTCCTCTTCTGCCAAGTGGGCGATCCGACGAAACTGGAGGCCGTGCTGGTGGTGGATCAGGCCGACCGGAATCTCATACAACGAGGACAACGGACCAAAATCAAACTGGAGGGTTTTTCCGAAACGACGATTGACGGCGAGATTCAGGAGATTGCCGAGTCGGAGTTGAAGGTTACTCCACGCCGTCTCGCAACGCCGCACGGCGGCGAGGTGCCCACCAAGACCGACCCAAAAACCGGCGTAGAGACGCCGATGAGCACGTCGTATCAGGCCCGCGTGCCGATCGACGATCCCCAAGGGCATTATCCGCTCGGACTGCGCGGCCAGGCCCGCGTCTACACCCGCTGGATTTCGCTGGGCGCCCGGCTGTGGCGGTTAATCAGCCACACGTTCAACTTCCAGCTCTGAGTAGTGTTCGTTTAGCGGCCGCTAAACGGACACGGTATTAGCAACGTAGGGTGCGTCCGCGACGCACCACAAACGATCAGGCCGAGCTTTTCGGATATTGGTGCGTCGCGGACGCACCCTACGTTGCTGAGGTTTTCGTAGAAACCGGCCGATTATCGCCAGTTTGGCAAATTGCCGGCGGCGTCCAGCGGCAAGTCGCGCGGATCGGTGAGGATTTCCAGGTCGGTGCGCTCTCGGGCTTCGTCGAGATACGCCGCCGAACACTCCACCTCGGCCAAATGCAGCGTGTCGGCGATCCACAGCAGCTTCGCCTGCGGAGGCTCGACCAATCCGACTGTGCCCAACGCGACGGCTAGCATCTCGCGGTCGGTCTCATAGTCCAAGGGGGTCATCACGGAGGCGATCCGTCCGGAGGTCAGGCCGTTCAGGCGCGTGGCGGCGAAGTCGGTCTGTTCGAGCAGTTGCGTCCGGCAGAACTCGGCGATTCCCATCCCGATGGCGTTGCCGTGCCCCTGCGGCGTCAGCCCGCGGATCGCGATCCGCTTGACCTTGGGGAACTCGTCCTCCAGGGCCTGGTGGTCGTTGAACTTCCGGCCCACCACGTTCGGGTCCAGACCGACGCCGCTGATGTCCTTGCCGATGCGGTCGATCAGCAGCAGGTCGACGTGTTGGAACGGCAACCGCGGCATCCAACGCTTGGCCAGCTCGAGCAGTTCCTTCTCGCGGGCCTCGAACCGCTCGACCGCCACGGCCTCGACGAGCGCTGTCTGGTCGTAGGCGTTTTCCACGACGGCCAGGCCGGCCAGAATGCGGCAGCGGCCGAGCACCTCGTCGGCCACGATGCGGACGATCCGGTCGAAGCCGAAGTCCTGGGCGGCGCGGTGATAGACCTTCGCCCCTTCCCGCTTGCCCAGCCCGATCATCAGCATTTTTATCAGCCCGCTCTCGATCTCTCCGGCGAAGTCCGAGTGCGGCTTGACGCGGTTGCAGACCAGCACGTGGTCGGCCTCGAAGGCCAGCCGGTCGAAGTGGACGGGGAACCCCTCGGCGGCGCGGCAGACGACGACCGTCTCCATGCTCGAGCGGATCGGACAGCCGACGTACTGTTCGGTGATGCCGTAGCTTTCGACCACCCGCCGCTGTCCCTCGGCCGTTCCGCCGCCGTGGCTCCCCATGGCGGGGACGATAAACGGTTTTGCCCCCAGCCGCTTGAGATGTTCGACGATCGCCCGGATGATGACGGTGATGTTTGCAATGCCCCGGCTGCCGACGGTAATCGCCACGCTCTCGCCCGGCCGGACTTTTTTCTCCAACTCCAGCCGGGCGAGTTGCTCGTGGACCGCGCCGGCCACGTCCTCGACGCATGCGTCGTCGAACATTTGTCGGAGACGGAAGATTTTGGGTAGGTCGGTCATGGTGCCGAGGTTGGTCGCCGCGCCGTGGTTCGTTGATCAAAAGGTTTTGGTATTTCCGGAATTCACCTACCGGCGCCGCTCCCCGGATTAGATTGATTATTGAAGCGGCCCGGATTCCGGAAAAGTGCATGCGATCATTCCACGTCGCCGGATTTCAAGGCGAAAATTATCTAGCCACGCTAAGCCGTCACCGGTCTCTCCACAAATCGAACTCGAAGTTCGCGCAGCATTTCGAAAGTATTGACATATTGCACGGCGAATTGGCGGCACGCATTCGGGATTTTCACTTTGTTCATTCTCATTGGTTCATACGATTCTTCCGTCACAACTATTAACCCTTCGGCTTTAGCACACGCGATTAGCCATCCGTCAGCGATCCTCGCAAACTCTTTTTTGGCTGCCGGCAGAAATTGCGGATCGTTTTGCACCCACTCGATCATTTTCCCAAACTGCGCGATAATTGCCTCACTGTCGGTCTTTTTGAATAGCGTCTCGGGGGCTCTCGATTTTGCCCATTTAGTGAGTTTGTCCTTGCCCTTGGCGATTTCATCCTTCACGCGGTCGATGCTGAACACGCGGTGGGCATGGTGGTGCCGTACTATCGCCGTCCAAAACCCGGGGCACAGGTCAAATCCGTAGTATCGCTTATGGGCCTCGATGAGGACGTTGGCATCCAGCAAGTATTTACTTTGGTCAGCCACCGCGTATCCTTTCCATGAGGCGCGTGGCGTACTTGTCAAAGGTTTTGCCGCTTAGACCGGTTAATTCGTATGCCTCGCGATAGAGCAAACGACCTTCGTGGGCAGCACAAACCACGGCATAAGCGAACCGACGGCCAAGGCGCACGTTCAACGTAGTGTAGAAATTACCGCCGGTTTTCTTTGCCTGTGCTTTTTGCCGGTGCAATTCTTCCAGGTAACGATTGTAGAATACGAAAAAGGCCGACTTATTGATCAATTTCAGATCGAGTGCGCGCCGGGCCGCAACCAGGGGACTAACCTTGAACCAGCGGGCGATGGCTTGATAAGGATCATCGGTGTTGATGGCTTCCGGCCAGCGCGCGGCAAGTTTCCCGGCGGGGATCAGGAACTCAGCAGCGACCTGGTTGCAGTATTTCTCTCCTTCATCGTCGTGGGGCTGCATGTGCATGAGGTTGAACAAGCCGCCGTATCCCACCCAAAGATGCGCCAGTTCGTGGGCCATCGTAAACATCTGAGCCGACTTGGCATCCGCGCCGTTAACAAATATCAGGGGGGCGTAGCTGTCGCAGAGGACAAAACCGCGAAACTCCTGTGGGTCGAGCGTGCGACGAGTGCTCAGTCCGACAATGCCGCTAGTGGTCACGAGAATGCCGGCGTTTTCCGCTGCATTGCACAAGGTGAACAATGCTCTCCCCCACGTCTCATGCTCTGCCGCCCAATCTTCAGATAATCCCAACGTCTTGCGGATTCGTTCCGCGCCGGTCTTGATATCACCGCGGCGTTTCAACGCACCAATAAAGGGAAGCTCCGCTTGGCCTTGTTCGATCAGATTGTCGCGCATCCACGTCTGACGTCGTTGCATCGTCTGAACGGTTTCAATCAGATTTGGACTAGGGCGACGGATCGGGGTATCGCCCATCGTGCGAAAATCAGGGATCGGCAGTTTTTCTTCCGGCGGTGCGGATAAGAAGAGATACCCGAGAGGGGTCATCGTTCGTTTGGCAAATGCTTCTAACTGTCTGAGCGTGGGTTGTTTTTGGCCCTTCTCCCATTTTCCGATAGGGAATATGGCCATATCGCCTCTCGGCAAACCGGAGCGTTCGATCGCCCAGCGAATAAGTTCAGGTTTGACTGCGACGGTAGGGGACATGGCGAAAACCCGAAGACGACGGATACTTGTCCAACCTCTCCTATTAAGTTTATTATCGGCGAGGAGCCGGAGCAATGAGTGCCCCAAAATTGCCCTATTCTTTGAAAAGTGTCTTCTTAACCGAGAACACCGCCGTCCCACAACGTCGGGTCTTGGGCACGTGCGGCGTCGGCGGGGCGCTGGACAGCGGATCGGCCGGACCGTCCAGAGGCGAACCGACCTTCGTGCTTCTCAGACGGGACTTGATCTTCGCCACGTATTCCTCGGACAGCTCGAATCCGATACACCGGCGGCCGAGTTTCTTGGCCACGGCCAACGTGGTCCCGCTCCCGCCGAACGGGTCCAGCACAAGCTCCGACGGATTTGAACAGCAGCGGATGATCCGCCCCAACAATTGCTCCGGCATTTGGCAGCCGTGAAATCCTTCCCGTTCCTTGAAAGTCCCCGCCACGCGCGAATAATACCAGGTGTCGTGATCGGGGGTAAAACTGTCCGGCGCGTCTTGCGGGCGGAGTATCCAGGTGTTGTCCGGCAGCCGACCGTTGGGGTTAGCTCGCTTGTCGGCGTAGACCAATTGTCTGGCCGAGCGGACCCGCACCGCCGGGTCGGCGGCGTTGAAGGTGAAGTGTTTCGGGTCCACGACGAAGTACAGCAGGTGCGTATGGGAACGGCTGAACATCCGCGTGCAGTTCACGCCGAAAGTGTAGTACCAGATGACCCAACTCCGGCAGGTGAAGCCGCAGTCGCGCTGGGCGATCAGCTTCAACTCGGCGGCGTACTCGTCGCCGATGGCCAGCCAGAACGCGCCGTCGGGCTTCAACGACCGGCGGACCCCGGCCATCCAACGCCGCGTCCACTGCAAATACTCGTCGTCGGTCCGCTCGTCGTGGTAGACGTCGTACTGGTATCCGATATTGAACGGCGGGTCGGCGAAGACCAGGTCGACGCTCCCCGGCTCGACCCGCTCGAACAGCGCGATGCAATCCCCCTGGTAAACGTTGTCGGCTGCCAATGCCACGGTTGCGTCTCCATGAGGCTGCGGAGGGAATACGCTTTGTGATACACGATTTTTCGTGGCGGGCAAGTCCCCCGTGGCAGTGGTGCGTGAGGAGGGGCAGGGGCTGAGGGTTGGCCGCTTGAGCGGCCGGTTCCCCATCCCCGCGCGCGTGCCACTGGCTCGGCCAGTGCCTTGCACAAACTGTCAACTTGGGTAAGAGGACGGATTGGAAAATCGTCCTACGGGGATGTTTTTGGGGTGGGAAAAGCGGTTTTTGCGCCCGCACCTGGGGCAAGCGAAAACCCCCTCGATCGCGGCGGCCAGAAAACAGCCTTTTTTTAGGCGTTTCCGGCTGGTAGAATGAGGTCGTTGCCCATGCCCCATCGGCGGGGTGATTGCGAAACGTTTTGCGTCCCGTCGCCGCAAGCGGAAGTGCGACAAGAGGTTACGGTCGATTTTTCGGTTTGAATTTAGTGGGAAAACAAACCCGATTTCGCCGTTTAATTCTTACGTCGATTCGTCGAGGGCCGACGATGCGTTCAAACCGCTTAAACCACGGGCTATTCATTTCGCTTTTGCAACTGCGCTATAGACGCAAGCACAGTTTAGCGCCAGGTTGATCAACCTGATGCGCCAGGTTAATCAACCTGTGGGCGCGGGGTTAAATTGACCCCTAAATCACCGATCGAGCGCAAAAAGCCGCCCGAGACGCTTTCTTGAAAAGTCAGCGCAAAATTGTCTGTGCTGGAGGATCACCATAGAATATCGGGGCATCGCTATGGTGCCGTGGAGAAGCAGAACAACCGTAGGCCGGGTTGCAACCCGGCCTACGGTGCTTCCCAAGGAGCGAAGCCATGCAGGCGGAAGAGCGTGGGAACCAGAAGTCGACGCAGAGCGTGGGAACCAGTAATAGTTGGTGCGTCGCGGACGCACACTACGAGGGATCGGACAGGGCGACGATCACCAGGCCGTGGCGGTCGGCGTAGTCGATCACGGCGGATTGGTCGAGAAAGATGGTCCGGCCGGCCTCGACGGCCAACACCCGCCCGCCCGCGGCGCGAAGTGTTTCTAAAGTGAGCATCCCGATCGTGGGGACGTCGAAACGCATGTCCTGCCGGGGCTTGGCCACCTTGACCACGGTGAAACCTCCAGCGGGACAGAGCCGGCCGGCGCGGCGGATGCACTCGTCGGTCCCCTCGACCGCCTCGACAGCCAAGGCGGCTTGGTTCTTCACGGCCACGGATTGGCCGATGTCGAGCCGGCCCATCTCCTTGGCCAAACGCCAGCCGAAGGCGATGTCTTTCCGCTGCCAGTCGGTCGGGCCGCGGCGGGTTAGCCGGCCCTCTTCGACAAGAAGCTCCGGCGCGTAGTCGGTCGCCGGGGCGAAGCGGATCCCCTCGGAGGCGAACTCGTCGACGATCGCGCTGAGCAGCGTGTCGTCGCGGCAGTCCTTCTTTCTCGCCCAGAAATGGGGCAGAAACATACGGATCGTTCGCAGGTCCGGCAGGTGCCTCAGCCAACTCCAACGCTGGAAGAGCCGCACCTTGAATATCTTGCCCACCATCGTCACTTCCGTCACGCCGTGACGTTGGAAGTAGCGGATGGCGGCGCCGAACTTGGCCATCCCGAGCCAGCGGAAATCATCGCACACCCCGGCCAGCGCGGGATCGGCGTGACCGATAGTGCCCAGGCAATAGACTTCGTATCCCTGGCGGCGCAGGGCCTTGGCGATCACCAGCGGGTATTGCCCCCAACCGGCGAGGATGCCGACGCGGCGGGGAGTAGCGTCCTCGTTCCCATGCTCTGCGTGGGAACGCATGCTACGGCAACATCTTTGCATGTTGGCATCGTTGGAATTGGCCACGGCAAGTTGATCTCCTCTGCGTTCCCACGCGGAGCATGGGAACGAGGAATACTTGCGAAACCGCAAGCGGCCGGCAACGTTTTTCACTACCCACTACCCACTACCCACTTTCCACTATCCACTTTCCACTAACTTCACGCCACCGCCCGTTGTCCGTCGGTGTCTCCGCCGTCGGCCTTTAGCGTCAGGTTGCCCGTCGCGGGCGATTCCTTCAATAGCGTATCGACGGCGCGTTGCAGTTGTTTCAACTGGCGGCGCATCTCGGGCAGCTTGCTGAGCGCCGCCTGCTTGATTTTTTGCTCTCGTTCGGGCGTGGCGGGGATGCCGATCATGCGGCTGCCGTCGGGCACGTCGTTGGTCACGCCGGCCATCGCGCCGAGCACGGCCCGCTCGCCGATGTGGACGTGGTCGCGAACGCCGACCTGCCCGGCCATCGTCACGTAGTCGCCGGTGGTCGTGCTGCCGGCTATGCCGACCTGCGAGCAGAGCATGTTGTGGCGTCCGACGCGGCAGTTGTGGGCGACCATCACCTGGTCGTCGATCTTCGTCCCATCGCCGATGGAGGTCGGGCCGTAGGTGCCGCGGTCGATCGTCGAGCAGGCGCCGATCTCCACGTCCGCCCCCAACACGACGTTGCCCAACTGGGCAGACAAAACGTGCCGGCCGTCGACGAATCCGTAGCCGAAACCGTACGCACCCAGCACGGCGTTGGCGTGGATCAGACAGCGCGGACCAACGATGGTGTTTTCGTATAGCACGGCGTTGGGGAAAATGGTCGTCCCTTCGCCGATTTGCGAGCCGGCCATGACGTGGACGCCGGAATGGATCGTCGAGCCGGCGCCGATCGTCACGTCCGCGCCGATGGCGGCGAACGGATGGACGTCGACGTTCTCGCCGAGCCGGGCGGTGGGGTCGATCGCCGCTTGCGGACTGATTCCCACTCGCGGCATCCGACGCGGCGGCGCGAAATATCGCACGATCGTCGAGAACGCCTGGTGTACGTCGTCGACCTGGATGGCCGACGTCCCGTCGGGCGCGTATCCCCGCGGCGCCACGACGGCCGAGGCACGGCAACTTTCCAGGAGGCGCCCCTTCTCGGCCTGATCGACCAGCGTGATTTGCCCAGGCTCCGCGTCCCGAAGCACGGCCGCGCCTGCGATCGCCAACTGGTCGTCGCCGAAGGTCTCCCCGCCGACCAAGGCGGCAAGCTCAGCAAGGGTAGCTTGCATGTCGTGGATTCCTTTCCGGGGATGAGTCCTTATTTTCGCCCCCCGATAGAAGGAGCCGACATCAGGGAGCAATGGAATGTACCGAAATCCCGGCGGCCGGGCAAGAGCAACCAGTTGTTTAGCGCAAAAAGGGGGGGGTGCCTGGGGGCTTGATAATCGTTAGCGAAAATGCCCCGGACACAAAAACTTGATACGGACGCCATAATCTTCCAATGCTTCTCTGTGCTCCCACCAATCAGGGTCCACGGCATTCAAGACTATCGGATGGCTTTTGCTGCCGAGCGCCACGGCTACGAATTTTTTGTCTGATGGGTCGAACTTGTCGAGCGCAGGATCATTGGGGAATTCTTCGTAATCTTCCCCGTCGCCGCCGCGGGGATGAATCTCGACTTGTTCGCAGCGATTGATCTTTGCGTAATTTTGCAGCACCCACTTGAAGAAAGCGTCTCCCGGCCCCGGTTTTCCGGTGGACGATAAGTTCCTCATATACTCACCTAAAATCAGCCGCCGATCATCCATGACAATCTTTCCCTGCCTTTTGATTTTTTCCAGCACATCCACGCAGGCCAACAAGCAATCAGGTCTCGCTTGGGGTGAACGACCGCTGGCCACTACGGCGACGTTGGTATCGACGACGAACGAGTTCAAGGCCGTCCCTCCGCCTGCCGTTGCGCGGCGGCGCGGGTGATCGCCGCCATCTCACCGAATTCATCGCCGAAAAAGTCCTCCGGCCAATTCTCAATGTCCCCGAATAAGTTGACATCGAGCGGCGTCAGCGACGACGCTTCTTTTCCCATCTCGCAAAAATAAAGGGCCGTGTCTGCCGGTACAATGGTTTCATCGGCGATGCGCCGCCGTAAACGGTGCAGTAGATGTTCGCTGTGGCTTTCCAGAATAATCTGGATGCCGCGGTTTTTCACGGCGTCGATGAACACGTCCGCCAAACCGGATTGCACAGAGGGATGCAGATGAATTTCCGGCTGTTCCAATAAAATAATGGATCCCTCCGGCACGTAGTAGCAGAGAACCAAAACCGGCAGAACTTGCGACACGCCGAAGCCGACATCGGTTATCAACACCTCGGCGGACGAGGGGGATTTCCTTACTTTGACCTGATAAATGCTGCTGTCCTTGGCAATTGCCTTTACCGAAAAATCATGGATCAGTCCTAGTTCCTTTAGCCAGCGGGCAATTCGCTCCTCAAGAGTCAGGCGTGGGCGGTGTTTGCCGGGGGAGATGTAGGTTTTCCGCCCACGGGCCGCCAACATCGCATCGACCACACGTTCACCGCGCCGTCCCATGTCCGCCGGCTCCGAACCCTTCCAGGCGTAGTGCCGTTGTGGAAACTCCCTCAACGGCCCGAGGTGGAACAACTGCCCAAACAACTGCTCGAAGGCCAATTGGAGCTTCGCTAAGAATTCCGCGTTTTGGTAGTAAGTGTATATTTGATCTGGGAAACCATAGAACTTCACGGGGGAGAGTTGCCCCCACGGACGTCCTTGTGTTCGTGTAAATTTGAATCCTTCTTCCTTGCTCGTCAGTTCATATTTTCCGCCACTTGGCCCTTTCCGGCTCACGCCAAATCGATGTCCCGCCAAATCGTAGACGAGTTGGGATACCACCAATCGCTGTAAACCGTTCTCCTCCAGTTGACAGGAGAAGGCCAGTTCATCTGAAAAAAGTGTGTTGGTCTTGCTTCCCAGGTTCTTGATTGTGAGTGTTTCAGGTAGAGTCCACCTCAAGGAAAAATCCATTTTCCCCGGCTTTTGGTGACCGTATACAACATCCCGAAAACTGCCGAGATTCGTCAAGTTTCGCTCATCCCCGAATTCCAACACCTGGGCGCGATCGGACGAGTCGATCGTCTGCTTCAACATCAACAGCAATTGCAGAATGCTCGTCTTGCCGGAACTGTTCGCGCCGAACAGCCCGGTGATCGGCGCCAATCGCATTTGTGGAATGGATCGCCAAGACTTGAAATTATGGACGGATAATTGGGTGAGCATGGGAATTCTCCCTTATTAGACCAACCCCCAATGCTTCCGAAGATACCATTCCAGCCCAAGCAAGGCAACCAACGTCAAGAAGAACGTCCAAGTGTCCCAGAACGTCTTTTTCGTCTCTTGACGCACTTCCAGGTGTTCGGTCTCTTCGGTCAGGCGGCGTACCAGCTCGGGCAACTGCTCGGGGGCCAGCGATTTGCCGCCGCCGATCCGGGCGATGTTCTCCAGCATGGCGGCGTCGGCCGAGGCGTTGTCCAGTTCGAGGTCTTGCCTGAAGACGAGGAACCGCGCCCGGGCGGCGCCCAACGGTTGACCCTGCCGTGTCGCGGTGATCTCGATCGAGTAGTCGCCGGCGGTGCGCGTGTCGCGGAACGAGCCGGACATCCGCTCGTTTTCGCGGACCAACGACAAGGGTTGCCGCGTACCGTCCGGCATGACGACCACGGCCTTGTATTCGGCATCGGCGATCGGATCTCCGGTCGGCGAGTTCGCGCCCGCGGCGAACTCCACCCGCTGCAACGGCGCGAAGCGGCGCTGAGCCAGGCTGATCCAAACCCTTCTTTCCCGCGTCTGGTCTTTCCGTGCCAGCCAGAGGATCATCTGCCGCCAGAACCGCTTATGAGCCGACTCGTAGCCGTGCATCTGCCAACGCCAGGTGGAATCGCCGGCGAAGGCCGCCACCCGGCCGTCGCCGAAGTTGTGCGCGACCAGCAGTGGTTTATCCTCGCCCGATTCGGCCAACACGATCGCGCCCGGCGCGAGGTCGTGGAACCGGTTGGCCCCTTCCAGCGGCGGCAGCTTCGCCCAGAGCGACGAGTTTTCGCGCCGGCTGCCCGCCAACGTCATCGTGAAGTGCATCATCCCCAGCGGCGTTGGGCGCATCTGGAGCGGGCCGGGCCAGTGCAGGTCGCCGCGGACCGGCTCGTCGGGCCGCTGGCGTTCGAGCCGGTCCATTCCCACCGGCAGTACCTTGGCCAGCGGGGTGTTGCCGTAACCGCCGGGGCCGAAGGTTTGGAACCCGCCGAGCATAATCAGGCCCGCCCCGCGGTTGACGCACTCGGTCAGATCGGCCAATTCCCGGCCCTCAAAGGTGGTCGAATCCAGGTCGCCGATGACGTACACGTCGTACTTGCCCGGGGTGAACCGTTCGGCGAGGTCCGGCGGCCGGCTTTGCGGGTCGCGGGGATCGATCCGCACGTAATCGACCTTGATGTCGGGCGAGGAGTCCAGCGTGCGGCGGATAAACTTCTGCTCGACCCTGAGCGCCCCTTCGAGATACAACACGTTCAGTCCGCCCCCCAGCACATTGACGAAGGTGCTCAGTTCGTTGTTGTTGGTCACCAACTCGCCGGACTGCCCGGCGGCCTCCAGCGTGAGCTTGAACTCGCCCGGCGTTTGGGGGACGTAGCTGAGGCGGACCGGAAGGAGCTGTCCGTCGGCGTCGGCTTTGATCTTCTCTTGGGCAACGACTTCCATCTTTCCCGGCGCGGTCTCGAACAACACTCGCGCCGGAATATCGACGCCCACGTAACCGTCGACGCGGACCTGGCCGCCGATGCCCAATTCGTTCTTGACGAACACGCTGGAATTGACGATCAAGTCCTTGACGGCTACGTCGCGCGCGTCGCCCAGGCCGCGCGACTGGCCCAGGGGGAAGGTAAACAAGGGGTAGCCGAGGTGCTTGAGCCTGACGGCGGCGGTCTGCGGCGGCAGGTCGCGCGGCGCGTGTGCCCGTTGCGCGCCGTCGCTGAGCAGCACCACGCCGAGGAGCCGTTTGCCCGCCTCGCGTCGCAACACGTCTTCCAACGATGCCCCGATTGCGGTTTGCGGTCCCTCGGGCCGCTGGGGCAGATCGAGGCGCCCCTGCTCCACGTCCACCTCATGCACTTCGTCGTCAAAGGCGTATGCCTTCAACTCGAACTCGCGAGTCAGATTGCTCAACTCGTCGGCGGCGTCTCCGAGCGTGTCGCGCAAAGCCTTCCAGCGGGTCTTGCCGCCCACCGCGTCGGGCACGGACATGCTCCGCGACTGGTCGGCCAACACGACCAAGGTGGCCGCTTGTTTCGTCGTCCGGGTGTAGATCAGCGTCGGCCGGAGCATGGCCAGCGCCGCCAGCGCGATCACGGCCGCGCGGAGCAGGACCAGCATCGTGCGTTGCCGTCGGCTCGTCCGCTCCCGGCTCGGTCCGAACCACATCAATCCCATCAGCAACAGCGCGGCCAGCGCCACCAGCAGGTAGCTGTCGAAAACGGGATAGAAGGAAAGTCGGAACATGGGGGACAAAAGGGATTAGGGATTAGGGATTGGGGATTGGATTGTGCTTTGGTTTAGCCGCTGCGTCCGCGCAGCGATAACAAGTTTAAGGTCCAATAACTGAAAACTGACCACTGAAAACTGACAACTCCTCACTCCTTGTAAAACCGGTTTGAAACAAGCGATTCCAACGCCAATATCAACGCGACAATCAGGATCAGCGGCGGAAACAACTCCCGTCCCACGCGGCCGGCGCTGATGTCGCGGTCGATCTGCTGGCGGGTGCGGGCCAGACGATACTTCACGGGGCCGAAAATGCCGGACAACTCCCCCTCGGCGATGCGTTCGAGTTGCGTCTGTTTGGGGGCGTAATTGACGCTGAAGCCGAGGTCCACCTGCCCTTTGCCGCCCGAGAGGAGCCGGTAGTTGCCCACCAGATCGGTCGTGGTGATCGGCAACTCGCGGCGATCGAGCACGGCCGGGTAGGGGGTGCTCATGCCGTCCGGCGTGAACAGCAGATATCCGCGTCGCTGCTGGGCGGGATCAAGTTGCATAACGGCCGTCTGGCCGGCGAGGTAATTGAAATGTTCGTCGCTGCCGCCGACCAGGTAGGAGGCCGTCCGATTGGCGAGGATCATAAACGGCCAGGCCTCGCCCACCGGCAGCAGGTTCCAAGGCTTATTATTTGGCCGATCGGAGACGGGCGTGGTCATCGTCAGCGCCCGGCCTCGGCCTACCGTGCGTTCCAGCAGCGCCGGTCGGCCGTCGTTGAAGGGCGTCACCACGCCCACGCCTTTTGCCGTTTGGTCGAGTTCCCAGTAGCGGAACACCGGGAACATTTCCCAGGGAACCGAACCGGAGCGGCCGCGGAAGACCGAGAGGACCGGATGCTGAAAGTCGCGCGGGGCCAAGTGCAGCTCGCCGTCGGGGCGACGCGCCTGGCGGAGCAATTTGCCCGGCAGCAATTCCTGCGCCTGCGGCTCGTTGAACGAGTCGAGCGGCAATGCGTTGCGGCCGAGAAAGATCGCCACGCCGCGACCTTCCGCGGCGTAATCGGCCAGCTTCTTCCAAACCGCCGGCCCGAGCGGCGTCGGGTCCAGCAGACACACGGCGGCATAATCGGCCAACGGCCGCTCGGCCAGCGAGTCCAGGTCGCATGTATCGCAATCGAACCGGGCCACGCCGCGGCGGCGATAGACCTCCGGGGCCAGTGCCTCGGCGAGGAACAGGGCGTACCGCTCGGCCGGCTTCGGCGCGGCCAGCAGCAGCCGCCACGCCGGCTTGACCTCGCAGGTGAAATATCGCGAGTCGTCCGCTTCCAGCCCATCCTGGCCGACGATCCGCAAGAACCCCTGATGCGTGCCCGGCTCCAGCCCTCCGATGCGGAATTCGACCGGCCGCAGCTCTCCCGGCGCGGCCTCGACGCTCTGCTCGCTCCGCTTTTGCGGTTTGCCGTCGTCGTCCAACAGATACAGTTCGACGCCGCGCTTGGCGGACTGGCCGACGCACGATAGCCCGCTCTCGATCCCCAGCGTGCCGTTGCTGGACAGAACTTCGGCGGAAAGCCGCGTCTCGCCCAGGCCGTAGTCGGTCGGGTCCGTAACGCCCACGTCCACGACGTACACGCCGCAGTCGCCGATTGTCTCGATCTGTTTCCGCAGCGCGGCGGACTGTTCCAGCGGCCACGAGCCGCGCGATAGGTCCGTGAAGACGTAAATCTCTTTCCGCGAGAGGCCGCTCTGTTTCAGGAGTTTCGCGGCGGCAACCAACATCTCGGGCAGTGACCGCGAGTTGGCCACGCTTGCCAGCCGCGCGATCCGATCCTTGGCCGCGCCCCGGTCGGGCGAAAACGCGGCGGCCGACCCCAACCGTGTATCGAGCACCGCGATCTCGCTCTGCTCGGGCAATTGCGTCAACAGCCATTGGCCGAGGTCTTGGGCGGCTTCGAGCCGGGTCTGGTTCTCGTGCCGATATTGCGTATGCGGCGCGGCGTCGAAGACCAGCGCCGCGGCCACCGGCGCCTCCTGGGCGCCGGTGGCGCCGGGCAGTTTAACGCTGGGCCGGGCCAGCGCGAAGGCCAGCAGCGCGATCGCCCCCGCCCGAAGCAACAGCAGCAGCAAATGGCGCAACCGGAGCCGACGCCGGTTCGCGTCGTGCCGCCGCTGGATGAACCTCAGCGCCGGAAACTCCAGCCGTGTCGGCCGACGCCGCATGATCAAATGCAGCACGATCGGCAGCGCCACAAGCGCGGTCCCGGCCAAGAGTGATAAATGAACGAAGGTCATCGCGGGCTAGATTGATTGCGAAACCGCAAGCGGTTGGTTGCCGTAATCAAAATGTTCTTGTTATCCACTGATATTTCCCGGCGAGGACGCCGGGGCTAAACACATTACCCCCGCTCGCTTCTCCGCATCAGGTATTCCGCCAGCGCCCGATCGAAGCGCATGCTGGTGTCAAGCGGCACATAGTCCACTCCGGCCTGATAACACTCGCGGCGATAGTTTTCGCGGAACGACTCGACCTCGGATAGGTACGCGCCGCGGAAGCCGTCGGCGTCGAGGGTCATTAGCTGACGGCTCTCTGATTCCTCGAACTCGACCATGCCCCGGAAGGGGAAATTGACCTCGGCCTCGTCCAGCACGTGGAATAGGATCACGTCGTGCCCGCCGTGCCGCAGCCGGTAGAGCGATTGCATGACCGGCTCGGGGTCGGCCAACAGATCGGAGAAAATCATCACCAGGCTGGCGTGCCGGAGCATGGCCGCCACTTGGACGAGGCTCTGGGCGATGTCCGTCTCGCCCTCCGGCTTGAGGTTAGCCAACAGCGAGAGCACGTCGCCGATCTGGCTCCGCCGCGCCTTGGGACGCAGGCTGTGGCGTATCTTCCGGTCGAAGGTAAGCAGGCCGACCGGGTCTTGCTGATGGACCATCAAGTAGCACAGCGCCGCGGCCAGGCAGATGGCGTAGTCGAACTTGGTCAGCTCCTGCCGGTATGTGTAGTCCATCGAGCGGCTCAGGTCCATCACCAGGTAGCCGGTGACGTTCGTCTCGGCCTCGAACTTCTTGACGTAATACTTGTCGGTCTTGGCGTAGACCAGCCAATCGATGTCCTTAGGGTCGTCGCCGGGGGTGTACTTGCGGTGTTCGCTGAACTCGACCGAAAAGCCGTGGAACGGGCTGGCGTGAAGCCCCTGCAAGAAACCCTTCACGATGAACTGCGCGCGGAGGTCCAGCCGCTTGATCTGGCGGATTACTTCCGGCTTCAGGTATTTTTCGGCGGACGGCATGGGCTCTCACGGAGCCTCGCGAAGAAGGTACTTGTCTTCCAGATATTCCCGCGGAATGTTTCTTTCTCGTGGCAGGTAAATCGCAACGTCGAAGCCAATGCCGTGCAAATATCGGCACATTAGCGGCCCCACGTCGCGCCAATCGAGATTTCCCAATCCGCACCCAAGTGCGGGGAGCGCCAACGACTTGATACCCTCCTGTATCGCGTTCTCTCGCACCCAGCCCAGCCCGGTTTCGATGTCTTCGAGTCTGGAATCCTCCCTCCATTTTCGTTTTGTCGCAAAGAGCAAGAACCATTTGACTGCGTTCGGACTTTCCAGGGGAATATCCAAATCAGCAAGTTCTTCATCCAGAGAAGATTCCCTTTTGTACAAATATGGCCGGTCTATTCGGAGCTGCCTTGCACGACAAGCGTCCTGGTATTTCACGTATACACCCGGGAACTGATATTTCGCACGCGACGCCAAGCCTTTTCCCATGATGCTCTGCAGATTGACGCTGATGGTCAGGGTATGCAAGTTTGAAAAGAACATGTCTCCTTCAATCAGCGAGATATTTTCCCCGACGCGTTTGGCGAACCGGGGCTGGAAGAACATTTTCGGTTCGGGGATAATATTCACTTTCATGTTGCGCAGCTCTTGATCCAGCTTATTCTTGGCTTCCATATTGGGAACATAGACTGCCTCGATATATTCCGGGTTTATTTGGCCGGGAACGAGACATTCCGCCATGATCCTTCGCTTGGAGCCGTCCTCCCGACTCCACCACTCGCTCTGAATAGTTTTCCAGTTTGCCGAAATGACCTTCATTCCCTCCGAGTAGTTGAAAAATTGCGTTGGCGAGTTGGCCGCATTTCCGTCAGTTATTAGCACGCCGGCCGTCTCCATAACGGCTGGGCGGACTGCTACAACAGCCAAGGATTCCTTTTTCTTTTCGTGGACCACGCGATACATCATCGGATTGCGCGGTTGAAAATAGAGATTTGCGTAATCCCACAGGCTCCGCCCGTCGGGCGTGGATTTCTCCTTTCTCCGGCTGACGATGGAATTGTCGTATATCGGAGTAAACAGAACCTGTTGGCGTTCGACCTCGCCATGCGACAAGAGTCCTCTTTGGACGATTGATGTCACATTGTCGATGTGAGTTATGTAGAACAAACATCTGATATTGCTCGTTTTCATGGCTTCGATACCTTCTACAAGTATGTACGTCGGTTCTATTGCCAACCTTATCCCTCGTACTTCGGAATGACCGGCGGCGGGGTCTCGCGGATCAGACGCTCGATGATGTCTTCGTTGGTCATGCCTTCGGCTTGGGCTTGAAAGTTGGTGCTGATGCGGTGGCGCAAGACCGGGATGGCCACCTTCTGCACGTCCTCGATGGCCACGGAGAAGCGGGCGTCCATCGCCGCCAGCGCCTTGCCCCCCTGGATCAAAAACTGGCCGGCCCGCGGACCGGCGCCCCAATCGACCAACTCACGGATATACTCGGGCGCCGAGGAGTCTTTCGGCCGAGTGGAGCGGACCAGCCGCGAGACGTACTGCACGATGTACTCACTCACGGCCACCTTGCCCACCAGGTTTTGCAGGTTGATGATCGCCTTGCCCGAGAGGACCTTGCGGACCTCCGGCCGTTCGCCGCGGGTGGTGGTGGCCAGTATCCGCTGCTCCTCCTCGGCCGAGGGATAATCGACCTTGATGTTGAACATGAAGCGGTCCAACTGGGCCTCGGGCAGCGGGTATGTCCCTTCCTGCTCGATCGGGTTCTGCGTGGCGATGGTGAAGAACGGGTCGGGCAGCGGATAGGTCTCCTGTCCGACGGTCACTTCCCGCTCCTGCATCGCCTGCAACAGCGCGGCCTGGGTCTTCGGCGGCGTGCGGTTGATCTCGTCGGCCAGCAGGATGTTGGTGAACACCGGTCCCTGGACGAAGCGGAAATCCCGGCGGCCGTGCTCGTCCTCCTCCAACACGTTCGTGCCGGTGATGTCCGAGGGCATCAGGTCGGGCGTGAACTGGATCCGCTTGAACTGCACGTCGAGGATGCGGGCCAACGTGCTGACCAGCAACGTCTTGGCCAGTCCCGGCACGCCGACCAAAAGACAGTGGCCGCGGGTGAAGATGGCGGCGAACATCTGCTCGATCACGTCGTTCTGGCCGACAATGACTTTCTGCAACTCTTCCTGCATCAGGCGGCGGTGCTGGCTGAACTCCTGCAACACGTCGCCGAGGTTTCGCGGTTTCACGGTGGACATAGGGGGGATCGGGGGTCGGGGTTCGGGACAATGTTTAGCCGCCGCGTCCACGCGGCGTTGTTACTCCGTCGTGGTCGATCGTAAGCGCGCAGTCGTATTCGCCGCGTGGACGCGGCGGCTAAACACAATGGTATCATTCTACATGCGGCCGACGAAATCACCCAGGGCCGGCGCCGGGTGGTTGCCGACTTAACTGCTTAATTCTAAGATGCTTATGGTCCCGATAATCCCATTTTTTCGGCAGTCGGCAGGAAGGAGTTCCCGCATGATGCGTCTGACGGCCATTCCTCTGCTTGCCACTTGGTCGTTCGGGGCGATTGTAGGGACTGTGCGGGCGGAACTCGCCGCCGAGCAGGTCCGGCAGGCGATCGACCGCGGGGTGAATTACCTCAAGGGGCAGCAACGCGCCGACGGCTCGTGGATCGACGCCCTCGGATTCGAGGGGGGCATCAGTTCGCTTAGCGCCTTGGCATTGTTGAACTCCGGCGTCGCGCCGGACGATGAAACGATGCAAAAGGCGCTAATTTACCTTCGCAAGATCAAGTCCGAAAAGACCTACGTCGTCGCGCTGCAAACGATGGTCTTCGCCCGCGCCGAGCCGGAAAAAGACCGACTGCTCATCCGCAGCAACGTGAAGTGGCTCGAAGGCAACCAAATCGCCGCCGGCCCGTACAAAGGCGCGTGGACCTATTCGACCTGCCCCGGTTGCAGCGGCGAGGGGGACAACTCGAATGCCCAATTCGCGCTGTTGGCGCTCCACGAGGCGGAGCGAGTCGGCGTGCCGGCGAATTCCCGAACCTGGCTCTTGGCCAAAAATTATTGGAGTGGAAAGGAGTCCCAAAACGCGGACGGCTCCTGGGGCTACAAGCTGAGACAGCCCGGCACCGGAAGCATGACCTGCGCGGGAATCACCTCGCTGGTGATCGCCTCGGGCCAAGTAAGCGCCTGCGACGCGCGGGTGGTCGGCGAGCGGATCGACTGTTGCCCGGGCGGCGAGGACGACGTTGCCGACCGCGTCGAAAACGGACTGCGATGGCTCGGACAACACTACTCCATCAGCCGCAATCCAGGCAACCAAATCTGGCTGCTCTACTATCTCTACGGCCTCGAGCGAGTCGGCCGGCTCACCGCGCGGCGGTTCATACCACTGCCTTCACGACAGGGGCAGCCAAACCGCGCCGACTGGTACCGCGAAGGCGCCGAGATGTTGGTCCGCCGGCAAGACGGGCTGTCGGGATATTGGACCGGCATGGGCGGCGCGGAAACTCAACCCATCGTCGGCACCTCGTTCGCCCTGCTGTTTCTCTCCAAGGGGCGCTGGCCCGTGCTGTTGGGAAAACTGCAACACGGCGCGGGCAACGATTGGAACCGGCACCGCGGCGACGTGGCCAATCTGACCGGCTACGTTGAACGTGGCTGGAAGCGAGACATGACCTGGCAGGTGATCGATCTGCGGTTGGCCGACGTCGAAGACCTGTTGCAGACGCCGGTGCTTTACCTCTGCGGCAGCCTAAGCCCGTTGCCCCAACAGCCCGCCGAGCAAAAGGAACTGGCCCAAAAACTCCGCGATTACCTCGACCGAGGCGGATTCCTGCTGGCCGAAGGGTATTGCGGCGGGACCGGCTTCGACCGCGGCTTCCGAGAATTGATGCGGCAGGTCTTTCCCGAGCCGGAATACAAGTTGCGGCTGCTCGAGCCGGAGCACCCAATCTGGTACGCCGAGGAGAAAGTCGATCCGCGTCAATTGCGGCCGCTCTGGGGCGTCGAGTTCGGTTGCCGCACGAGCGTAATCCATGCCCCGGTCGACCCGCCGGGCAATCCGCCGCCATCGCTCTCCTGTCTCTGGGAACTGTCGCGCCCGGGGCGGGAAAAAAAATATAGCCGAGTGGTCCAGGAACAGATCGACGCCGCGATGGCGCTGGGCATCAACATCCTGGCCTACGCCACCAATCGGGAGCTGAAGTCCAAGGAGGATTTCTTCCTATCGAAGACCACTCGCCGGGCAAGCGACCGGATCGAACGCGGCCGCTTGTACGTCGCCACGCTCCGACACCCCGGCGGATGCAACTCCGCTCCACGGGCAGTCGTCAACCTGATGGACGCCGCCGCCGACCAACTGCGGCTCCGAACACACGTCCGCGAGCAGCCGCTGGCCATCACCGACGACGCCCTGCTGGACCACCACCTGGTGTTCATGCACGGGCGGACCGCCTTCCGACTGACCGACGCCGAACGCAAGCGGCTGAAACTGTACCTCGAACGCGGCGGGATGGTGCTGGCCGACTCGATCTGTGCGAGCCGGGCGTTCAGCGAGTCGTTCCGACGCGAAATGGCGGCCGTCTTTCCCGACCATAAACTCGAACGCATCGCGGCCGACGATCCGCTGCTGAGCACGAAGTACGGCGGGTCCGACCTGCGGATCGTTTCGCGCCGCGACCCCGAGTCGGCCGGGGAAGGAAAGCCGTTGAAGGACAATATACGCAAAGTCCCGCCCGACCTGGAAGGCATCAAGTTCGGCGACCGCTGGGGCGTGGTCTTTTCCCCCTTCGATCTGAGCTGCGCGCTGGAGAAACACGCCACGCTCGAGTGCCGCGGCTACACCCGCGAAGACGCCGCCCGGATCGGACTGAACGTTCTATTATACTCGCTGCAACAATGAATTAGACGCGGAGAACTCAACTCATCATGGAACAGAAAAGAGAAGAGAGAAGAGAGAAGAGAGAAGAGGAAAACCAGCCATGTGTCGCTCCTCGCTTTCCCCCGTTCTCTCTTCTCTCTTCTCTCTTCACCCTTCTCTTGCTGACATTGCTGGTCCGCGGCGGCGTGCTGCTGTTCACCCCGGACGCACTGACGGCCGATACGGACGATTATCGACGGCTGGCGGAAAACATCGTCGAACACGGCACTTTCGGCGACGGCGCGACGCCCACGGCCTTCCGTCCGCCCCTCTATCCGCTGATGTTGACCGGCTGCGTGGTTATGGGGGATTACTGCCGCTTGGGCGTCGGATTGTTGCACGTGCTTCTCGGCACGGCCACCGTTGGGTTGGTTTTCGTGTTGGGGAACTGGTGGGGATTGGGCCGCCGCGGCGCGGCGCTGGCCGCGCTACTGGTCGCCTGCGATCCGATCCTTCTGTTCCAATCGACGCAAATCATGACCGAAACGGCGGCCGCGCTGCTGGCCGTCGTCGGATTGATCGCGCTGACTTGGGTAGGTTCATCGTTGGGGCGGCAGTTGAACTGCCGCCCCCGGCCGAACGACCAGCGGTGCGGCAGTACAACTACCGCACCATCGTCAGTGGCCGACGTGCCGTCGGCCGCTAAACGGTCGGTGCCTGCTACCATGCTTGCCGGGGCCGTGCTGGCCCTCGGCGCGCTCTGCCGGCCGACAACGTTGCTCTGGATACTCGCCGTCGGCGTCATCCTCTGGCTGCTTCAGAACAATAAAAATAGCCGGGGGCTAACAGCCCCCGGAACAGCCCCCGGAAGAGTTTTTCGCAATCTCCGCCTTCCCGCGGCCTTCGCGCTCGGCGCGGCGGTCGTGCTTAGTCCTTGGATTATCCGCAACCAGATGCAATTTTGCCGGCCGATCGCCACCACCACGCACGGCGGATACACGCTGCTGCTGGCCAACAACCCCGAGTTCTATCGATGGCTCCGCACTGGCCCATGGGGCGACGTGTGGCGGGCCGACGAGTTCAACGCCGAGTGGGAGCAACGCCGTCCACGCAATGAAATCGCCGCCGATCGGCTGGCATACGACGAGGCCCGGCAGACCATCCACCGCGAACCGGGCACGTTCGCCTACTCGTGTCTGGTCCGTTTGGGCCGATTCTGGTCGCCGCTGCCGCATCGGGTCGTCACGGACGAATCGCTCGCCCGCCGGCTGGCGCGTTACGCCGTGGCGGTCTGGTACATATTGGAGTTTCTGCTGGCGGTAGTCGGCCTCCGTCGCATCTCCACCTTCCGCCCTTCGCCTTCCGCCAACTGGCCGCTTAAGCGGCCAGCCCTTGGGATTCCGCCTTCCGCCCTCCGCCTTCCGCCCTCCACCAACTGGCTCTGGGGTCTGCTCTTAGTCGCTTGCCTGACGGCGGTTCACGCGGTGTTCTGGACCGACATGCGGATGCGCGCCGTCGTGATGCCGGTGGTCGCGCTGGCCGCGGCCGCAGGTTTGCGAAGAAAGTAGAGTGGGACAAGCGCAGCGCAGCCCCACCAGCATTTTCGCGGCTCTTGCGAAGCCGCAAGCGGCTTTTTGTTTGCCGGCCGAAGTTTGTTGGAAGTCAGTGTCGGAGTATTAAGCGCCGAGACATCTTATAAACAAGTCCAATGAACACGACGGCTGTGACGGCATAAGTCAAAGGCGCGAGGTCTCGCGTGAACAGCCAGATAATAAGACAAATTGTGATGCCCAACAATTCAAGAATCAACCAAGAGTAATTCATGACAACGCACTGATTCCCATCGGCGCCGGCACCTTTGTTCGCGGGCTGTTGCTCTTCTTCCTGCTTCGTCACGTCCACATTCGACCAATCAACAACGCTTTCATGCTCTTGATTCTCCGCCAGCGCCTTCCGCGCGCGGTCGAGGTCCGCTTGTTTGACGAGGATTTTTACGTCTCCGGGGGCTTCGGCCTTGAAGCCCGAGGTGTAGCCTCCGGCGGCGAAGGCCCGGATGCCGCATTGATCCAAGTAGCCCACGATGGCCGCCGCTTCGATCTCGTCGGCGACCGAGAGCAGCGTTTCGGAACGGTCGGGATCAGGTGTCATGGCGAGGATTCCTTCTTTGGAAAACGAACTGGTTGCAGCCGTGGCCGCCGCCGCAAGTTTTCAACTTCAGCAATTCTAACCCCGCCGCTCGGCAGAAGTCCACTACCTCCTCCGGCCGGGCGACCTGGAACGGATAACCGCCGACCCAATCGAGGAGGTCGCGCCAGGGGCTCATGCCTCGCTCTTGCCGGTAACTGCGCCAAGTGCGGAAGGGTTTTAGGCGGAGCAGGTCGCGGGCCATCGTCGGACCCCAAAGCCGGACCGCGCATGGGAGCAGGATCAACGGCCTCAACGGGCTTGGCGTTCGATTGTATAGTTTTTTAATCCACCGCCACGCGAGGCTCGCCCGCCCCTGGTCGTTGTAGATCGAGACAAACAGCAATCCGCCGTCGAGGACCAGCGGGAGGACGTTGCCCAGGGCCGCCCACATGTCGCCCGTGTGGTGCAACACGCCCCAGGAATAAACCACGTCGAACCGCCCCAGCCGTCGAAGATAATCGGCGTCGAGCACGGATGCCTCTTCGATGGTCCAGCGCTGGTCATTCGGAAAGTAAAGTTCCTTCAGCCGGTTTGTGCAGGCGACCGACTCCGGGTCGAAATCGAACGAGCGGACCGTCGCGCCGAGTTTTCTTGCCGCCAGCGAGAGCAGGCCGCTGCCGGAGCCGGCGTCGAGAAAGGTTTTGCCCTCCAATGACTCGACGCCGAGCGCGGTTTGCAACGAGCGTTTCGCCCGCTCGATCCGTTCGTCGTTCACCGCATGGAGAAAGCGGCGCCAGTTCCTACCGAACTCGAATCTCTCGTCCATTGTGTTTCACTTTTTCAGAAACTTCCGATACGCCGCCACGGCGAGTTTGTCGCAACGTTCGTTTTCGGGGTGTCCGGCGTGGCCGCGGACGTGGGTGAACCGGACGCGGTGTCGGCCGAGCAGAGTGTCGAGCCGCCGCCAGAGGTCTTCGTTTTTCACCTCGGCCCAACGTCCCTTCTCGCGGCGCCGCCAGCCGTTGGCTTTCCATTTCGGCAGCCATTCGGTCAGTCCCTTGCCGACGTAGGTGCTGTCGGTGACGAGTTCGACGGCGACGGGCCGCTTCAAGGATTGCAGGCCGCGGATGACGGCCGTCAGTTCCATGCGGTTGTTTGTCGTCTCACGTTCGGCGCCGGAGGTTTCTTTTTCCTTGCCGGAGGCCAGGTGTCGGAGGATGAAGGCCCAGCCGCCCGGCCCGGGGTTGCCGCTGCACGCGCCGTCGGTGAAGAGTTGGACTTCGGGAACATCGGGTGCGGAAGAATTGCTCATGGAATGCGTCAATCATCAGGATTCTTAGCGGTTCGATTTATCGTTCTATGCCGACGGCTCGTGTGCCCGCGTTTGGTCGAACCGCTGTTTGGCGAACTCTTCGTAGCCGGCGACGATCGCCGCGTCCAGCCGGGGCTGTTCTTCGAGGGTCCAGGGCAGGCGGACGGAGAAGTCGCTCCCCTTCCCCAATTCGCTCTGGACCGAGACCTCTCCGCCGAGCAGGCGGCACAACTCTTTGACGATCGACAGCCCCAGTCCGCTGCCGGAATGTTCGCGGGTCATGGTGTCTCCGCCGGGCACGGCGGTGCGTCCCTGACGAAATTTCTCGAAGATCGTTTGTTGGTCCTCGGGCGCGATGCCCACGCCGGTGTCGCTAACCCTCAGCACCAGAAAGTCCTCCTCGTCGCGTCGGGCGGCGACCATGACGCGGCCCCCCTCGGGCGTGAACTTGATGGCGTTGGACAGCAGGTTGTTCAGTATTTGCTGCACCCGCACCTGGTCCTGATGCAAGGGTGGCAACTCCGCCTCGACGCGGCATTCCAGGTCGATGTTCTTCCGTTCGGCCAGCGGCCGGGCCATGTCGCATTGGGCCGCGACCACGTGCGCAACGCGGAAGTCGCTCAGCCGGGTCTCCATTTTGCCGCTTTCGATTTTCGCCAGATCGAGTATGTCGTTGATCATCTCCAGCAGCGTTTTGCCCGACTTCTGGATGTTCTGCACGTACCGTTTCTGTTTCTCGTCGATCGAGTCGATCGAGTCGAGGACCTCGCTGAAGCCGAGGATGCTGTTCAGCGGGGTGCGCAGTTCGTGGCTCATGGTGGCCAGAAAATCGCTCTTCAGCATGTTCAGCTCGTAGAGCCGCATGTTGGCCTGGGCCAGTTCGTCGACCTTGCCGTCGAGACTGACGTTCGCCCGGCGGAGTTCCTCTTGGGCAGTGGTGAGATGGCGCAACATGCGGTTGAAGGCCACGGCCAACTCCTCGAACTCGTCTCCCGTGTGGATGTCGGCCCGCAGCGAGGTGTTTCCCTGGCCGATGGCGTCGCTCACGTCGCGCAGATGGCGCAGCGGCTTGACGATGACGTAGCGGACGATGACGTAGGAGGCGACCATCGCCAGAAAAACGGTGATGATGGCCGTGGCGATCAAAATGGCTTGATTCAAGTTGATGCTCTTGCGAGTCGGCTCGGTGGAGATCGTCAATTTCGCCACCGCCATCAGATCGCCCACGGACTCGGCCATCGACTTGCCGACGCCGGCATTGAGGAGGGAAGGTTCGCCGGTCACCTTGCCCAAGGGCTGATGGCATGCGTTGAAGCATCGGTCAATCGTGGCGCGGATCGGCTGGTAGTAGTAGTAGCTGTTGCCGTCCGGGGAATGCCGCTCGGCAAACTCCACCGGATCCGAGGGATTGTATGGTTTGTTTCCCAGAAAGCGTTTGAGAACTTCTTCCTCGAACGCTCCCCGCGGGGAGTAATCTTCACGGTCTTCGTCACTCAAGGAGGACGGTTTCGGAAGGATGAATTTCAGCTTGTACGGTTGCTTGCTGAACGCCGCCGACAAGTCTTGCACTAATTGTTTGGACTGCTCGTTCTCCAGGCCCCTCCAGTGCCGCACCTGCATTTCCTGGTCCACCAGCAGCCGGCCCGTGTTTCGGTTCTGCTCGTCGATGATCTTATTGGTCCGATTGCCGTACCACCAGAAACTGGCGGTAATCAGCAGCAGCAGACAGGCCCCGAACAGGAAGCGGCACTTCCGCTCCAGGCTGGTCTCGCCGAGAACGCGCTTTATGGAACGGTAGGACATAACCCCTGCATTTTACGGGAGGAGGAGGGAGGGGGAAAGGGAGGAAGGGGGATAGGGCGCGGCAATTTTTCTTGGCATTTTCGTTTAACCCGGAGCCAACGGCGACGGAGATAACTGGAAAAGACTACTCCATCTCCACACCGTCGCCGTTGGCTCCGGGTTAAACGAACATTTCAGTGCGTTGCCAAGATTTTT